>JAQTMV010000232.1 GCA_028714175.1 Methylococcales bacterium
TGAAGCCGCTTGGATTAACCCGCCCCTTCCACGGACGGTAAAGGAGGCTCACGACCAGGAAAACGGTACACTCGATCTACACTAATATTCTTATAACGGGTGTCTCAAAATCATTGACATATACCGCTGTCCACAGAAGCAGGCAGATCAATCGTGATTTTTGAGAGGTCTTGTGGCTTGACCTTTGACCCCGGCTTTCTGCCAAGCTTGGTACGTATCGTATCCAGTTGCTGCGATAACACTTCATCATGTGACTTGAATGCATTCAGCACATCCCAGACAGGTTTAAAGTTACTGGCTTCAATTGAGTCGACTGCGTTGTCGCCCTGTTCAATAAACACGGGCAGAATGATGGTTCCAAACTTCTTTTCAGCACTTAAGCAAATAGCGCGGCCCACCGCCTGGACGATGTCCACCTGACTGTTTTTTGGATCGATGAAGGCAACACCATCTAATGAAGGGACATCCACGCCTTCGGAGAGGCATCGGGCATTAGTAAGCAGTCCCCTTTCGTTCTGACCCAAGCCTTTCAGGTAATCCAGTTTCTGCCGTCTTTTATCCGTAGGCATTGCCCCTGATACAAAGTCAGTCCACAGTTCCCCGCTGGGACGATGCTCTTCGCCGATCCAGTTAAGTACCTGATGCACATCTTCTTTGAATGATTCTGCCCGGCTGACCCGGCTATGAAAGCTGATTACCCGCTTGAGGTCGTAATCCTTGATGGCCTTGAGCAGGCCAATCTGGGCGGCAATGGCTTCAGCATCGTTTTCGATGCCGGAGTCCGTTTTAATGAGTTCCCTGTTCTTGATCCATTCGGCGATCATTGGGTTATCCACGCCAATAATTACGATCCGGTAATCTGTCAGCAGGTTTCGCCTGATGGCTTCACCAAAGGGAAGCGAATACAGTACTTTGCCGAAGACGGCTTCATCATCCCTGCCAACCACTTCAATGCCGCGATCCTCAGCGGTTTTCATTACTGAAGCGGTGTAGGTGCGAGGGGTGGCTGTAGCAAATAACCTTTTTGTTGCCCGCAGACGCTTGCTGTCCAGAACGGTGGAGAAATCACTGGTGACCTTCCCGGTACAGCGGTGAGCTTCATCGGCAATTGCCAGATCAAATGCCTGGATGGAAGCGTCTGACTGTGCTTCGGCTACCAATGGCGACGATTGGTAAGTGGAGAAAACCACCTTTGCTCCGTTTTGCTTCAGGAATTTCCTGATCTCTGCAGTGTCGGACGTGACCGGAAATGCAAGATCGGCAACGAAATGGATTGCTTCGTCAGCACCTTTCCTGCCTACCGTCTGATCCGAGCAAACGCACAGCACGTCAAAGGCTTGGTTCGCTGCGAGTGTCCATTCATGGAGTGTTTGGGACAGCAAGCCGAGTGAGGGCAATAGCACCAGAGTCGAATCGGCTCCCAGTTTTTCCTTGATCCATAACGTGGTGAAGGTCTTGCCCGTTCCACACGCCATGATGAGTTGCCCGCGATCAGCATCCTGAAAGTTCCTGGCAACGGCTACAATAGCTTCGACTTGATGATCTCTGGGTTGAGGTTTGTCCTTACGCTTTGCTGTATGAAGTTCAGCAAATGAGACGGGATAGTCAAGGTCTGCGGTCTCGAAATTGGAGAGCAGAAATCGAACTACTTTCTTATCTTGAGCGTCACAAACCTGCCTGGCATTGGGACCAATCCGGTCTGTGGTAGCAATCAGCAATCGCTTGTCGATGCCCTTGCGATTGGATTCGCTGAGGAATTTGTCGACATCGTGCTTGGTGATGTCGTGATCAGGCGAATAGCATTTGGCCTGAACTGCCCAGTTTTCGCCATTCTTATGCCTGAAGACAAGATCGACGCCGCAGTCGATACCCCAGCGTTCAGGGTATTCCTCCCACAGCCAGACCTGATCAACCTGAGTTGACCATTCGGGGTCATTTTTCAGGAACCACTTGGCAAAGCGTTCAAATTGCATGCCCCGCTTTAAAGGGTCATCGTCCAGGCTTTGGTAAAGTTTGAGAAAAGTAGCCACTGATTACAGTTTATTGGTTTTATCCTTGGTTGATAATAGACCATCTTTAGCATCGTTCGCTGAAAATTTTGATTATGAGTCGGCCAGATGACCGATTTTACTCAACCCGGTTTCACGTTTAATCCCCACTAACAGATGAGACCGCTACTTGCATGATTGCCTCCGAAGGTATATACATCATGTTGTTGACCGAGGCTAAATTCAAAACTGTTACTCCAAAGGCTATTTTCGATGCAACGAAAAGTACCAAAGTGTTTATCTGTTTATATTGCGGCAGCCGGACTTGTGCATTTACCGATATCAATGAATATACAGGAGAACTACCATGCGATTTATGATGCTAATGATTCCCAAAGGATATGAAAACGCTGCGCCTGGCACGATGCCAGACGCCAAGGCTGTTGCAGCGATGATGGAATACAACAAAGCATTGAAAGAAGCGGGTGTGTTGCTTACGCTCGATGGCCTCCATCCGCCCTCGATGGGCGTGCGCGTCACCTTTTCAGGGGGCAAGCCTCAAGTGACCGATGGACCTTTTGTCGAGGCGAAAGAGGTGCTTGGAGGTTACTGGATGATTCAGGTAAAGTCCAAAAAAGAAGCCATCGAATGGGCGACGCGCTGCCCGGCTTCGGACAATGAAATCATTGAAATCCGGCAAGTGCAGGAATTCTCGGATTTTCCGGCGGATGTTCAGGAAGCTGCTGCCGGCTTTTCAGAGATGCAAAACCTGTCCGAAAAGTGCGGAGATGATTAAGCAAAGCATTTCAGCGAATCCGCTAAAGCGGGTCATTGAATTAACGCATTATATGCCACGCAGCCGTCTAATCGCCACGACTACTCAGGAGAAATTATGAGAATTAAAACCATACGACTGAACCATACAATCGTTGCCGCGCACGACAAAGATACCGCAGCAAAGTTCTTGATTGAGATACTGGACCTGCCTGCGCCTTCACTGATCGGACCGTTTGCGGTGGTGCGTTTGAATGACGACACCTCGCTGGACTATATCGATACCGAGGGAGAGGTTACGTCCCAGCACTACGCCTTCCTGGTAACCGAGATCGAATTCGACGAGATCTTCGAGCGGATTCGTGAACGACATCTCTCTTATTGGGCCGACCCCGGCCGCCACGAACGCGACCAGATCAACACTTGGGACGATGGGCGCGGACTCTACTTCGACGACCCGAACGGCCACCTGCTGGAGATCATCACCCGTCCGTACGGAAGCGGTGGTAAGACGGCATCCAGGCCTCACCCCTTGGTCCAGCCGACACTGGAGCCCAAAGGGACGTAGAATGAGCTAAACAACATGCAGCCCATCATCGCGTACTATGCGCTTCCCTTCGTTCAGTACACCTTGGTACAAAAAGTGCCCCCATAACACACACTGAAAACAGAGGAGATACCAATGAAAATCGAACTTCAAAAACACACGAATAGCTACAACAACTGGTAGGTGAATGGACGTACGAATCCGAATGCTCAATGGAACCCGGCAAACCGCCGGAGAAGTTCAAAGGCTCGGAGATTGTGCGCTCAATCGGTGGTCTCTGGGTGCAGGGTGAAAGTCGTGGCGAGATGCCCGGCGGCGGCAGCGCAACCATGGTAATTACGCTGGGTTATGATCCGCAAAAGGAGCGCTACGTCGGCACCTTCATCGGGTCGATGATGACTCATCTCTGGCTTTACGATGGGTCATTGGACTCGACAGAAAAGGTGCTGACGCTTAATACCGAAGGTCCAACCTGTACCGGAGAAGAGAAGTTAGCCAGGTACAAGGATGTGATTGAACTAAAAAGTGCCGACCACCGTGTGATGACCTCGCAGATGCTGGGCGATGACGGAGTATGGTCTACCGTCATGACGGCGAATTACTACCGGAAAAAGTAAAAACCAGACCCTGAACAGTCTGTAATTTCCAAAATTAAAGGAGACACTACGATGACAACGAACACAAACGCACAACCGCGGATTGTTTCCCACGAACAATGGCTCGTCGAGCGCAAGAAACACATGGGCTGGACGTTCCCCTGGCACTCGTCATTCGGCAGCGATTTCAACTACGACTTTCACGTCACGCACGACGAAGCTGTTGCGCCTGTCGAGTACAATTACCTGAACAAGGCGGAACTTGAGCAGAAAGGTGAAACCCATTTTACGCGGGGCGAGTCGCATGGCCTGAGTGTTTTCCTGCGTGATAGCGACAGCATTTTTCACACTTACTCGGCCTATGCCCGCGGTCTCGAACTGCTCGACGGCACCTACAATTACCTCGATTTGACGCCATTTGGCCGTCAGGAGGATTGGGAGGATTCACCCGAAGGATGGCCGCAAACCCCAACGTATGGGTGGCTTCGCCATCATGACAGGTATGACGACAGCACTGAAGACTCAGCATTCTGTTGAAAAAGGTAAAACAAATGATTGAGATAATTATTATTGCAATAGCGGTTCTTATCGTTGCAGTTCTGATCTATGCAGCCACATTACCAAGCAATTTCCAAATAAAGCGCAGCGTGACGATTAAAGCCTCGCCAGACAGACTGTTTCCACTGATCAATGACTTGCACAATATGCAAACGTGGTCAGCCTGGGAAACAGTAGATCCGGCGATGAAACGCAGCTATAGCGGCGAAGCCAGCGGCAAAGGCGTCAAATATGCCTGGGAAGGCAATAGAGAAATTGGTCAGGGCAGCATGGAAATTACGGAATCGATTCCACCTGTTAAAGTCGCCCTGAAGCTGGACTTTATCAAACCCTTTAAAGGCCAGAGTACCGTTGAGTTTACCTTGGAGCCAACGGGCGACAATACGGTTGTCACACAAACCATGCAGGGAACGAACGAATACATCGCCAAGCTCATGTGTTTATTATTTTTTAATCAGGACAAAATGATTGGCGGCAAGTTTGATCAAGGGCTGGCCAATCTGAAGACCATTGCAGAGGAATGACTGGCGAGGGGTCACCGTAAGTCAATGCAGTCTTAATATAACAAATTGGAAACAAGGACGTTTAAATCATCTCTGGAGCAATTTCACTATAGAGATTTATCAACTATTCAAGGAGAAACGACATGCAAAAAATAACCCCCTGCTTGTGGCTTGATGATCAGGCCGAAGAAGCGGCTGATTTTTTATACTGCTATCTTTAAAAACTCAAAGATCGAAAACGTTTCCCATTACGGCGAATCGGGGCAGGATATCCACGGAAAGCCGGTTGGTTCGGTAATGACTGTGGCATTTGAACTTGACGGCCAGATGTTTACAGCACTAAATGGTGGCCCGATGTTTAAATTCAACGAAGCCATTTCATTCCAGCTCGGTTGCGAAACACAGGATGAAGTTGACTATTACTGGGAGAAGCTCTCGGAAGGCGGCGATGAAAAGGCGCAGCAGTGCGGCTGGCTCAAGAACAAATACGGTGTTTCATGGCAACTTGTTCCCACTATTTTGCCCAAACTAATCAATGACCCCGATACTGAAAAATCCAAAAGAGCAATGGAAGCAATGCTTCGAATGACGCAACCGCTCGTGGTAGATACCACCGACACCAACATTGTCGGCGAAGGGCAGATCAACCTGCGCGACGAGACTCTCGATCTCCGTCTGTCCGCACATCCCAAGGGTCCAAGCCTCCCGAGCGCGCGAGCGCCGCTGATCGTCAAGGGGTCATTCAACCTAAAAACCGCAGTTGAACATATCCCTGCCAATAAAAACCAGCATAAACTTGACAAGAAAAATTGAGTTATGTAGAGCGTTTAGCTCGCGTAACTTATCAA
>JAQTMV010000233.1 GCA_028714175.1 Methylococcales bacterium
AATATCGGCAAGGGGACATATTGCCTAAAAACAAGCTCCGATGATTTTTTTCGATATCCAGCGCCAAAAATAGTCGAATGCGGTGTTAGTGCGTCGTCAAAAAATTATTTTTAGGCGAAATAGGCACCCCTTTCTCGCCAGTGAATCTGGAAAACGTTATAGCGCAAATGGCTCATATATGCCGTCTAAATCGCCAATAATTAAATTCAGATAGCGTTCAACAATATGCACATAAGTTCCCTCTTCCCACGGGTGAGGTTGCGGGACTTTCCTTCATTGTGTCGGTCTTCGTGTGTCGTGGAACCAGAGCCGGTATCGCTCCATTTTCATGCGCTGCTCCGCAGGCGCGTGGCGGCGGCAGGTGGAATATTCCTCCGTGCCCGGCTTCGCGCCCCAACGTATTTCGGCACAGTCATTGGGATTATAAGCCATTTCATAGGCCGGCTTCCGTGCCAGCACTTCGGCCAAGGAAAGCTTCCACGTGCTGCCGTTCGTGCGCACATAATGAATGCCTCGTTCCATGATGCGCCTTGCGTGGTACTGCTCGATTCCAGCCTTGGCCTCTTCAGGACTTCTGCCATTCATCACGAACAATTCGGGGTGGCGCATGATCTTCTCGGGCAAGCCGTTCAGCACATAAATGGCGATGATGAGCCGCATATCGCGGGAGGGCGTGGAGTAATCCTCCCAAGGGCCGATGGTCTGAAAAATCGCCGCGCCATTAGGCATGGGGATGACGCTGCCGGGGTGCTTGCGGAAATACGCCTCGCCGTTGTCCACCGAAATCACGCGGGTCTCGATTTGCTCAACCAATGCGTCCAGGGTGGCTTCATAAGCTTGCTTGGGATCAAGGCCTCCGGGGTTGGCGAGCTTGGCCAGCCTGGCGTAGAAATCGTCTGGGGAGAGTTGCTCTTGCTCCAGGGAAAAAGGGGGGAAACCTGGGTGGTCGACCAGTTCGCCATTGGAGAGCGGGCGCCATCCGCCCGAGGTCGTGCGGACCAAGGGCCGGAAAGCTTTGAAGCCGGGCCCGGCGCTATCGGTATTGGCGAACAGGAAGGTGCCTTCCCAGAACAGCTTGCGGGTGACCGTGTTGTCCGGCTGGGCATCGACGGCCAGCAGGATGCCGGGACGGCCCGACGTTTGCGGTACCCATTCAGCCAGCACCAGCACATGGCCGTAGGGATCGGCATAGACCTTCCCCGGCCAGAGCGTCTCCCGGCTGAGCGGGATGGGATACAGATCCGCGGATTCATCCTCCAGTCCGGTCCGAGCCGAGCCGGAATGGACGGTATTCGCCAGTTCCCTGCTGACATTCCTGAAACTGGCCTGCGAGTTGATGCCCTGGGTAAATTCGTTCTTGACGATGGCCGCTCCACAACGCGGCGGCGCATTGGCCGAGCCCCGCCCGCAGGCGCGAAAGGCGATTGGCAGACCGACTTTCCAGGCGAAATAAGCCCACAAGGTATAGGGCAGGTCGGCGCAATCGGGAGTTAGTGGCAGGTTTTTGTCTTCGTTGAGGCCAAGATAGTTGTGCAGGAAGTTGCGCTCTGGGTTGCGCAATACCGGCTCCAGGGAAGGGAAGCTGAGGTTTTCCCCGGGCGGCGCACCAAACAACGCTTCAATCCAGGCGGAATAAAAGGCTTCGGTGGCAAGTCCCCACGCTTTGGGTTTTTCCTCTGTGCCTGACCCGCCTATGGTGAGCGGACGGCAGGCGGAAAGCTTGTCATCCCGGCTTGCCACCACCCGATAATCTCCCTCCTTGAAACCTTCTAAAGCGGCAACCAGGCTCCAAGGCGGGCCGCCTCGCCGCCGGTATTGCAGGGACATACGTCGGCCTCGGCTGTCGATCAGCGCCAGTTCCGACGCGGGGCCGTCCGTGGACACGGCCATGATCTTGACCTGCGTATTGGCTTTGGGGTTGAGGGGCGAGATCCAGATATGCGTCTCGCCGGTTTCTGCGCAAGAAGTGTCCTCGGTCAGCGCCACCGAAATGTTAGCCCATGCCAGCAAGCAACCGAGGAGATAGTGAAAGATTTTGACTTGGGTTGTCATGTCTGCACGTCTGCTTTAATTTTGAAAAGGCTCAGCCTTGGCGGCACTGTAAAAAAGCGTCCAATAATCGGCACTTCCAGCATCCGTTTTTCCAGGCAAGATGAGAGCCGATGCTCTAAAAGGAAATAATAGATAATACTTCTGTTTAATTTGGGCGCTCATTTCTCACAAAAATGACTAATTTGCATGCATTTTAACAAGTTATTGCCTATTCGGTCCCTGCTTTGCCATCCCATGATAGCCAAGTGTATCGATAATCATGACTGGCATAATGGCTACCCCGATCGGAATGATGTTGCAACCGGCAACCTTCAGTATCAGTCAACTAACTGCAGAACCATCATATCAATCTTGATGATAATACCCTAGCCGGCGCCATTATAGATTGGCTGACGCACAACGCACACCGGACTAATTTGAATAGAGAATCCATGAAAAAAATTTCCTTGACAAAAGTTGATCACTTGGAGTAAAAATCCGCTCTTATCGAGGTGTTAGGTTTTGGGAATTCAAATTCGGCCAGAATCCGTGTAAAAATTAACTATAATACGCAAAAACACTAGCTCGAAACCCATCAGTACTGGAATAACTTAATAAACAAGGAGTCGATTGATTATGTGGATTTGGTTTTTACTTGCGATTGCATTGGTGTTGAATGCCTGTAGCAGCGCTGAGCCTAAGGTCAAACCTGATAATACCCTGGCCTACCGGACCATTATTCAACCACGTACGGCTTTGGCGCAAAACCTCTCCAGACCGGCGGCTTACCCTACGATCAAGCGCGATAACACCTCGGCTTACCGGAACAATACTCGACCGCAGACGGCTCCAGCGCAACACTTCTACAGGTCGGCGACTCACCCCACGATCAAGCGCGATAACACCATGGCTTACCGGAGCATTTCTCAACCGCAGACGGCTCCACGACAAAACTTTTACAGACCGGCGACTTACTACCCCGGCGCATTTCAAAAACCTGGCGAACTGGAAGCGGCGGTAGAATTCTGGCGCAAGACTTATACTGTGTGGCATCGCTCGGAAATAGCATTTCACGACGACCGCTATCTGGATGTAATATACGAAGTGATGGTGTTGCCCGGCTATGTCGAAGAAAGTCTGACAAGCGAACAAAAGGAAATGATCAACCAACGCCGCGATTTTTGGAAAGCCCAATTGGCCTCTCTGGAGAGCAAATTGCGCTATAATGTGCCATTGAATGCTAACGACAGGCAAATGATCGCTAAAATGGAAAGTAGTGGCAGACCACTTGGAAGTGTATTGAACGGCGCCGCAGAGCGAGTGCATTCGCAACGCGGTATCCGGGAACGTTTCAAACGCGGGGTCGAGATCAGTCGCCGCTATGACTGGCAATTTAGAAAAATATTCCGCAACGCCGGCTTGCCGGAAGATTTGGCCTGCCTGCCGCATGTCGAATCCTCGTTTCAGCCGGCGGCCAAATCCTCCGCCGGCGCCGTAGGCATGTGGCAATTCACCAAAGCCGCAGCAAAAACATTCATGCCTGTCGGCGGTAGGGGTGACCAACGCCTTGATCCTTTTGCTTCCGCCATCGGCGCGGCCCGCTATCTGAGTTACGCCTACAGCAAACTGGGTGACTGGCCGACCGCGATTACCTCCTATAACCACGGTATTGGCGGTATGAAACGGGCGCAAAATCAAGTCGGCAGTGATTTTGTCCGTATCGTAGAAACCTATATCAGCCCAACGTTCGGTTTTGCCTCCCGCAACTATTACGCGCAATTCCTGGCGGCGCGCGAAATAGCCGGTAATCCGATGCAGTATTTCCCGGAAGATATGCAATTCAAAACACCATTAGTGTCAAGACAATATCTGGCGGCGGACTAGACTGACAAAGCAACTGCCACATATTTCATGTGGCAAGTGGAGTTGCAAGGCCATATGTAAAGCTTATGACATGAACAAAAGGGTGCCGGCAGCATCCATAATGTTACAAATCGGCCTGCTGACAATCGGTAACACCGTTGTTTGCAGTTTTCCTTGACCGTTCTTTGAACGGATTCGTCGAATCCCTCTCTTGATTTGGCTCGGATTTCCACCGAAATCTCAACATCCACACCAACCCTGGCCGTAAATTGCTGAATTGCGATTAGGTTCCTGAATGAAATCCTTACCAGAACAATCCCCCTCTCTGCCCTGCTCTTCCGGTTCCGGTTGTGGCTTGGGTTTGGTTAGTTCTTTATATTGATGGGCCGCTTCTTTTTCGATCAAAAGAGCGTCCGGATCGATAGTCACTTAAGCCGGTCTTTCAACAACGGCAGCACATCATCCTGTTCATTGAAACGCTGCTTGCGTGTTTCCATTTCCCGCCGCAGGTTCGGCGTAATATCAAACCAGAACCGGTTATTTTCGTGATTGATGTAATTGAGCTTATCCAACAGATGCTTCAAAGCGTCCTTATAGTGGCCAATGGTTTGTTCGGGCTTGGCGACACCTAAAAGAATATGGGTCAGGTCGAGACCTTTAATCACTTTTCCCGCAGAACCCGGCGCACTGCCTAAGAATAACGTTCTTGCCAATCTGCGCCCGGCCCGGATTTTGCCAAAAATCGGTTGCCGGTCTCATTCGGCAGGCCGGGAATGTTCGCCATCAATATCCTGATCGATCGCCGGATCCCACCCTTGCGACAGGAAATCCAGATATTTGTTGCGAACGGTTGCATCATACAAAGGAAAATTGCCGGGCATGATCAGCAAATCCGCATTACCATCCTTCCAAAGCCGGTGAACAATTTGCGCCATCAACTGTAAAACACCTCGGGTTCTTTGAAAACCGGTAAGCGTAGACCCGTCTTCATAAAGCAGATCAAAGATTTCCGGATGAATCGGATAGACTTGCTTCATGCGGTCAAAGTAGCGGCCTTCCTGTGTTTGATTGGGCAATTCCATTTTATTGGTGACATAAAAATCGGCAAAAGAGCGGCACACGTCTTCCATCGACAACTGATCATCAATACGATCAAACAAACGCCGGCGGACAATGCTAAACGCTTCATCCTTGGAAACAGGCTTCCAGATTTTGTGCGGCGAAAGTAATTTTCCAACTCGGCCAGAACCACTTGCCCCCTACCCTCACCGGCATTATGCGAATCCGGAAGCGATGCCAACATAATGGCTTTAGGCACCGACTCAATCCCTTCGGTCAATGCCTGGATAAAAGTCGTATTGGTTTCGAAGGTTCCGGCCTTATAACTTCTGCCTTCCTGAAACTGGCGATAGAAAGCTACCAATTCGTCCATCAATATGACGCAAGGCGAGGCCTGGGAAAGCAGTTTTATGACGGTATCTTTGTCCGGAGAGGTACCGTTTTCATCAGCAGCATGAATCTTTTCATACCCTTCTTCCCCGCCCAATTGCCAGGCCAACTCGCCCCACAAGGTATGACAACGAACATCGCCATGAACCTTGGGTTCTGAAACACTGAAGTTGATGCCATCAATAACGGCTATACGGGCTTTTGGCAGTTCAGTGATACCGGCCGTATCAATAATGACCGGCTCTATGTGAATCCTAGTGGGTAATGCGATAATGTAGCCATGAACAGTGAAACATTATTCAGTATGGCTTTAGGTCTGCAACCACCCTGGCAGGTCAAAGAAGTGACCTTTTCTACTGACGATTC
>JAQTMV010000234.1 GCA_028714175.1 Methylococcales bacterium
ATGTGGGAGCAAGAAAACATCCCCTATACGGTTCGGAAGAAACGCCAAGTTTTTTTCGACAATATTCGAAGCCAAAAAGCGGGGATAACGTAGCTTGGGCGTAAGGACAGATTTCGACAGCCTAGGAATAGCCTCTTTTGCTCAAAGCTGAATTTAGCATATATTTGAACGAGTTCGCGAGGCTCGGTAATCAGCGTCAGATACGAGACCGTTTGTTCGACACCGGGTTCGATGTAATAGAAGGAAGTATCTTCGACGGGTTTGTCTTTTACACGGAAGACGGGCACAAGGTTGCCGCTGGTGAATATTCGGGTCAGGTGCAGGTGTCCATCTTCCGGATCAAATCGAGCTTCATTTTGAGACCGCATCGTGTTTATGCCAATCTGGATATTGAATAGGCGCATGCGGGTGAAGCCTTTGTTGGTGAACTTGAGTAGTATCTCAACCGCATGGGTACGCGGCTGCACAGGAACTGTTACACGATTGCCCTGCCGATCCCAGGTGAACGCCTCGGTCTGTTCGGACGACGTGAGTTTATACAACTGGGCATCGATCTCTAGTTGGATACGCTGTTTGAGCTCTCGGTATTGCACAAATTTGTAGACACCCCACCCGCCCCCCAGGAGAGCAGCGATCTTCACAAAAATATCAATGTAATTACCGACAGTGGTTATGTCCATTTTCTCTCCTCGTTGCTTGATTGATCGGCTGTAGCAGATTTCTCAGACTGCCTAACATTAATATATGATTTTTGTATTTCATCCCTATTTACTAAATTCTAGTCGATAAAAATCTGCAAACTTCCTCAGTAAGGGCCACTAAACTGCTCTCGTATTTAATTCCCCGAGCTAAATCTTGCTACACGGAAATTAAATTATGGATGGACCTTTGATAATATCGCTCATTTTCATGTCTCTTTCGGAGGATTTTACCTCATTAAAAATAATCATTTTAAACGAAATAATTTGCCTCCTCCTATGGGATTAGATTATTGAAAGTCATGAGAAACACAAGGCCTTACCCCGCATTTACGATAACTATCAAACCAGGACTCGGCTTCCACATTTCATGGAAACATAGAAGACCTTATTGCGGTATTTTTCAAGCCATAAGCCGCGTTATTGACAATATCCTGTCCATAGGTCGTCAGGTTGTTAAAGTTTCCGTTTCCGCTCATCTGACGGCTAGCACAACCATCGGGCCCCCAACTCCAGGCAAACCAGCCAATATCGTTGGTTTTCAGAGTAAGAAGCAAGCTTTGATACGTGAACCCAGTCGGGGGAGAATGCCTTTGATTAGTACCGTCCAGGTCAAAATAACATTCATCTCCTTCGCTGGCTTGCTTATTGGCAATTTCCCCGAACACTATTGGCAAATTAGCATTGACGGCATTTTGAATTTCCGCAGTACCATCATAATCTGCCCAATAGGCATGCACACTTAGCAGAAGATTATGCTTTGGATCGTGGTCAATCAGCTCTTGACCGATGCTCGTGAAAGCATGATTCGATGTACCGCAATCAGGTGCATCGATCATCATCGGCATGTCCAACCCGGCGTTGCGGATGTTGGTGATAGCGCTCTTATGCGCGTTTTTGAACGCAGTTAAGGCCGTCACTTGATCATCCGCCCAGCGATAAGCACCTAACTCGTTGGCTAAATTGATAACCAAATACTGCTGATGTTTCTTCAGCACGGACAAGACCGGGTCTGTCGTCCACCAGGATATCAATTGCATATTCAATAAATCTGGATCGTTCTGACACGTAAGATCCCACAAACCCAAAATCGGAATCATCCGATTGGTCTTGCATTTTGTCAGGAAATTATCTAAATCAGTAACCGTATAAACCGGGCGATCCTGACTTCCATAATCCTTATACCATTCAATGCGGACGGCATTGGCTCCTGTCTGTTCCACTTCAGTCAGTTTGTCGCTTCCGGGGAAATTCCAATCATCCAGCAATGGAAGATTAACACCTCTAAGAATAATTTGTTTTCTACCCGTATCGTACAAAAACCTCCCGCGGACAAACAAAGTCTGGCAAGGAGTCATTGGAAAGATTGAGTAGATTGACCTAATGACGTAGGGGAAAAATTTTGCTATGGCAGTGGCCAATTTTGACATTATTTCGTTCATTTCTTTTCTCCGTTTAAACTAAATTACCCAGATAACTGGAAAACTGATGAGGTCTTCGGATACTGGTTATCAATTCGGGTTAATAACCCTAGCCCTGAGGGTCTGCCACGTTTCCCCGCCCACTTTTCAACTTACGGTCTTTTCAATCTGCTCTTTAAAGCGTTTACCTGCTCACATTTTAAGGATCTCTCCCTTGTCGCCGAAGGGACAGGGCATTGGTAAGGCATCGGCACAGTAGGTTGCAATTCGCCCTTCGACACCTGTTATCTCGTTCTGCAGGGAATCGCAGCAATCTTTGTTCACTCGCTCGCTCTTAAAACTGCATTGGTCGAGAAATAAGTTTCTTAGGCAACCGTATTCTCTGGAATAAGCGTTACATTCGGTCCAGTATTCGACGCGCCTGAAATAGTCGTTCCAATGATCGTGGCACCGATTCCGGGTGTCACCGGCATTGGCTATGCACCGGCCATAGCCGGTGCAGCACTGTCCCAAATCCTGTGAATGCTGGGCTTCGTGCTGGGCGACGCAATCGCCGGCACAATGTTCTTTTTGAACCGAAGGCTTCATTTGCCCGCTGTTAAAGTCACACGCAGCGTTCCCTAGATTGCCTCGATAAACGACAGATTCGTCTGTCTCGCAGTCCTCACCGAGAGCACAGCGGTGCTCAACCAACTTTTTGCGTTGCGCAACTGTTGCCTTCTCCGCCTCACATTCAGGGCATGGCGTCCCTCCTGTTTGGCATCCGGTACACGACCGGTGAAGATTTGGTTCCGTTATGCGCATGACTTGACCGGCACCGCGGTCAGCTTCATTTTCATACACATCACCCGGATGGTCGGGAGCAAGCTTGGTCTGAACGGTGCCTGAGCGGAACAGTTGCTGGGCCGCGAGGTTACCCGCGGCCTGGGGAGTAACCGGAATATCGCGTATTCCAGGGTATGAGGCTGCGCGCGGCTCGGGAGCCTTACGTCGATTCCGGAGCTCTGTGTCCTGCTCAGAAAGGGAGTGAAAGAAAGCGAAGCGACTATTCATGGCTTTTCACCTCTTTGTTCAGAATCTCGACAAGGGGGGTGTTTTCACCCATCCACATAGTTTCTACGTAATGGCCAAGCCCAACGTTCGTTACTGGGGTACATACCCCGTTCCGCATGGGAGATAACGGCCTGCCACGCTGACTAAAGCCAACAGTACCACCCACAACAGATGCAATCTGTTCTTTAAAGCGGTCATTTCCAAGCGGTGTACCGGAATGCAAACTCCCACGGATTAAATCGAGTTCATCAGGATTGATTGCTGTTGAAAATAACGCTCGATAGGCCGCTTGCCGTGCCTCAGGAGTTTTACCTAACGACAAATACAGTTCATGCCGCTGAATAATGGCATTATCAATCCCCTGGGCATTCGCTGCATAACTTGACCAGCGATACTGCGCAGGATGCTCAACCATCCCGGCGCGCACCGGATTCATCTCGATATAACGCATGCAGATCAAGAAATAGTCCTCTGATTCTAAAATATGGCCCTTATGCCGGCCCTCCCACAAACTCCCTCGACGGTGATAGGTTTTATTGATGTACGGTACAAAATGACGCCCAATACCCTGAAACAACAAACTAATATCGGTTGCAGCCCTTGGCGTAACCAATAAATGCACATGATTGGTCATCAATACATAGGCATGAATCAAACAGCCAAGCGCATCGGCCGATGCTTTCAAAAAACGCAAATAGGCCAGATAATCCTGATCGTCGAAAAAAACCGGTTCCCTGTTATGCCCGCGTTGAAACGCATGCACAGGAACGCCCGGCAGATAAAAGCGTCGTTTCCTGGGCATCAGGAGTCCAATAATGCCAACGGGTGACGAACTTTTAAGCCTTTGAAACGCTTAAAGCCTTTATCCGTCGTCACCCATACACAATTCCACTCCATCGCCAAGGCTGCATGATACGCATCAGGGATATCATTCCCTTTAGCGTCGATTTGTTCAATGCATTGCAAAAAAATCTTCCAGTGCATCGGCCCCGGAGCAAGGCAGACGGCTGAATGCGCATCCCTGATTTGATTGGCGAAATGAACAGCGTTGGATAATGCCGACGGCATCTCAAATACTCTGGGATGAGTGACTACCCGTAAAAAACCACTCAGCACTAACTCCGAATAACCATAAGCGGTATTGCCATTAATGATGGATTCCAGCCATTCACGATAGGCCAAATGATCGGGGGTATCTTCCCTATGCGCATAAACCAGGACATTAACATCCAACAAAAACATCACCTTCCGTCCATAATGTCATTCAAACTGCGCCCGTCATCCAGATTAACCCCCGGTTTTGGACCAGCCCCGGCAACAGTTTCCAATTTCACCGGACCTCGTTCCAGGCTGTGACGCGAAAAAAATTCACGCAGCGCATCTTCCACAACCTGTTTTAAAGTGCAACCTTGCTGAGTCGCCTGAAGCTTGGCATACATCAACAGTTGGTCATCGATATTAATGGTGGTTCGCATGGCTTAATACTCCGAAAAAGGAAAGCATAACATAAAGCCGAGAAAGTTAGCATAAATATGGCTGTTATTTATAGGGTCTGACCCCTTTATTCTTTCCTTTCCTTTATTCCCACGGGTCTTCGATTCCGGCAAAAGCGTTCACAAAAAAACTCGCCTATCAAAGGCCGGTAACGCCCATATCGTTCAGCTCTTTATATGCCAGCCTTGAGTGCCAAGCAGTATGACCCGCATATCAAGGCTTATTTTCAACATCTCGTGGCTAATGGCAAGAAACCATTACAGGCCGTCTGCGCGGTCGTGCGCAAATTGCTTCACCCAATCCACGGGATGTTGAAACACAATAAACCTTTTGACAACACTCGTTTTATACGATTCCGGCATGCCCCGAATAACCAAAATTAATGTAATATTGCTTGACTTTGAACAGAGTATCTTACGGGTTACGGGCGCCGGATATCAATGATCACAAACCAGCGTCCGTCCGGTATGGCGTATGGTGCCGATCGAAGTGGCGGTCCCCCCTTCTTATCAGTCCATATGACTTCGTCAGTCTGCGCCTTAGAACCGGCAGCTTCGTTCGTTTCTTTCTTGAGAGGCCATAAATTGTCATCTCTATCGTAGCCGATGTGATACTGCACATCGATCACGTGGTCGACCTGGTGGCTTTCCGGAATGATGACGCCGTATTTCTTGAGGTTCTCCCTGAACGTCCTCTCCGCGCCGCGTCTGTGTGGCTCCTTCTTCAGTCTCATTCCTTTGTACGGCCAGTTGTTCACGCCCAGCGAAAGTTTCTCACCAAGGAGATCGCCCCTCGGAGCGGTTTCGAAGACCCTATTCGGAAATCTGAGCGCTTTGCGCGGCGTGCCGAAATGCTCCGCAGGGAGGTGTATTGCCAGCACATAGTCCTCGAAAGGTTTCCACCATATGAGGGGGACCCTCTGTGTCAATATACCTGAGACACCGACCCATGCTTTAATTAGGGAACATTTTCGGAGACAAGCTCATGACCGACACAACTGCACAATCTATTTCTCAGGCCGCGCCGCCGAACGCGGAGGAC
>JAQTMV010000235.1 GCA_028714175.1 Methylococcales bacterium
CTGGGAAGATCACAGAATCCGCCATGTTGGCGAGTATCACGATAATACAGAGCATAAAGTTGGGCGCAGGCTTGAGCTAGAAAGCCAAATTATATCTAGTAAACGTGCTCAGGGGAGGCTTATAGAGGTAGACCGCGCTTTAAAAAGACTTTATGACGGGTCTTACGGACTGTGCGAATCTTGTGGTGAGCTGATTCCGCCGGCGCGTTTGGAAGTCTTACCGTGTGCAACTCTTTGTATAAATTGCAAGTCTAAAGAAGAGATGAGCCAAGTAAATTGCGATAGAAACAGGGGCATACGCTGATGCGGCAAATTCCTTCCTCAATGTTAGAGCAGTCTTGGCATAATTCTGGGGGATGTTGTCAGAGATGCGGTTCAAGACTTGTATGGGGAAGGCGAGGAGTCAAGGGAGGGTGGGGCAGGTGGGTGGCTCATAGTGTGAGTGGACTGCAGAAACCCTCTCTTGCAGATTATAAAATTCTCTGCTGGGGTTGCCATAGACGGGAAGTCGTAAATCGTTTACACGCTTTTGAGAAGCAGTTTTGTGATTGCCGTTCCCCCCAAAACAGTAACACCGCCAATTAAAGAATGATACCTTCTGAGGTGTACCCCGTTTTAGGGCCAATCATAGGCGTCATGTCATTCAATATCAATTGTCGAGTTATACTTATTGCACATCCCAAGCTAATGTGCACTTTGGTGTCACCAAGTGACATAGGTTCGAAGGGTAGCTGAAGATGGATGGCTGTTTTAAGACTTCACCCAATATTAATGATTCTTTTCAAAAGTTTCCCTTAGAAACTCAAATCCTTTTGAGAAGTAAATGTTACAAATTCTGTCAGCCGTTTCCTTCTCGCTTAAATCATAAAGGGCTTGAACAATAGCAAGGATATCTTCGTCTTTGTAATATGGGTAAGTCCCGGCATTAAGCATTCTCAGATACAAATTTCCTACCTTAGTAGGTGTTTTTGTAACGTGTTCGCGAAGATATTCTATGAAGAAACCAGAGTCTGTATTCGCCTCTATAGCTTCCGCAGAAATTTGTAACCATTCATAAACATCGTCGTCAATCATATCGACAAGACGAAGCCACTTCCCTAAATTGGATGCGATGATATGATATGCATCTTTCTCAAGATTTGGGACTACTTTATCTATTACCGCTTTCCACAAGGGCTTAATCTTGCGTCTAAGCTCTTCATCTTTCTTGTCTCTGAATACCCACATGAAGGTGACAAGTTCAGATATATATTCCACATTATCAGTCTTGAACAGTTTACATAGTAAGCCATTCGTATTTGCCAAGTTATCCCATCCCGCCAGATAACCAAGGGTTAGATTTTGCACTAGCTTGTCTGCCGCCTGTTTCTCGCTGAATGAGAATGACAGCCCTTTTTCGTAGTGACCATTATCACGCAAAAGTTTATAAATTTCCTCATATAATGTCGGTGTCATAACAATATATCCAATGAAAGCGGCTTCCCAATGTCTGTCGCTCTTAAGATCAAATATTCTATCGAAATTATTGAGTACCCATTGTTTATCAAGATAATTGAGGTATGGAATATGCCAGCCAACAACTACCGAAAATTCTAAGTTGGGTTCTTTTGTTTTATCAAGACGCTCTGTGAACTCAGCCTTTATAGATTCTACCCATTTATCTTCTTTGTCTCGACAATAAAGACGTGCGTAACGGAGTGAGTAGATTATAGCTGCCATGAACACTCTACCCTTTGATGAGTTTAAAACTGAAGTAACAAGGTCATTCGTTATGCTCATATCACTTTTGACGTTTTTAAGAAGAAGTAAAACTATTTGTTCTGCTATTGGTAAAAGTTCGGGAGAGAAGGCATGTTTATCATCCTTCGTTCCTTCCTCGATTAGGTCTGCTATCGAATCAGCAATCCATCGATTATAGTCATTCTCGCCTTCTTTCTTTTCTTCACCCCAAAAGCTCTCGCTCTCTATTATTTGCTTCATAAATGGCAGCAGCTCATCCCAAACGAAATCCTTATCGTTTCTCCATGCTTCTTCAAATCCTCTTAGAAATGCGTGTTGGTATGCTCGGTGCACAGAGAGGAACGGAGTTAAATTCGTAGAAAATCTTATAGGATCATTAGATACAAATCTTCTGACCGCAGATACAAGGTCTACTCTGGTAAAGTTCTTCCATGAGGTCTCGTCTACTTCTTTATATGAATTAATGTATGCTGCAATTTCATCATTGGTCTTTTTCTTGAACGTATCCTCATCTATCGGGCTAACATCCTTAACCCAACCTACTCCCGATGACCAGTAATGAAAACCTGGATGGTCGTATGTTGCAGAATTAATAGCGTGGTATTCTTCATAACGTCTTTTAACTTCTGCGTTTCCACTACCTAGTAATGCAAGAAGCCACTCTTTTCTATAGTAGGCTTCATGAGATTTCTTCTTCTCCGAGTCGCTTGTCACTTCATCAACTAAATATAAATCCTGCGTTTCTATCCAATCTAAAACTATCCCAATCTGTGTTTCATCAAACCTCTTGCAGTGAGTTTTAAACAGTTCATAAAGCTCATGTGCGGTCAAAACATTAAGCGGATTATAGGATATTCTCCAGAATAGATGAGCCAATGCATCGTAGTGGTGGTTTATCAGATGGTACGCCAGACGCTTAAATATAGCATGCTCCTCACCGAGTATATTTTTCACTATATGTTCAATTTTCTTTGGATCTGCCGCTTCAAGCATGTCCCGTACAAAATGAACGATCTGACAATCATATCTATCTGGGAAACTCGTCTGTTCATGGTCTTCTATCGTCGGTATCCATACAAAGTTGAACTGAGACTTATCCTCCTTCAATATCTCCTGCATTTTGGTTATCGCAACATTGGCAGCCTCAACAGCACAGATTTCTGAAATGCGCTTCTTGTTATTATCTAAGGTTTCCTTCAGGTAGTAAGGAGCGATAACTGAAATATATTCACGAATGTCCCCCCTATCTGATTTGCTGTAATGCAGAATCACATCGAGCAACCCTATTATCAGGTCCTTCGCTCTTTCTTTTATCAGCTTGCGGAGGAACAGTGTACCTATTTCATGGTCAAGTAGAGATGTACCTATGCCGGGGCGGAGCGTATCTTTAATAAACTGTATATGCTGTGTGCCTATATACTTAATGGGAAAGTGAGCGATGGTTTCTAACAGTTTCCAATCGGTGATGTAGTTATCTATTCT
This sequence comes from Methylococcales bacterium, assembly GCA_028714175.1. Classification (GTDB taxonomy): domain Bacteria; phylum Pseudomonadota; class Gammaproteobacteria; order Methylococcales; family Methylomonadaceae; genus JAGXGJ01. The sequence goes on from JAQTMV010000235.1 coordinate 3,223, forward strand.
CTTGCCATTTTCACGATACGCAATAATTTCATCAACAATCTCAAGCAGAATCTCAGAAACCTCATCGTTGGGGTTCCCCTCATTTTTTACTGCCATATTTTTAAGAGCATCTAAAATATTCCAGTATGGGACAGTATAGTAACCTTTCTTATTAGACACCTCTTGAGGTTTGGGGTTCTTCTTGGGAGTAAAGTACCCAGCATCTCGTAATGGAATTAACCATTCTAGTGGGTTAGTAGATTCGGCTAATTTCTTGAAAAAATGGTCTTCCAAACTCTTGTCATTTTTAATTGTCTGAAGTGTACTTGTTATTTTATCTGTGGACATGTCTATTCCACCGCCTCGTCAATCAGTCGAGAAGCACTATGTAAATACGTTGTTAGTTGGGTTATCTCCTCATTCCAGTGTTTGATAACCTCTATGAGTTGTCTATACCCGTTTTTATCCTTCTCATAACCGAGAATTTTAATGTGAAGGTCATCATAGTATGATTGCTCATAATCAAGAATGTTATCCTCACCGCTGTAAAAGGGAGAGAGCATGAAATGTAACGGTGTTCTAGGCGTATCTCGAACTATGAAGTCCAATATCTCAAATTCAGCGAGTCCATAGCCCAAGAAAAGAACTGTGTACTCTCCAAATATTCGACTGAGAAAAGATTTGAACTCTTTATCTTGTGTATACCTCTGTATATATTTAGGGACAGTAAATATCAGAGACTCTCTGTCCCTGACAGAACCATGAATATGGTATAGGTTTGTGCTGTCCAAGCTATTCGCTCTAAAATCTGAACTTCTGTAAAGAATATTCGGAGGATTAAATAGCCTATCGAAGTGAGTATCAGCATTTGTAGTTATAAATATGCCTCTTAATCTGTAGATATCATCATAGATATTTGGTATATGATCAACCCCTTCATTTAAAGCTTTATTCATTTCCTCATAAAAGGCATCTGCACGAGATTTCTTTTCGAAGAGGTGGAAGCAAATAGTTATTGTTTTTTTATGATCAGTAATCTGAGAAAGGGTCTCACTCTCCTTGAAGGTAATAATGCCTTCAAGGTGACACCTGTTAACAAGGCTTTTGGCAAGCGTATCCCATCCTTGGCAGTCTACGAGTCTTGACACTCCTGCACCAATGAAGACAGCCAGAGTACCTTTATCCACGGCATCCCTAATCTCATCAGGGAGTTTGGGTATGCGTTGAATTCCGTTACTCACTTTTTGTTCTTCCTACATATTTACTTGTCAGATCAAGGAATGCGTCTCGATAAGTAGTAGTGTCCTCGACTTGTTTCATTCTTCTTTTCATTAAAGATAACATTTATTTTTCAGCTAATTCAACGTATGACAGCATTATATGTGGCATAAATATTAGAGTCAAACGTGATGATAACTAAATAAGTCTGTAAAATGGCTTAAATTAACTGTGCAGCTATGATTTAGATAAGACTCGGATTAGCTAACATCTAGATAGTGAGAGACACAAAACGCTAGATTGCGCAGCCTGGGATACTAGGGTTGTTTCTGAGCTTTGCGTGACTCCCTAGCCCACTCCTTTGAAGTGTATATCTTGTACTCATGATCACGCCCGGTGAATGCAAAATACACGTCGTCCGCTTCAACTACGTTGCGTGGATAATGATTAATGTGCCAATTCTTGAGTATACTGGGTTGTCCTAAGCATACATTCTTACGATTCCGTGATTTGGTAAATTTGAGGTAGTACTTATTACCATCTGTATCAATCACCGTGATATCATCTCCGGGTTGTGGGTAAGATTCGGTTTTTGGAACGCCAATGCTACGACGTTGCCACTCTTCTTTATCTTTATTACGTTCGTCAGTTATTGTGCCTCGGATATCTTTATCCATTTCTCCTTCTTTCCACTCTTCATTATTCCTTTTTATGGGAACCAGCCGTCTGGTGCAGCGCCTTGTTATGCGATAGACTTGCCAATTCTATAATGTTCGAGTGAATCTGCGTCCCCAGTCACGTCAGTGGTTGCCAATCCCATATCAGCCCCAAATAATCTTGATTATTTCAAAGAGCAGACGGTGGCGAGCCTCCAATTCGTCAGGGCCGAACTGCTCGAATGGTCTTAAATCAAGTTTGTATCGCTCGCGCAGTTCCTTCATGTCCAACTTCGATTTGTAACTGTCTTTACGCAGGGTCTCGTTCCAATAGAGAGTGTTAGCGTAAGACTCTAGCTTTTTGCTATACGCTTCATTATTGCTGGAAATATTGTCTTTTCCCTTAAGTAAAAGAATTCCTCCGAGCCGGTTTCGCTCCTGCTCAAAGCGCTCCTCATCGCCACCAAACAACTGCTTGTTTTCCTCATTCCATGAAAGGATATGCTCCACATGAAAGCCTGTCTTTACTCCCGTCTTGGTTACAAGGTCGGAGATTGGATGTTTTGGATTCAGTTTCAGGTTCTCTGCCAGAAACTCATCAATTCTAGCGAAGAAATAACGTTTGAATCTGG
>JAQTMV010000236.1 GCA_028714175.1 Methylococcales bacterium
ATGTGGGAGCAAGAAAACATCCCCTATACGGTTCGGAAGAAACGCCAAGTTTTTTTCGACAATATTCGAAGCCAAAAAGCGGGGATAACGTAGCTTGGGCGTAAGGACAGATTTCGACAGCCTAGGACTGCCCCTAAACCGGTGAGTTTCATGTTAGTATGTTTCATATTTATTTCCTGTAAAAAAGTATTTGTAGGTATCTCGTTGTCGCCATGCGACAGGCTAGCCTAACTAGACGCGGCTGCACGGCTCAGCAGTGCTTGTTTTAATCGTCGTCTTTAATATCTTCCTTGAGGTCACCAAAGCCCTTCTGGACCTTGCCGACGTTCTTTTGGACGTTTCCTTCTATCTCCATACCCTTGTCGTCCAATATCCTGCCGGCAACTTCCTTAATTTTACCTTTAGCTTCTTCGACTTTACCTTTTATTTGATCTTTGTTCATGAGTATCTCCTGATAATTAATTTGACCATAACCCGATAGCCATGACCATTATGTGGAATGATGTTTCATCATCGTTCAGTTTAAATGCTACACACAAAAGTTAACTTGTTCCGTGCGGTAGCGCACATAAATAAAGGGGTTTTTCCTTAGGGACGCTGATTTTTTCGAACCGTTTATACGCGGCAACGCAGAGATACGATTTAGTCTACACGACTGCCTCATGACAGTGCGGCTTTATTGGCCACATAACGCCGGTCTCAACTTTCATATGCCGGCGATGCAGAACCGCCCTCGCTCGATAGTGTCGGCTGATTGCAACGAGATTTTGTCTATACCGGCTGGATTCATCGCATAAATGCGTATCGTATGCCGGGGATCCGGGGTATATCACTAATAGGAGCCTTATGTGCGATACCGTACCGACGGCGGCTGATGTTTCGATTAAGCTTTGTTTGGGTTTATGAAATGTCACAACGTGCCCAGTCAATCTCGAAATTTACCGGGATGCCGATCATGTTAAGGAGTTGGAGAATAGTATGAAAAAATTAATTCCCATTTTAGCCGTATCTTTTTTGACTGCAACATTCGCAGGCACCGCCTGGGCGGCAGACGTCCAGGAGAAAGAACAGGAGCTTCTGGAAAAACAACAGGAGGTCAAAGAAAAACAGATGGAACTAAAGCACGAGCGCCAAGAAGAGTCGGCCGAGCATGTTCATGCGACCAACGAATCGATGCAGCAGGTAAGCCGAGCCAGCAAGATCATTGGTACTAGTGTAAAAAACCCCAAGGGAGACAACCTCGGCAAAATCAAGGATCTGGTGCTCGACCCGGAGAGTGGCCAAGTGGTCTATGGCGTTGTTACCTTCGGTGGTTTAATGGGTGTGGGAGACAAGCTCTTTGCCATTCCATGGAAAGCGTTGGTTTGGACTCGTGATAAGAAATATTACGTCCTCGATCTGGATAAGGACACCTTAAAAAAGGCGCCTGGGTTTGATAAGAAGCACTGGCCGGACAGTTCAAATAAATGGCAACGGTTGCGTGAGGAGATTGATCAATTTCCTTCCTATCACATCAATCCTTGACGGGAAAATCAGTGGTCGGTGTTGCGGTCTTTGGAATAGCTGGCAATAACGTGTCAATAGTCATTAAACGAAAGGTGAATAAAATGAGCTGGAATCGAATAGAAGGTAATTGGAAGCAATTCAAGGGTAAGGTCAAGGAGACTTGGGGTGATTTGACCGATGATGAACTCGATCAAATCGCCGGGAAGCGCGATGTGCTTCTCGGTAAGATCCAGGAAAAATATGGGATCGCGCAAGAAGAAGCCGATAAGCGGATCAAGGACTTCGAGAAAACTCTCGATTGATCGTTTGTTATCCGGCTAAGAAATGAGTGGAGTTGGCCTGCTCGCCATGCGAGCGTGCCGGACCATCATTTTAACTCGGCGGACAGTAGCGATCTTTGGAATAACGTGTCAATAATCATTAAACGAAAGGTGAACAAAATGAACTGGAATCAAATAGAAGGTAATTGGAAGCAATTCAAGGGTAAGGTTAAGGAGACATGGGGCGATTTGACCGATGATGAACTCGAGGAAATCGCCGGTAAGCGCGATGTGCTCCTCGGCAAGATCCAGGAGAAATACGGGATCAAACAAGATGAAGCCGATAAGCGGATCAAGGCCTTCGAGAAAACTCTCGATTGATCGTTTGTTTACTGGCTAAGAACTGAGTGGACCCGTGCCGCTCGCCAAGCGAGCGGCACACTTATTTCAATGCCGCGCACCATACGCGTATCTTCAATCGCAGGCTTCAGTTGAATGCGGCTTCGGAGCATTAGGGTACTTCTCACGGCACTGGCATCCTTCGTCCTTTTGAGAAACCGGCAAGCTGAAAGGCGCCGTTCATAACACACAAAGATTGATCCGTTTAAGTAGGTAATTATACGTATATCTACTCAGAACATTTTGTGATAATAAGTACATTCTAAATTTCACACTTTTAACATGGAATTTGTGTTTTGCCTCAGTGTTGAAGCTATTCGATCGTGACCGACAAATCTGGAGATTGCTTATGACTAATCTGGAAGCTCTACGACAAAACCATCTTCTCGGCGCCTTGCCCGCAGATCAATACGAGTGCCTTTTTTCCCATCTGGAACTGGTTCCGATGCCGCTCGGCGAAGTCCTTTACGAGTCGGGGGAAGAGTTGCGTTACGTCTATTTCCCCACGACTTGCATTGTATCCAAGTTTTACGTCATGGAGAATGGCGCGTCGACCGAAATTGCTGTGGTTGGCAACGAAGGCATCATCGGGATATCCCTCTTCATGGGCGGTGGGACCATGCCGAATCGGGCCATCGTGCGGAACGAAGGCTACGCCTATCGGCTACGGAGGCATCTGTTTATGCAGGCATTCGACCGCCCTCACAGGGGACCTCATGATGGGGCGTTACATCAATTGTTGCTGCGTTACACCCAGGCGCTGATTACCCAGATAGCTCAGTCGGCGGTCTGTAATCGGCATCATTCGGTGTACCAGCAACTCTGCCGATGGCTCCTGCAAAGCCTCGATCGGCTCGCTTCGAACGAGTTGACCATCACACAAGAATTAATCTCCAATATGCTGGGAGTGCGACGTGAAGGCGTCACAGAGGCCGCAGGCAGATTGCAGAAAGCGGGATTGATTGATTATCACCGTGGACACATCACCATACTGGACCGGCAGGGGTTGGAAACACAGGTCTGTGAGTGCTACCAAGTCGTCAAAACAGAATTCGATCGTCTGCTCCCCCCTCACCGGAGTGGCCCATTGATACCGCCTTTTCGAACGGTACAAACCCCTGAAAGTCTCAAAACTAACGTGGTTCCTCTTCCTTTGCAAAGGGCTGGGCGAGGAAAATAAGTCACGGTATTCGACCCCCGCTTATCCGTAGGCGGCAAAACAGCGGAGAATTAGTCAAAATACAAGACCATCCTATATAGCGTCAAGTCATTGGCTGAGCCATGTCGCGTGCGAGCGAAGCGAAGTACGCGACATGGTCGACGCAGAGAGCCCCTGTCGAATTCGCGGACAGTAGACTCTCTCTCCATTCAACTCAACCAGAACTACGGATTCCCGATGCGAATAGACGGTATTCCCGATAAAACCCCGAATGCACTCAGCAGCCACAGAACCACCGCGATGATCACCACGATATTCAATATCTGTTTGATGCGCGCGTCCATCGGTATGAAACTGTTGACCAGCCACAACAGCAGACCGACGACGATCAGGGCAACCACGATCGAAACCAGTGGAGCCGGGAGCATACCCATAACGCCGACCGCATTCAGCACCCATATAATCACCATGATGATTACCACGATGTTCAGTATCTGCTTGATGCGGGCTTCCATCGGTATATAGTTGTTGACCAGCCACAGCAGTATGCCGAAATTTATTAACCCAGTACCACCCGCACCTGATGCAGTTGTCCGTCATTCTGTAAAGTAATGCTATTACCGTTTAACTGGCTTTCACCGTCCAGTTCTATCGTAGCGATACCGCGTTCCACTCCGTTCGGGTTTTCAACCGTGATTTCATAGCGGGTATTTTCGTGCTGATAAAAAATGCTGTAACTGCTCCAGTCTTTGGGAATACAGGGGTCAAAAACCAGTTTACCGGCGCGGATTTGTAACCCTAAGATCCATTCCATTCCGGCACGGTAAAACCAGCCCGCAGCTCCGGTGTACCAGGTCCATCCACCACGTCGAACGTGAGGTGGCTCGGCATAGATATCCGCCGCCAGCACATAGGGTTCGACCTTATAGGCGTAAACACCGGTGCGGGTAGCCGTGCGATTAATCGGATTAAGGATGCGCAGCAGTTCCGCCGCTTCGTCGCCTTCACCGAGCATGGCAAAGGCGATGACGGACCAGATCGCCGCGTGGGTATACTGGCCCCCGTTCTCCCTCACACCTGGGGGGTAGCTCTTGATATAACCCGGATCCTGATCGGTCTTGTCGAAGGGTGGAGTGAACAGCAATACCAGGTCGCCGTAGCGAACGAGGTATTCCTGTACCGAATTCATCGCTCGCTGCGCTCGTTCGGCCCCAGCGGCCCCGGAAATGACACCCCAGCTCTGAGCAATCGAATCAATGCGGCACTCGACGTTGGCAGCAGAGCCCAGGGGCGTGCCATCATCGAAATAGGCGCGCCGGTACCATGCCCCGTCCCATCCTTCCGCTTCCACCGCGGCCTTCAGTTGCGTGACGTGCTCGCGCCAGCGGCTGGCGCGCTCGTGATCTCCCCGCGCCTGTGCCACAGTTGCGAATTCTGAAAGCGTGGCAATCAGAAACCACGTCAACCACACGCTTTCGCCCTTGCCCTGATTTCCAACCCGATTCATACCATCATTCCAGTCACCACTCCCCATCAGGGACAGACCGTGCGAACCCGTTGCCAGGCTCAGGTCGAGCGCACGGGCGCAGTGCTCGAAAAGACTCGCTTGCTGCTTCGACCGGGCCGGCTCGAAATAGGCGTCATCCTGTTCCGGACCCAGCGCGAGTCCTTCCAGAAACGGTAACGCCTCGTCAAGAACGTCAGCATCACCGCTCACCTTGATATAGTGAGATACGGCATAAGGCAGCCAGACACGGTCGTCGGAAAAACGGGTGCGCACACCGCGTCCTGTAGGGGGATGCCACCAATGTTGCACATCGCCCTCACCAAACTGGCGTGCCGCGGCACGAAGGAGGTGGGCGCGTGTCAGATCGGGCCGGGCGACCGCCAGGGCCATGCTGTCCTGAAGTTGATCGCGAAAGCCGAATGCCCCGCCCACCTGATAGAAACCGGCCCGAGCCCACATGCGGCAACTGAGCGTTTGATATAGCAGCCAGCGGTTCAACATGAGGTCGAGCTCCCGATCCGGCGTTTTCACCTGAACCTTGGCTAGTACTTGCTCCCACGATTGCTTAACCTTGGAAAAATTCGATTCTGCCTCGGTTGCTCGATAGCGCCGGACCAACTCGCTGGCGTGGGCACGGGCATTGCCTTGTC
>JAQTMV010000237.1 GCA_028714175.1 Methylococcales bacterium
ATTTTTTGACGAGTTGAAAGCAATTGCGCCGCAGTTGACCCCTTTGCAATGCTGGTATCGAATTTTAAGTGAAGCAATGAAAAAATATCTGAAGGGAGCAGTCTTAAAACCGCCAGATTTGATAAGTTACGCGAGCTAAACGCTCTACATAACTCAATTTTTCTTGTCAAGTTTATGCTGGTTTTTATTGGCAGGGATATGTTCAACTGCGGTTTTTAGGATCAAGGGCTATTGGGGCAGTATGCAGGGTTTTTATCAACACTTACACATCATCGGAGGTATATTGCTATGGATAAACAATGGTTTGAACATTTACTTAAAGTTTTATTGATCAGTTTGTTGTCGCTAACTTCGGTTGCACAGTCAGAAGTGCTTTTTCCTGCTCAGATTAATAACACAAAGATCCAGCTTAAACTTTGCAGTCAGGCCGAACTAAAAGCATTTCGATTGATTCATGTCGGCAATGCCGCTTTGTATCTTGAAGATTGTAATAAAATTTCAGACATATTTTCGCTCACACCCAAGCGGCTGCGCTTTTTATATGAAAAGTCCATTCCGGCAAAAGCCTTCCGGGAAGCTTCCAATGAATACCTGAAAATCAATTTGGGACAAAAATTTAATCAATGGCAAGTTTCGTTTGATCAGTTCAATAGCAACTACCAGGATATCAAGACCGGCGATTATTATGATCTGATTTATGATCCCTTGACCGGTTTACTGATGCAATTAAACGGTAAGAATTTGGCGACAATAAAAGATCCGGACATAGCTCTTGCTTATTTGAATGTCTGGTTTGGCAACGAGCCTTTTTCTGCCGACTTAAAAAAAACATTGCTCAAATTAAACGATTAGCCTGAAAATTGTCTTTTAAATGATGCTAGCCAGATAAAAAGAAAAAACCATTGCGCAAGGCATTAAATTTAAAAATCCAGACCTGATACGGATACTAACAATTATAAGCAACTTTCAGATTGGATCTGAACTACGGCAACTAACTCGAACATTGAGCATTATGATCCAGACAACTTACATCAGCACCCCAACACGGCCCATGACGACAGACGATCTCATGGAAATTTTAAATACGGCGAGGCTCAATAATGTATGTATCGGTGTATCCGGCATGCTTCTATATACCGGTTCCGAGTTTATCCAGATACTCGAGGGAGAAGAGGAAGTAGTCGAAGAATTATTGGACTCGATAAAAAAAGACCCGCGCCATAGAGACTTTCGCATTATTGAGAAGAAAAAAATCTATAAGCGCGATTATGCCGAATGGACGATGGGGTTCAAGCGGATTGGCAAAGATGAATTACGCGATGTACCAGGGCTGAACAAATTCTTCGATACGGATTTGGGCGGCAGCATCGATAAAAATAAGTTGGATTTGATCAATAATTTGCTGAACCATTTTCGCAATGAGGGAAAAAAGAAAAATATCCACGATGAACTGTCCCTGGATCAGGAGGATAAATTTATTTATTTCCTGCATTCCGCGATCCGTTTTGGTGTGAAGGCGTTGGCATTATTGATGATGCTCACGGTTCTCTGGTGCGTGCTAGACGTTGTGGTGGTCATTTATGAAGAAATTTTAAGCCGGCCAATAACCGAATTAGGCAAGTCCGAGATACTGCATGTTTTCGGCTCGTTCATGATCGTCCTGATCGCAGTAGAAATATTCATCAATATTACCCTCTACATTCGCAACGATGTTATACCAGTCAAAATGGTTGTGGCGACAGCACTTATGGCGGTGGCGAGAAAAATTATTGTTTTCGATTTCCATGACGTATCGGCCATGCATGTCATCGGCACAGGCATTCTGGTTATTGCTTTGGGTGGTTGTTACTGGCTGCTGGAGCGGGAATTCAAAGTGCACTCAGACACCTGATCTACTTTAACCCAGTCATCGTTAAAATAAGGGGATATTACATGGAATTCTTAAACGATTCACTAATGTTATCGCGCATACAGTTCGCCTTGACGGCTATGTTTCACATTCTTTGGCCTTTGCTGACAGTGGGATTATCGATTTTTCTGGTGGCTTTGGAAGTCATGTGGCTAAAAACCAAAGACCGCGATTACTTCGTTCTTGCCCGTTTCTGGGGCAAACTGTTCCTGCTTAATTTCGCCATCGGGGTCGTCAGCGGCATCCCGATGGAATTTGAGTTCGGAACCAATTGGGCGCCTTTTTCGCGGCTTACCGGCGAATTTTTTGGCAACGTCCTTGGTTATGACGGCGCCATGGCTCTGATGCTTGAAGCCGGCTTTCTTGGCATCATGATGTTCGGCTGGAATCGGGTAACCGCCGGCATGCACTTGTTCGCAACGATCATGGTGGCCTTTGGATCGTCTCTTTCCGCACTCTGGATAATGATCGCCAATGGCTGGATGCAAAATCCCACCGGCGGTCATATTGAAGCCGGTCGCTATGTGGTGGACAGCTATGCCGAAGCTTTACTCAATCCAAATCATTACTGGGGCTATAGCCACATGTGGCTGGCTTGTATGGGAACGTCCCTGTTTGTCGTAGCCGGAATATCGGCTTGGCATATTTTGCAGCAGCGCCACAAAACCCTGTTCAGCAAATGTTTCAAGCTGGCCTTGACAGGCTTGCTGGCGGTTACTCCGCTACAGGTAGTGGTAGGCGATATTGCCGGTTTATACCTATTCGATATCCAACCCGCCAAGACCGCGGCAATAGAGGGACACTGGGAAACCAATCCGCCGGGACAAGGCGCAGAATGGCATATAATCGCATGGCCCAACAAGGCCAGCCAAGCCAACGATTGGGCAATCTCAATACCTAACGCCCTGAGTTTTATCGCCACCCATAAAATGGATGGTCAGGTTAAGGGCCTGAAAGATTTTTCTCCTGAAGATCAACCACCGGCTATTCCACTGATTTTTTACACCTTTCGCCTCATGGTGGGGATAGGCATGGCCATGGCGGCTTTGACTCTGGCTAGCGGATTTTTTTGGTGGAAAAACCGTGCGTTGCCGGATGGCCCAACACAACCGGTCTGGTTGTTAAGAAGTTGGGTAGCCTTTATTCCTTTAGGCTATCTGGCTACGGAATGCGGCTGGATAGTGCGGGAAGTGGGACGTCAGCCCTGGGCAGTGTATGGTTTGCTTCGCACCGAACACGCCGTTTCAAATTTGCCCGCCCCGGCAGTATTTACAAGTCTGGTAATGTTTACAGTTATTTATTCATTATTGCTGTTCACCTTTATTGTGTTTGCAAGGCGAATTATTTTGACAGGCCCCAATATTGACGAGCCTTTACCGGCATTGCAGCTACCCATTCGCGCCCAAGAGCAGGGAAGTTGATCATGGAGCACCACGTATCCGAATGGCTTATCAATTCATGGTCCGTAATTCTGACGTTGATTTTGACAATCTATGTTGCTCTTGATGGCTTCGATCTGGGCATTGGCGTTCTCTCTTTGTTAGAAAAAGATAAGTCTCGTCAAGTGCTTATGATGGAAAGCCTCAGCGGCGTCTGGGATGCAAATGAAACCTGGCTGGTACTGATGGGCGGAACGCTTTTTGGCGCATTTCCTTTAGCCTATGCTGAGATTTTACAAGCATTCTACATTCCCGTTTTACTGATACTTTTTGGGCTTATTTTTCGAGGCGTTGCCTTTGAATTCCGTCTCTATGCACGCCAGCAAGAGGGATGGATACTGGCTTTTGGCATTGGAAGCTTGGTAGCCGCTTTAGCCCAGGGCATGGCCTTGGGTGGATTGCTCGGGGGTATGCCATTAGCTGGTTCCGGCACCCCTGTAAGCCTTTTCATTTGGGTAACCCCATTGGCTGTCTTGTCCGCTGTGTTATTGGTAACCGTCTATGTTTTACTTGGCGCCAGTTATCTGTTGTGTAAAGTGGAAGGCGGATTTCTTCAAACCGCCTATCGCTGGGCGTGGCGAGCATTGCTCTTGCTGTTTTTGCTGCTGCCGGTGTTTCTCCTATACAGTGCCCAGGTAATGCCCTATGTAGCTGAACGCTGGAGCGACCAATTCTTATGGTTCGCAGTACTGGCTTTTTGCATAACCGTGTCTCTTGTAATGTTAGTTCTGAGCCTGCGTCGACGGGATAATAATAAGCCGTTTATTTGGTGTCTGGTTAGTTTGGTTTTGGTGGTGATTGGTTTGGCCGCCAGCCATTATCCGTTTTTGATTCCGGGAACGATGACCTTGCATAATGCGGCATCGTCAACCAAAACCCTGGAATTTATGCTCATAGCAATAGGCGGCTTGCTGCCTTTAATGCTCGGCTATAACGCTTATCAATATTATGTTTTTCGTGGGCGAACTCGTTCGGAGCATGCCGCGAGCAATTAGAAAATCACACTTACATTTTGGTGCTGATTCTAAATAATGTAAATTATGCGTAAACTTGGGAGCCATATTGATCAATCTCATCCCAAAACTGTTGCCATCTTCCTTTGGACTGAACCAAGGCACGTAAAGATAAAATCACTTTTTCGCCTTGGTCTTTCCAGCGCATACCCGAACCACAAAGCCGTTGCTTCACCAGTGTCTTGCAGGCGGCTTCGGTTTGCCAAGTACTCAGTGACGTGAAGAAAGTCCAGTGATTGACAACTGGTATGTTGCTCTAAAAACGACCAATTATTTTTTGCACCGTCGGCAATACCTAAATAGAGGGCATCGGGATAGTGTTTTTTGACCGGTGCAATTTCTTTTTTACAAATGCTGAAAGAAAGAGCCTTTCCCGTATTCCGGGGCTTCACCGATATAGAGGGTATGCTGACGATTGCCGACAAAATCGTAAAGCGAAATATTACCCACTATCGCCTCTCGGTAACCATCCTAACCCATTAATACATAAGCACCATCGAGACTGACGACAATGGTCGTTATCGCTTCATCCAAGGGCGGAATAGCATTTACATAAATAAACACTTTGCGACTTTCCCCATGAGGTTCATAACTCAAAGTTTTGTTGGTATTGGGCAGGTAGTATTTAATTAATGAATGCTTGTTGTTCAACCACTAGACTGTCATTTTTCATCATTTGGTAACAGGATACAAGTGAGCTGTATTGTATAGTCAGATGTTTTTAGGGATTTTTCGGCATAGCTTGGTGCGATTCCATTTTCTCTGGGTTTGAACCAGATTTGTAGTACATGCAGCGCATCTTCAGCAGAGTTATTTTATTCATTGTGAACCATCCCTGTCCCTGCGGTGATGACTTGAATCCCCTTTGCACTTAGCCCATATTTAGCACATTTTCACGAATTTCCCCTATTGGCAAATTATAACTAATTGATTTAATTTAATTTATAAATAGACGTATTTTGCAGTGCCATAATAGTTGTCATCCCCTCTTGCGCACTCACCCAACCTGCGTTATCTTCGCAGCATGTATATACGTCGCACTCACACCAACAATTCCGCCACCGGCGAACGCTACTTCACCTATCGACTGGTCAAGAGCGAGCGGGTCGGC
>JAQTMV010000238.1 GCA_028714175.1 Methylococcales bacterium
TCAAGGCAAAGTACAGCAAGTAATTGATGGCTTCGGTCAATTGAGTCAATATGGTTTTAAATTGCTGCAAAATCAAATCAACTTCCAGAATAGTCGTGCCGGGATATTTTTTTACCAGCGTATTTAAAACGTTTTTTTGACCCTCGGATAAATAAAAGCTGGTGATAAAGGTGCTGGGATAGGCATCCAGTGTGCCGGGTGAGAAAATCATATAAAAATTGGGCTTCATCGTATCCCATTGAAGTTCACGGATACTGGCAACTATTGCGTTAATTTGCTGGCTGCCAACGGTAAAAGTTAAATGATCGCCAAGCTTTATTTTCAGACTGTCGGCCAATTTCTGTTCGACAGACACCAGTCCGGTCTGTTCAGTAGTCCACCAATTACCGGCGGCTATTTCATTTTCTTCAGGCAGTTCTTTTGCCCAGGTAAGGCTTAATTCTCTATGAGTGGCGCTTTCGCCCTGCGTGTCTTTACTGACAATTTGTTGTACAGGCGTATTATTTATTGCTACCAGACGGCCTCTAACCACAGGATAAAACTGACTGGCGCTGATGTGGTGTTGCTGCAATTCTTGTTTAAAGGCGGTTTGTTGATCCGGGAAAATATTCAATGCGAAATGATTCGGCGCATTATCTGGTAACTGTTTTTGCCAGTTATCAACTAAGTCGGTACGTACGGTAAAACTGAGCACCATGGCAACCAAAGTAATGCTGAAAGCCAGTATTTGGCTTACACTGGCGCGACTATTTCTTAATAAGCCTTGCAAGCCGAAACGCCAGGTCAAGCTCATGAAGGGCAACAGTTTGCGGGTTAAACTGAGCAGGCCGTAAACAAGCAGGCCCAGCGCTAGCACTGTCATCAGACCAACACCGATAATGGTGGCTGTCATTTTAATATCACCGGTATATTTCCATATTAATATAGCAATAATACTGACAGCCAAACCATAGATCAGCCATGCGCTACTGGGCAATGGCTCCAGTTCGCGGCGCAATACTCTTAGCGGTGATACCTTTTTAAGCCGCAACAGCGGAGGCAGGGCGAAACCCAATAAAACCGCCATACCGATGATAAAACCGAAAAAATCCGCCAATAAACCGGGACTGGCGACCTGTTGCGGCAATAATCCTCTTAGTAAATGGAATAAGGCTTCCTGTGCAAACCAGCCAAACAAACAGCCTACAGCGCTGGCCAATACGCCCAAGACAATAAACTGGCTGCTATACAGCCAGAGTATTTCGGTTTGTTTGCAGCCCAGGCAACGTAATAAGGCGGTGGCATTAAAATGGCGCTCGGTATAACGGCGTGTCGCCATTGCTATAGCCACGCCGGCAATCAATATGATAACAATGCTGGAAAGCCCCAGATAACGCTGTGCACGTTCCAGGGCCGACCCCAGTTCCGGACGGTCTTCATGAATATCCATAATGCGTTGCGATGGATTTAACTGAGGTTTAAGCCATAGCTTGAATTCAGTTAACGCTTTAGTTTCACCAGTAAATTGAAAAAAATAATGGACATGACTGCCCGGTTGCAGTATTCCGGTAGCCTGTAAATCTGCCTCATTAATCATCACGCGCGGAGAAAAGCTGTAAAAATCGCCTTTCTTGTCGGGTTCGTAGGTAATGATATTCGTAATGGTCAGTTGTTTTTCACCTACAGTTATCGGGTCGCCTACTTTAAGTTTAAGTGCCGGCAAAATACGCTTTTCAAGCCAGGCTGTTCCCTTATCCGGTCCATTGTGTGTGATTATCTCGGCCGAATAATCCGCCGTTGTAGTTTTTAAAAACCCACGTAAGGGATAAGCCTCACTGACGGCTTTAATACTCGCTAATAACAGCTCGTCATGTTCAATCAGGACACTGGAAAATTCAACCGTTCGCGCTTGCGCCAAATGCAGTTGTGCAGCCTTGGCAGACCACGCAGCAGGAATAGTCGCGGGGCTGGTTATGACTAAATCCGCCGCCAGAAATTCAGCGGCCTGATTAGTCATTGTGCGTTGTAACCGGTCTGAAAACAGCGCAATGGCTGTTGAACTGGTAACAGCGATAATTAACGCCAACAGCAAAATCGTCAATTCGCCTGAGCGGCTATCACGCCATAGCAGCCTTAGTGAGAGATTAAAACGGGACATACGTAGGTAGTTCATAAATAAAGAGACATAACACAGCATCGCAAATAATGCGGATTGAGATTTTTTTAATTGCAGGAGAAGCTTAAGCCGCTCCTGCAAATGTTAAATCTGAATATTAACTCAAACCCCTACGCCAGGCGTGGAAACGTCCAACGCAACGCAGCAGGCCTTCCGGCGCATGGTTGCGTTTCCAGACGCCGGCGGCGTATTTGTTCGCCTCGGCCATTGTCGGGTAAATATGGATGGTGCCGAGCAGTTTATTTAAGCCAATCTTGTATTTCATCGCCAGTACGAATTCTGCCAGCAGATCGCCGGCATGTTCGCCAACGATAGTCACGCCGACAATTCGGTCCCTGCCAGGTTGAGTCAGCACTTTGACAAAGCCATGCGCTTCCCCGTCGGCGATCGCACGATCCAGATCGTCAATGTGATAGGTGCTGACTTCATAGGCCATGTTTTGTTCTTTGGCATCCTGCTCATTAAGACCGACCCGTGCGACTTCAGGCTCGATGAATGTAGCCCACGGAATCACCGAGTAATCGGTGCGGAATTTTTTGAAACTGCCGAACAGCGCATTGACTGCGGCATACCACGCTTGATGTGCAGCGGTATGGGTAAACTGGAACGGGCCGGACACATCGCCGACGGCAAAAATGTTCGGGTAATTGGTTTCCTGAAAATCATTAATGGCTATGGTGTGTTTGGGTGATAGTTCAACGCCCAGTTCTTCAAGCCCATAGCCCTGGGTATTCGCAACGCGGCCAATCGCCAGCAACACTTCGTCGAAAGGAATATGCACCTCCTGTCCATCGTGCTCGGCAAGCATAATCTTTTCACCTTTTTCGGTGATAAAGCGTTTGGCGGTATGTTCCACCAGCACATCGATGCCTTCCTGACGGAACTTTGTCATAACCGTCTCCGAAACATCAAGGTCTTCCCGAATTAACAAACGCGGCATCATTTCCACCTGAGACACCTTGCTGCCGAAGCGGGCAAAGCATTGCGCCAGTTCGCAGCCGATAGGCCCTCCGCCAAGGACAACAAGACGCTTGGGGAGTTTTCGCAAAGCCCAGATGGTATCGGAGGTCAAGAAACCTATTTCCTCAACACCGGGAATAGGCGGCACCAACGGATACGAACCGGCGGCAATGACAATAGAACGCGTCGTTATGATGCGGGTTTCCCCGGCTGTTGTGACCTGAACTTCCCAGGGGGAAAGAATTTTTGCTTCACCTTCGATGACCTCAACGCCAAGGTTTGTATAACGTTGACGGGAATCGTGCGGCTCGACGGTCTTGATAATCGTCTGCACCCGTTCCATGACATCGGCGAAATCAAATTCGGCGCCTGCTTTTTTGATGCCGAAATCTCCCGCTCTTTTAATATGGGACAGCAGTTTGGCGGAACGGATCAAGGCTTTTGACGGCACGCAGCCGGTGTTCAGGCAGTCGCCGCCCATTTTATGTTTTTCAATTAACGTGACTTTGGCTTTGACGGCGGCGGCAATGTAAGACGTAACCAGACCGCCTGAACCGGCGCCAATCACGACGATGTTGTTGTCAAAGCGCGCAGGCTTTGTCCATTTCGCATAGACTTTGTTGGCTTTAATGGATTCGACAATTTTATTGGCAAGCAGCGGAAAAATGCCCAGCAACACAAAAGAACCGATTAATCCGGGAGACAGAATACCCGATAAGGACTCAAGTTGACCCAGCTGAGTCCCCGCGTTCACATAAACAATCGTACCTGCCAGCATACCCACCTGACTGATCCAATAAAAAGTCTGGGTTTTTATATTGGTTAAACCCATCGCCAGATTAATCACAAAAAACGGAAAAACCGGCACCAGTCTCAGCGTAAAGAGATACAACGCACCTTCTTTAGCCACGCCGTCATCAATGGCCTTCAAGCGCTCGCCAAACCGGGACTTGACCGCATCACGAAACAGAAAGCGGGCTGCCAGAAAGGCCAGTGTTGCGCCGATGGTGGAGGCAAAAGAAACAATCACCGTTCCCCACAGCAAACCGAACACAGCACCACCGGCGAGTGTCAGTATCGCCGCGCCCGGCAGCGACAAGCCGGTTACTGCGATATAAATCAGCGCATAAATGGCAACGGCCTGACCGGGATGGTTATTGCGGTATGCTGCAATCGATTCTTGCTGCGCTTTCAGCGTTTCCAGCGTTATATAGCGCTGCAGATCGAAAATGAAAAAAGCAGCGATCAGGGCCGCGAGAAAAGCCAGTAGCGTCAAACGTGAAAGATTCATGGTTATTCTCCTTAATGATTGATGACTGAAAAGTTATGCAGGTAGCCGATTAGTGCAGTGTACCCCGTTCTACAATTGTGGGAAAGACAACAGAATCTCTAATAATAGGTTGCAAGATTTTTTGCTGTTTCGAAGTTTTGAAAAGCTGGAGAATACGCTTGTTCAAGAAAGGTTTCTTGGTAAAGTGTGCATATCTGTCAGAAGTTGAGCAGACTCCTTACATGCATACATTAGTCGAGGATTATTAGGGTAAGCTCTAAAAAGCGAAATACAATCATGGCTTGCAAGCTGATCATGAATGTAAGCAATTGATAATACGGAACCGCTTTCGCCGATAAAAGTGGTGGGAAGAAAAGCGTTGTCCACGGCTGTTTTGCTTAAGTGGAGGACAGAGAAAAGCATTACGACGCTATTATTTCATTTTGAACAGATTCCGCAAGGCCAGACAGAACAGAAACACGGCCAACAGGGAGATAGTTTTCTGGAACATCACAGACATCGCCAACATCGCGCTTTGCCAGCCCTCTTTGGGAAACAGACAATGCAGCAGATCATAGCTCCATTTGTCCAGACCCGGCAACGGCAAGGCTTGCAGCAGCGTGAACTGCAGCAAGTCGTATCTGATGTAGCAGTCTGTCTGCCAAGGGAAACACCACGGCGTTAAGCCCGCCAGCAAGGTATAGATCAGCGAAAACAACAGCATGAATTCTAGCCACCCAAATGTGGGACGCCTCAGGCTGAACCCATAGTCGCTGAAAAGCCAATACAAGCCAAACAACAAGCGCAGCCTGCACGGAGCACGTTTTGCTTCCTCGGCCATTTCCAGCCGGAAAAAACGCTGCTCCTCGCGCGTAGCCTGCTGCTGGGCAAAGGCCAGTTTTAGTGTGCGGTAGGCGCGAGCAGCGGTGTCGTTTTCCGACGGATTCACCGATGGAGTAGGAAATTTAGCGCCGTCAAACGTGGTATCCTGGTGGAGTCTGCAATTGTGAAACAGCGGGGCTTGACCAAACACCACAG
>JAQTMV010000239.1 GCA_028714175.1 Methylococcales bacterium
CGAATTCAATGTCATTTCAGGAAAAAGTTCGTCCAATTGTTCTTCAGTCATTATTTAGGGCGGGGTATAGTTAGTTTGGAGTATTTTTACAATATTTTAGGGTAATTGGGAACCGATATTTTGACCGGGCGGAGTATAAGCAAGGCCGGATGAAACGCACAGCTTGTGTTAGAATTTTACCCAGCATTTCCGAATGAGGTAATTTTGCATGAAAAAGCAGTCCCGGCAGTCCAGGCAGACGAGGCAACCGCATCCGGCGGAAGTTCAAGCGTTGCAACATCTTTTTCAGAGCGGCCTTCTGCCGCAGGCTGAAGCCAGAGCGCAGAGCATGCTGGCTATGTATCCCAACGTGCTTGCCCTATACAACATCCTTGGCTTATCTCAACAGGCACAGGGCAAATACCGCGAAGCTGTTGCCAGTTTTCAGAAGATGCTTTCAATTGATCCGCGCATTGCGGAGCTCCATTTTAATCTTGGGGTGATACTCTCCCAGATAGGAGAGACTAAAGATGCTGTCGCAAGTTACCGCAAGGCGTTACAACTGAAGCCAAACTTTACAGTCGCTCATTTTAATCTCGGAACATTGCTGCAAGCGCAAGGTTTGTTGCAGGAAGCCGCTCTCCATTACCAAAAGACTGTTGACATCGAACCCGGTTTTTTCGAGGCGTTGGGTAATCTCGGCACCATCATGCAGCAGCGCGGACAATTGGAGAAAGCCGAGCAATGTTATCGCAAGGCACTGGTCCTGCGTCCGGACGCACGCGGATATTTCAACCTCGGCACCACGTTGCACGACCAGGGTGAGCATGAAGATGCTATCCGGGCATTTCGCGAAGCCGTCAGACTTGATCCGCACTTCGCTGATGCCTGGAATGATCTGGGCGAGACTTTGCGCGATCGTGGTGAAATGGATGAAGCCATCCGTTGCTATATGCAGGCACTGACTGTACAGCCCGCTCATGGTCGTGCCAGGTACAATTTGGGCGAATTTTACTGTCTGGCGGGGCGATTGCAGGATGCGATCCCTTATTTTGAAGGATCGAATTTTGCCGATGCACAGGAACGTGCCTTGCAATGCTTTTATAAAACCGGCCAATTCGAAGTCTTCAAGCATAAATTCGATCAGCTTTCTGCGCATGGGCAACATGCTTCCGTTTTGCTCGGCACTTTATCGACGCACTATGCGACGAATTTCCGTCTGGAGGACTCCTATAATTTTTGCAAGGAGCCGATGGACTACGTTGTGCATACACGCATTGATGAATTGGCCCGGCCTGATAGTTCACTGCTCAAGGAACTATTGCACGACATCCAGCAGCTTGCGATTGCCGAAAGAAAGCAAGGGCGCTTGTATTACGGCATGCAGTCTGCCGGCAATTTGCTTCAGCGTTCCGAGCCTTCTTACCAGAAGCTCGCCGCACTTATCCGTAGAAAAGTCCTGGACTATCAGCAGCGCTTTACGGGTAGCCGTTATCAACTCATTTTAGGCTTCCCGCACAAGATCGAGTTTACCAGTTCGTGGTATTTGCGCATGAATCAAGGAGGATATCTGACGTCTCATATCCATGAAGAAGGCTGGATCAGTGGTTGTGTCTACCTCCAATTGCCTGCAAAGAATGACGCTCACGAGGGCAGTTTCGAATACAGTACCGATGGTGACGACTACCCCCGATTACATGATGAATTCCCCAGACAGATTGTCGATCAACAGGTGGGCGATCTGGTCATTTTTCCTTCTTCACTGTTCCATCGAACCATTCCGTTCCATTCCGATCAGGAGCGGGTTTGTGTGGCGTTTGATGTCAAGCCGGCGCCCTTGCTGCTGGCCTAGAATAGGATTTGGCGTTTTAAATCTATAGCTACACCGGTCATGGCACTACACATTATTGGGTTTAAGCATGTTCAATTACTTATCATCCATTCCTTACCTCAAGTTCAAATTAGCTATTGTGGTGCTGATAACACTTAACGCCGTTATCTATGCCATCGTCGATACCTTGACCAGCGCTGTTGATGCCTTGTCCTGGCTGGTGTTGCTGGTATTGTATGAACTGGAAACCAACGGCGCCGCTCCGATGGCTGAAAACACGTTGCATAGGATACGCTACATCTTGATCGCGGTTATTGCCCTCGTGTTCGTCAGTTATGTTCATGACAGCGAATGGCTGGATGTAGTCAATTCCGGGCTCTGGTTTGCCTTGATAGCTTTGCTTGAACTGGAAGTACGCTGGCCGGATAAGGTGCTCAAATGCCGGCAAGGTTATTGGCTGGCAACTGTGACTGTTTTTGCCGGGCTGATAGCGATGGTGATTGCCTGGATCTCGCAATCGGCATGGCTGGATGTTTACGATGCGACACTGTGGATAGTTGCATTTGCCTCCATTGAAGTGGACATTTTTCAACTTTTGCAACGTAAGGGCGCATAACCCGGGTGTCGCATTGGTTGGAATTGTCACGATGGATGATCTCATCGATCTGATTGCCGAACAGTTAAAATATCTCACCGAACTGATTGGCAAGCAGCGGACTCTGGAAAAGAAATACAGATAAAACTCAACTACTGCCAAATTGAGAACGAATGATGACGGAGAAGTCTGACTCAGCATTAAGTAACAAATGGTCTGCCAAGGTTACCCGAGAGAGCAATGCTCTGAGTCTGGAAAAAGGCGTTTTTACCTGGAAAGATCCCAAGGCTATAGCGCAGTCGCTCAAAGATTCCGCCGAAGCCAGCACCCGCCGTAAAGCCGAGCCATTCCGGTCAGCAATGTCGATGCTGGTCTTCTATATCAATCGTGCAGGAAAAAACCTGGATCGGGAGCAACTCAGTATTTTGGAACAGGCCAAGCAGGCGCTACGGGACTTGTATGGGAAAAGCTGAAGCGGATGCGACTATTCAAAGACCGCTGATATGAGGGACATCCATTAGCCTGCCGTTGCAAATAAGCCAAACAAAATCCTCAAGCAAATCTTGAATTATTTGTATGCTCCCATTCCCTGTAGCTTGATTCGCGTTCTTATATTTTCTGCCACTCCCATTATAAGCTCGTCAGGTGAACAGGTTTCTATCCAGTGGCTGGACTGGCTTATTGGAGAGAGACTTGCACTTGCCGGCTTCGATGTTCTCTAATCATTATGTTTCCGAGTATTGACAGGAAACATCAGGAGGGATACCTGCAGCAATATTGAACCCGTCCAGATGAGCATGTCTCCAATACTGCAAAGGTAGGGCCCTGGACCATTGCCATCTATGATCCAGCTGATACCTCTATATATACATATGCCTCAAGGGTATTTTGGGTTTCGAATAAGTTCCTGAATGAATACACATCGCCCAGGAAGCCGAGTTTAGTAGTACTTGATATCGTGACGTAGGCATGGGGCCGATCTAGCCCGGTAATGACTGCAGGTATAGGCATGAGGCCATCATTCATCGCAGTTACCAGTTTGTTTGACAGCACGCCAATCTGCAAGGACATGACATTTAGAAGTACCACCGACAATATACTAATCTCCTTGCAGATTTTTGGTTCTCGATGGATGACCCAGCCGTCGCCGTCTCCCGTTCATATCGACATTAATTTTTGCACTGTTTTCAAGTTTATACAATTAATCAAGTTTTCATGCTGCCAATTTAGCCTCCTGAATAAGCCGGTCGACTGCTTGACTTGCCTGAACGAGAACACGGGGTGCTTGTCTGGATTCCAGTGGATGTTCAATGGCAAGCACGATGCTGAAAATCCGCGTCTCGGCTAGCGTGAAAAAAAGGATGATCCGTATGCCGCCTTGAGTAACCCGGCAGCGATTGGAGTGCGGCTGCCGTTCTATCAAGCCATGTAACCGTAGACGCCTGAGGTCGTAGGGCATTCTATCTTGTGAATAAGAGCCTGGATCTTGGTTGAGCAGTTCAGCCACTTTGATGCTTCGAAGGCAATGCCTGCTTTGGCTAATTGGCGCTTGACCCATTCATGACCGCTGATGCAGACCTTAACGGCATAAGGAAAGTAAGAACAAAATTTGATGAGCAGAGGACCGAAGTCTTCGTCCAACAGGTAGATGTTTTGAGATACCATAATAGCGGCCTCCGTTAGCTTTTTATATTTTAACCTTAAGGGTCTGATCGCTCAGCGATCTAATACCGGGCATGGCAACTTTACCATACCCGGTGCGCTAACGGAGTCCGCCCAACTTTAATTCAGCGCCTCCCATGACTCGTTGGTCTGACGCGGAGCCTCGTTAGGTGTTTCATTCCATTGGGTTTTCTCTGGTTTGCCTTAGAGACTTCGACAGGGCTTTATGATTAAGCCTAAGGGTGAAATGAAGGTCACACCATCGGAAAATCTGATGATTCCTGTTTTCTATCATGCTTTATTACACGGATTTGTCCTTATCTTTTCAGGTGATTTTTTCTGGTTATTAAACAAGCCCGTTGTTAGTTTGGACTGAATCAAGGCACGTTAAGATAAAAATATCTGTAAATTTGGCGTGATACTATTGCATAATTTGACTGTCTTAAAGCGGATGCCGGGAAATTTCATAACGCTGAATTAAAGGTCAGTGGTAAATCAAATCTGCCTTAAAAGACAGGAAAAACTACGGTTTTAACCAGTCTTACAAGTTTTTTGTTGAATATAGAATTAAAGAGTAATGACAGATCATCACAAACACGATCATTCCTGCGGACACCATCATCACCACGTTGCCCCGAATAAACAGGGACGCATTTTTGCAATCGCCATAGTCCTGAATACGGTGTTTGTCGTGATTGAATTCAGCTATGGGTACATCGCCAATTCAACTGCATTGGCGGCCGATGCCGGACATAACATCTCCGATGTGCTGAGTTTGCTGCTGGCATGGAGCGCAGTTATTTTGGCCCGCAAGCAGCCTAGTCAACGTTATACTTACGGGTTGCGCAGCACCTCCATACTGGCGGCTCTTGCCAATGCAATGCTGCTTTTGGTGGCCTCCGGAGCAATAGCATGGGAAGCCATTCATCGCTTTTCACAACCGCTAACGGTAGACAGTCTGACAGTATCCGTTGTGGCGGCGGTTGGCATTGTCGTCAATGGCCTGTCAGCGTGGCTTTTCATGAAAGGCAGCAAAAGGGATTTGAACATTCGCGGCGCTTACCTGCATATGGCGGCGGATACCGCCGTTTCGCTTGCCGTCGTGATTGTTGGTCTGGCAATTTTCTACAAAGGCTGGTATTGGCTGGATCCTGCCATCAGCTTGGTGATCGTGAGCGTGATTGTGATAAGTACATGGGGGCTGTTCCGCGATTCGCTGAAACTGGCCTTGAGTGCAGTGCCTGAAGGAATAGATATTCCTGCAATTGATGGTTATCTGCGCCAATTGAGCGGTGTAACGGATATACATGATCTGCATATTTGGGGCCTGAGCACCACCGAA
>JAQTMV010000240.1 GCA_028714175.1 Methylococcales bacterium
GCTGGATTGGTTGCGAGATAACCTGCTGAAAACAACAGCCGCATTTAGCTCTGCTCTTCAGCCTTTTTTACAAGCAATTGATAATATTCAACCTATCCATAAGGTTTGATTTTTGTCATGTACAGAGCTGTTTTTTATAGGGTCTGACCCTTTTTTTCGCTGACCCTTTTTTTCGCTTTTTTTCTGACCCGAATGTCATTCACTACGAGCTCTACCTCTTCATGAAGATGCTCCGCTCTTATTGATTACGGCATATAAAGACGAATAATCATCATTTCCCATGCCGCTGTCGACAGTGGCTTGTACGATATCTCTAACGCCTGCGACAGAAGCGACATTGATACCGCACTTTTGAGCTTCATTGATAAATAAATTCAGGTCCTTCAATAAATGTTTGGTTGAGAAATTTCCGTTTTTGAAATCGTGATCGAGCATGTTGCCCAGTTTCTTATCGTAGGTCGGCGCATACAAAGCGCTGGCTCTCACGATTTCCATGAAAATTTCCGGATTGATATGGTTATTGAGGATTAAACCGAGGCTTGAAGAAAACGCGCATGTGAGGCTTCCTATTAATTGGTTCATTGCCAGTTTGAGCGTCGCGGCATGACCGATGGGACCGACCCATACCGGTTTTGGACCGAACACCTTGAACAGCCATTGCCATTCCTCAAAATTCTTCTCGGAGCCGCCGACCATGATGATTAACCTTTGGGCATTAATGTCGGGTATGCTTCCCAATACCGGCGCTTCGAAGTAAACTCCTCCTTTCTTGGAAACTGTGCCGGCCAGCTCTATGGAATCGGACGGCGAAATGGTGCTCATTTGAATGATTGTTTTACCGGTTAGAGAACCTGCATCGCTTAACACTGCATTGATAGCCGCGGCATCCGTGAGCATCAATAAAACCGCATCGGAATTTTCAATCAATTCGCCGGGACTTGACGAAACAGTTGCGCCTTTATCTTGAAAACCAGCCATTTTTTCCCGTGTGCGGTTCCATAGATTTAACGCTATGCCATGCTCCAGTATTTTGTTGGCCAGGGCCTTTCCCATCGCCCCAATACCTATTAAGCCAATAGTCTTTTTCATTCAAACATGCTCCAGGATTAAGGGTAAATTACAAGTATCCGGAATGGTTCTTAGGGCGCAATAGCGATGCGGATTGCGCATTACCACGTTACAGTCATCATCAGGGACGAGTTCACTCGTCTTGGAGGTAGACTTCTGCTGTCTCGAATGCTTCTTCGGGTGTCCCATGAAAACTCCCGTTATCAAATACACTCGGCTCATATTTCTCGTTGCTGTAGGTATAGAAGGCCATGCTCCATCGTTCTTCATCTCCGAAGTAACGTAACCGGCACAAATGTAGCAGTACGTTCCTGCGCCGCTCAAGGTACTGTTCGCGCGTCTCCTCCACGGCGAGAAGCAGCGACTCAGGCAGTTCCACAGGCTCAGTGTACGCGTCGATGTAACAGAACACTCCGTGAAAGCGTATCCCCAAGCGGGTAAACTTTCCAGCGTACTTAATCTCGGCATACGCGCGAATCCGCCGCTCAGCGCGTTGCTTGACAGCAGCGGAAATCTTGACTCCGCCAGAGTGTGGATCGTAGACCCATACATGCATGATTTATCTCCGTTTCAAATTTCTTTTGCTTGACTATAACTTAACTTGATGTGCTATCTTCGTCAACGCATTGTCCCTTGGTTTTGATAGCGGCTTTAATGATTTTCAATAAGTTGTGGAAACCAATTATCCGATAAGATATCTTCAATCGTCCAGGGACATTGTTTGGGAAATTTTTCATAAGAAATTTCAGTTTCCTTTTCCGTTGCATCACGAGCATCATCCCATGCGTCAGCCAACTATTCAGAATCATTCAAGCATTTCTTCAAACTGGGTGTTTGATTTAAACGACGTTTAACACGCTCTCTTTGTGTTTTTATTGCAGCTTTCCAACTTGCACCCTGACGTGCGGGTTGATATTGCCATTTGAGAAGATGGCAAAGAAGCACAGCCATTCTGCTTGCTAATTCTCGTTGCTCGCTTTTACCCACGTCTTCTATTTCCTCAGCGATATGTTCAATATCCAACAATTCAAACTTTTTATTGCGAACTAACCACGCTTGCTCATTAGCCCAGGCAACAATATCTGTTTCGTAACTAACTGTTGTCATAAATACTCCCCCTCATATGAATCTTCAAAAATTATCCCATTCAGCGTAAAGAAACCAATTTAAAACAAGACTTAAATACAGTTCAATTCTGAAAGCCAGCCTAATCGCTGCATCCAGGCTACCTTGCTGTTCTTTGGCAACATCTACTGCAAACACCAATGCTTGTCCCGCAAACTGTTGCCCCAGTTGTGGCCATTTGATGTTATTGACTTTTTGTGAACGATAGTTATGCTTCTTCATAGCGGAAATACCTCCAACGCTTAGGGCTTTTTGTGAGTGTTGAAAAAAGTTCTATTTTGAGGATTCCTGCTCTTTTTTTGAAGGCTTTACTATAGCTGACTACGGGCTTGATAGGGTTGATTACCTATCGGCGAATCCCTTTACGGGTTACGCTATCCCATTGTTCAAGCGGCTTGTTTCGGCAAAGGAAGCTGAAATTGCCCGTTAATTATGCCACTCACGGTTAAATCTTCATCCAATTCATCCCATCTTAACGCGTAGCCCCCCACTTCAATTTGAACGGCTTTAAGTTGTTTTTCAGATGCTTGGCTGAGAATCCGAAAACGATCAGCAGGAAAACCCACAATCCGCCCATCTGTCAGTTCAAGATAGATCATACGTTTTTCGGTCCAGGCTTTAACAACAATGGGTTCTGTTTTATAGACGGTGGTATTCATGATAGTTATCCAGTAGGATTTGTTTATTTTCAAATACAAGTCGTTCGATTTCGCGTAAATCATGAGGTGCTATTCCGTGATAGCTTGCTAAAACAACCGTTCAAGCCAGAACTTACATTCTCCATCCGAACAGCACACATGGATATACGGCAGTTCATTGCCTTCGTTTAAATAGCACTGAAAACGAAAGTTTGCGATTCTCAAAATGGTTGGCATAGCTTGTGAATTAATATGAGTGTAGTAAATTTTGGGTCAATCAATGCACAGTCAATGGGATCAGGGTCAAAACTCCGATTATGGCGTATTGCCTAACGGAGAATCTGCCCTACAGTTCTGCCCGAACCGTGCGAAACGCCTCTCGCAGTAGCACGACATTCTGCACCAGAACATCGGCAGATCGATCCCGCAAAGTCACCGTAAAAAAAATACGTCCCGACGACAAGCCGATTCCGCCGATATAACACCATACTGCCCCATCAATGAGTTCGAAATTCGCGTAGCCCGTATGTAGCGTAGCGGTATACGGGCTGATCGGAGCCACGAAACCCCGGATTCCGCAAGCTCCATCCAGGCTACTTGCTGTCCAGCCAGTACTTCACCGTCTTCAATGCCAATAGAAGCTTCAAACTCGGCGTATTTAGCATGAATCTGGGGTAAATTCATATTCCCAATTGTTTCCTGATAAGTTGACAGAGGGTCTCTTTAATTTCGGAGTGCCTTGGAACAGGAGCCTGCTTACCATTTGCCGGATTAGCATAAATATCATGTCTATTACCATGACGTTTAAGGTAACATCCTGTTTCAACTAATTCTCTAATGAAGCTACCTCGTTTCACACCACTTCAACCAAAACTTCTTTTGTCTGAGAAACAGGATGGTCAGTTTGTAACTCCTCTTCCATCAACAGCTTATAAGCATCTTCAATATTTTCTTCCAATTCTTTTAATGTCTCGCCTTGGCTAAATACGCCAGGAACTTCCCTAAGCTTACCAACATACCATCCATCATCCTGCCAATATTCAAGTGTAAATGCACGTTTCATATTCTTACCTCAGATACTTGTGTGTAAACATCGTAGGGCGTATCGCCTAACGTAAATCTCATCAGCTTGGAAAAGTCCGAACGGAGGTCAGGATCAAGGCTCCGATTATGGGCAAATCCGTCTTATGGAATCAAACCAAAAGTTGCATACCAGTTCATCCCGGCTAAATCAATCGAGTCTGACCCCATCGATTGGACCCCATCGATTGTGATCCCATCGATTGAAATTCGCGTAGCCCGTATGTAGCGTAGCGGAATACGGGATGATCGGAGCCACGAAACCACGGATTCCGCAAGCTCCATCCAGGCTACTTGCTTCTCTGCGGATGGGTGATGAATGTAAGCCTTCGGGTTGTTTGCCGCACAGGCATACAAATGCGCTTGGAGAGTGGATGCCTTCCATTGGCCAGGATGTGCCGCATTTATGGCTTGTTTGATTTGCTCAGCGGTAACTTTTCCACCAACCGACTGCACGTATTGTTTTATAGTGTGAGCCATCGTTGTCATTGGTAGAACTCCGTTCCGTGATGAGATGGAGACGCCGAACGCAAAGCTCAGCGGTGAGCGAAGCGAGTCCGCTGGAGCGTTGAGTTAGGCGCAGGAAGAACGGCAGGCGGTGAGACAAATGGATGTCCAGCAGCTATATGTTCAGACTCCGACTTCTTCAAGTCATCGTAAATTGCGCGCAAGTCGTAATTAAATTTGGCAGCATGCGCCACGCGAATTGCACGAACTTCTTCAACAATTTCATCATTCATCATTTTCATTACCTAAAAGCTCTTCGGGTGTACAAATAAACGGTAGAAACAATCCTTTTTGTTCCAAAAAAGTAGCAATACTCCTTTGCAATTCAGGATTGGCAATATGTCTGCAATTCCAAGTAAGCAAATAATCCACGCCATAAACCGTAGCAATTGCAATATGCAAGGCATCTTCAGCAGCTTTAGATGGAATAATACCTTGTTCTACCAATTCCGAAGCAATGTTGAGGGCGTTTTCGTCAATCACAAGCAAAGGCAATTCAGCCAATACCATCAATCTTCTTTGCGCTGCAATAGAATCGCCAGCGGCGCATTCCCTTAGGACAGACTCAGATATAAACAACTCGTATTGGTTACGGGTTTCCCACCAGGCCTGAGTTATCTGTTGATGAGCGGCACCAAGAATTGTTTGACTTGGACGAGCCGTTAAATAGCTAATAACGGAGGTTTCCAAATAGACTTTGCGCTTCATTTCATTCAAATATGGTGGATATAAATAAGTTTTTCCATTCGGCGGAAACACTATTGTGTTCCGCCTTACGGGTTAGGCGAATTAAGTTTACTCTGACCCCAATTATTTTTAAAGCGAAAGCCAAGACAAAGTTTGATTTTCTGGGGTTTGAGTTTCGCTGGGGCGTTAATTACTGGGGTAAACCCGTCTTAAAACGTCGTACATCGAGAAATAAACTCAGGGTATCTATAGCGAATTTCAAAATATGGTTTCGGAAATACAGTGGTT
>JAQTMV010000241.1 GCA_028714175.1 Methylococcales bacterium
TCCTCGCGCTGTTGATAAGTGAATCCGGTCGCGATCGCTTTATTGATCCATTCCAGCAGGAGATAGGTTTCCACTACTTGGCCGGACTGCCAGAATTGCCGTAACCACGTGCTCAGCAGCGGTAGGTCCTGGTCAAAGAGCACTGGCAGATAGGGCCCCAAATCAACGCGCTCGGCGGCATCGTATTGAAAGGGAAAAAGCACCGCATAATCCGCCACGAGAAAATCCAGGGGTTGGTCATCATAGTGCTGGACCAGAACATGGCTATCGATCGAGAGTCGGCTGCACCGATCCAGAAAGGTCGCCTGGGCTACGGCATTGTCGTACACGTCGCGCTGCCATTGCAGTTGGTGGGCAGGAAAAATAATCAGCGCAGCCGATTCGATACGGATGTCGTGCCCTTCGCGGGGACGCAAGAGCAATTTATGCGGCAGCAGGGTTACAGCTTCAGCGTATTGGTAAGTGGTTACATGCTTTATTTGCAGGCGGCGCATAATTATCACTCCTGGCGGCTCGGGACTCTACGGCAAAGTCTGATCGATATTCTGGCACAATATCCTGAACCGCGTCTAATTCGTTCCTATCCAAAATCAGAAAATTCGATTTCCCAATGCCTGTATTTTCAATAACTTATCATCATTGAAAATACAGGCACTTCCGTGTGCCAAGCTATTGCCCACCCGTTTACCGCACGGACATTAATCTATGTCTTCGATTAGAAATAAAAATGCGCTCCCACGCCCAAATATTCCACTTTATTTTTATAAAACTGCCCACTGGGAGTGTAGCCGTTATAGTATTCCCCAAGTATCTGAAGCTTCCGGCCTAGTACCTGCAAATTATCAAACTCAACGCCTGCTCTGGCGGATACATCAGTATTCCAGTTATTTTCTTCATAATTCTTGATGTCAGCTGCAACAATAGGCCGCATTGATGCAAAATCGATACGCCACGGGCTTCGAAACTCAACGCCATATTGCACCGACCAAGGCTTAAGCTCCGAAGGTTCCGTATGGAACAGACCGCCCCCGCCGCCATATACGCGCACTCCATAGGGAAGCTCATAAGAGAGTCTCAGATCTGCGCCTTCGTAGCTGAGGTTCACACGCTCGAATTTAGTGTTTACCTTGCGCAGCAGAAATTCGTCGCCAAGATGTGAACTCTGATGATAAATGCGGCCAAAAGCTGAAAATTGACCTGCGCGCATACTTGAATAGACTGATGCAATAAAATCGGTATTGACGAGATCAGACGATGAGGCATCCAGATTGAAGTCACTAAAGACGCCAGCTTGAAGTCCTGCTTCCCATTGCACAGTGGATTGTCCGAAGTTGCTACGGTAAAACGGTATCGTTTCACCGAAGCTAACTGAAGCTATATTGTGTCCATCAAAATTATCGCTCAAGTAATTGCGGTAAGCAGCTGAGAAATGAGGCCAGCGCGGATCTGCCAATAATGGCTTGAATAGATGCCCTTTAGGTAGAAGTCCTGTTGGTAATATGATTGATTCAGTTGCTGATACAGTCTCATCACCGGCAATCTGGACAGACGTTGAAGGATCGTCCACAGACTGCTGACTGGTAGCTTCCGATACCTTTACAGCATTAACTCCGGGAATTTCCGATAATAACTGTACAGCTTTGTCTCGGTCGGCGGCTTCCAGGCTGCCTGCCGGCAAAGTAATTACGCCGTCCCGTACAATTAATGACGGCATATCAAGATTTAAATCATGTTTTAACACGCCAGCGGCATAACCGGCAATGTAAGAGTCATCCTGAGTTGTGGCATGAACAAAAGATACAGGCATCAGCATAACACTCAGAACAACTATAAATCGTAAATAAACCATTATTATTTGCCCGGTGAAGCCGCTTTTACAATCAGGTCAGTTTGCACTGATTTCACATTCTTCTGGCTACTGGCCACTTCCATTGCTCTGCCGATGCTTTGCTCGGAATCCACTGTGCCGCTCAACTTGACTACACCATTAACCGTAGTCACTTCAATATGCGACGCCTTAAGTAGGGGGTCATTTAATAATGCTGCCTTGACCGTTACGGTAATAACCGAGTCATCGATAAATTCACCAGCGGTTTCGGCTTTATCGATGACCGACTCCTTTGCGCCTTCAATTTTTTCTCCTGCTTTTTCTGTCGCTTGATCAAGTTTTTTTCCAGCCTTTTCTAAAGTTCCTTTGGATGTGTCAGTCGATTCATCGATGTATTCTCCGGCTTTTTCGGCCTTCTTATCCAATGACTCCTTTGCAGCTTCAATTTTTGTTTCTGCTTTTTCAGTTGCCTGCTCAATTTTTTGCTCAGCTTTTTCAGCCGCACGATCGATTTTTTGCCCTGCCTTTTCTGCTGTTCCTTCTTGTTGGCAACCCGCCAGGCCGAGAATAGCGGATAAACAGATAATCACCAGAACTCTATTTGCTGAAATATTTTTCTTGTACTCATTTATCTTTTTCATGGGTTATTCCTTATTGCGTTGTGTTTTTAAAAGTGCGCCAAGCGGCATAGTGTCACTCCCGTCAGAGAAAAGAAAACCTCTCTATGGGGATCAAGAGCAGCGAGCTTAAAACTCATTAAAATTTTAGCGGCAATATCATTCGCGGTCTGTACGGTAACGTACATAAGGCATCTGTGGTTGCTACTCGTGACCCGGTATTTTGAACTCAACCATTACGACAGCCGGAAGTAGCCCGGTTACAATATTTATTACCCGGCTAGCAGACAAAAATAATGCCCA
Organism: Methylococcales bacterium; assembly: GCA_028714175.1. Taxonomy (GTDB): domain Bacteria; phylum Pseudomonadota; class Gammaproteobacteria; order Methylococcales; family Methylomonadaceae; genus JAGXGJ01. The sequence goes on from JAQTMV010000241.1 coordinate 2,749, forward strand.
TTCGTGAACGGCTGAGACTAACCCGGCACTTGAAAATCGAATTTTCAATGACAAAGAAAAAAATATTCCAGAGGAGGACGTTCCAGATAGAAACAAAATAAAACCCAGTGTGATATCGGGTTTTATTGTTTATCGCATTGAGAAAATTCTGGCCGGCTTTTCGGACTTAAAGCTTCAGCAATCGGCGATCCAAATCAATTCGACACGACCGTTTTCAATAAATTGAGCGTTGCCAATGATGTTATACCTATCGTTTATAGACCTTGACTTCTCAATAGAAGCAACTGGCCACTCTACCCCTTGTCTGTATTATCTCGTAAGTCATTTGTCTATATAATTTGGCGAAGTTGTCGACCACTCCTCCATCGCCTGGTCTCCCGGACGATCTACTTTAACCTTACCGCCCTCGGTTGAGGTTACCCAGCTTACCGGAATGTAATGGTGCTGACCGGTCTTATCTTTCTTCAGCTTGATGATACCCGGCCCCTCCATATGATCGACAGTGGCAAACTGGCCGTCTTGGGAGCAGACAACGGGCATATCAGGTTTAATTTGGTCGGTATTAATCATGGTTTTCTCCTGGTGGCTCAGTCTGAAAGTCTGAGCGAGTTCAATTGATAATTCTTAGTCGGTAACTCGGGCAAGGTTTAAGAGCATTACCTATTTTTCGAACTTTAACTGGATTACTCGATTTATTCTTAATAACGAGTCTGTCCACTGCATACCCAATTAAATTCCCTTGCCTGTGCTTTAATATACACACATGACTAAAATCTTTCTGTGCGACTGCGCACATATAGAAAATGGCTCACGAACTATTTGCCATTAATAATACGTTATCCCGGTTTTTTGCAGGCACAGGCAATTAACGCTACTGCTCCAGTTGCAGCGGACGCCGTCGACCACGTCCCTGTTCAACCGACCGGGACTTAGCCAACAAAGCGGTAGCCCGAACCCGAGTTGAAGAGGTTTTTTCAGTCGCTGGCTACGAAATCATAAGCCGCCATCACCATTCGTCAGTTTATGTGCGACACCGCACAGACTAAGGCCGATTTTACGGTTATTCTTTTTTTAAATTGTTATTGCAGTGTCTTTTTTGATTTGTGCGTCCCATTAATTTCCCGGGCAGTAGTGTGATGTCAGCGTCAATGCTCCCTCTTTATAATGGGTGGCTGCCAGGCATTCTGGCGATTATGCTGGTTATTATTATCATATCGAAAAATTACCGCTCGTTGTACTTTGTCCGTACAGACCCACAGTGGTCAATGCCACATGGCAGACACCGTTTGGCGCTGGCTCGACAAGGTCTTTACGGTTTTTCAAGAGCACTTATCCTAATTTAATGTTCTATCAAAGGAGACCATCATGCAAATCAAAGGCAAAGTAAACAGCACCGATGAATCAGTTACGAAAGAGTGCCTGAGAAACTTTAATCGTACTGCTGAAAAGGGCCAATTATCTGTTTTTCTTGGACTGTTCTTAACGGGTATCGTGATTTGTTCATATTCTGCAGAAGGCGCGAAAGTTTCCCCAACCTTCCGGGAAGCCGGCACAGTGCCGGGACAGGAGGAAAAGAAATCAAGCTATGCACCCGTCGTCCCGAAAGAGGAGTTCTCCGCCACGATGTCCCGCATGAAAGCGGAGAAAGCGACCGTGATGAAAAGGCAGAAGGCTCTTCTGCAAGAACGCTACGATTTGCGAAACGACCCTGTGCCCAACGTTACGATGACCCGGGGCAAGCCAGTTCAACAAGGAATCCGTGCGAAGCTCGCATCCGGCACGAGTTGGGAGAAGCTGGCTGCCATGACTCCTGAGGAGATTCGCGACGGCGATCTTTTTCCGCAGGGCTTTCTGCCGTTGCCTCATCCCAATCACCCGGAAGGGGGCATGGTCTTTCCGAAGTTTGAGATCGACGAAATCAAGAAACAGGAAGGACGGGATTTGACCCGCTTCGATCTGGATTTTGATTTGCCTGACCATTTTCTTCCGGAATTTCCCGCCCCCATCTTTTTGACTACGCGTCCGGACTTGGGCGACGTCTCGCAAGGCAAACTGGTGACCATCGACAATTTCTTTGAACTGTTCGATGGAATTCTGAATCCGAAGCAAATCGAAGGGCTGCGGCTCCTGGTGACGCATTTTCCGCAACAACAGTTCAATCAAACCAGCGACCGCCGTTCCGAGCAACCACACCGCGGGGTGGCCTGTTTAGATTGCCACGACAACGGGCACACCAACGGCGCCACCCATCTGGCCGGCGACGTGCGGCCGCAGGGACACCGGCACCGGATAGATACGCCGTCGTTGCGCGGCGTGAACATTCAGCGCTTGTTCGGTTCACAACGGGCCTTGAAGTCGGTGGAAGATTTTACCGAGTTCGAACAACGCGCGGCCTACTTCGATGGCGATCCGGTGATCGCGACTAAAAAGGGCGTTAATATTTTGGAGCGAGGCAGCCAGGTTCACTTCATGGCGGAGTTTCAGGAGTTACTCGATTTTCCGCCGGCGCCAAAACTTGACATTTTCGGAAAATTGAATCCACAGAAAGCTTCCGCAGCAGAAAGCAGGGGTCAGGATCTCTTCTTTGGCAAGGCTCAATGCGCTACTTGCCATGCGCCCCCGTATTACACCG
>JAQTMV010000242.1 GCA_028714175.1 Methylococcales bacterium
ATGCCGGACAAACAACACTCACCATCACCAGCAGCCACGGAAGGGAGTCTTATGTAAAGGCGGCCTATACGCGGGTATGTGCATTTTTTGATGAGTTGAAAGCAATTGCGCCGCAGTTGACCCCTTTACAATGCTGGTATCGAATTTTAAGTGAAGCAATGAAAAAATATCTGAAGGGGGCAGTCTTAAAACCGCCAGATTTGATAAGTTACGCGAGCTAAACGCTCTACATAACTCAATTTTTCTTGTCAAGTTTATGCTGGTTTTTATTGGCAGGGATATGTTCAACTGCGGTTTTTAGGTTTATCTGACGGAAGCTACCCAGATTACAGGGGAGGTGCTGCACGTTGACGGCGGCGCGCACAGCGGAAAATGGTAATGGCAGATTGATCATGGAAATGCAATTCAATTCCTCATCCTGGACCGGGACAAGCCTCACAACCCGGCTTGGTATCGAGTACCCTTTTAATACAGGGGCCGTTGCCGGAGATCAGGCCAGGCCGCGAAACGACCAGCGGAGCGATGGCCAGAACAGGAAGCGGAGCCGGCTGATCTTACGGATTGAAATCCTTGAATCTATCCTTGGCTTCGAGTGACGGATAGGCCCAGACATGCACCCAGTCGGTCTTCCTGCTCGGGACATGGCAGGCGATGCATTCGGCCTTGTAGTTCTTCGTCGTCGGCTTGGTGCGGTCGGAGGCATCGAACAGGGCCCAGCCCCAGCCGTCGCCCCACAGGCCGCTGTCCTTGAATCGGTCCTTGGTGTCCTTAATCATCACGAACCAGCCCGCGTCATCATCCCAGAACGAGGCGTGGCCGGTGGTCATTTTCGTGGCGCGGGTCTTTTGTAGTTCCTTGATCAGGATGGCGCCATCCGGAAATTCCCTGGTTCGCCGGTAGTGTTCGACGGAGTCCGGGTCGAGATAGACCTGGTGGAACTGCGCCTGGCCGCCGGACTGGTCGCCGCCGGCAACGCTGAAAGTTCCGATGAAGGTGAACTTCGTTCGGTAGTCCTGCGGTACCATGATCGTGCCGTCCGATTGCACGTACTTCTCATAGGTCTTGGAATAGGAGGGCGATTCAGCCAGGACTCCGACGGTGAGGGCGACCAGGCAGGCCGCACCGGTAAAGGCGATCAGGCTATGGTTCATGTCATCTCTCCTCATTTGTCGTTCGTGACTAGGTTCTTTGCGTCGGTATTGACGACAAAGACGGCCAGCAGGCGTGCGGGTTGCGTGTCACTGGCGTTTGCGCTGACGCCATGATGATCGCCAGGTAATTCGGCGAAGCTCTCGCCGGCGTGATACACCTTTTTCGGTCCATCATTGACTTTGCTACGGATTGCGCCCTCCAGGACCGTTGCATAGATGAAAGCCGAGTCTGGATGGGTATGCGCGGGTGATGAGCCCCCCGGCTGGTATTCGACCAGCAGGCCTTTCATGCTCTTGCCGGGCACATTTGGAAGGGTGCGATCAAAGACCAGCGTTACCTTGGATTTATCAGTGTTTATCAGTACTGTAGGCGAGTCATCGGCTGAAGCTGCGCTTACGGATAGGGCTGCAAAGGCAACTCCGCAGAGAAATTTAGTGAACATTTGTGTTCTCCTTCGTTGATACAAATTTGTGGATACAATTCACCGTATGACGCCCTCATCCCGATCGACCTGATCGCGGATAAAAAGGCGGATGCGGCGGACGACTTGATCTGTGCACCGACCCTGCCTCGCTAACTTACTTTTGAGGTATGGAGCGGCTGAGCCATTCGTCGAAACCGATGCGGCCGAGACGCGCTTCGCCCAATGGCACGAGCGAACGCTCCTCGACCCGGCCGCCGAAGTATCGGGCCTCGGGGTCGCTCACGACCTCACGCGGGTCGCCGACCGCCTTCAGATAGCGGGCGACGATTTCGTTGAACGGTGCTCGTTCCGGGCCGGCGATCTCTACGATGCCGTTTCGCGGCGCCGTGAGCGCCACCTCGGCGACGATGGCGGCAACGTCGTCCGCCGCGATGGGCTGGAACAGGCCGGGTGAAAGCCTGACCATGTTTCCATCCGCACTTGAAGCGGCGATACCGCCGAGAAATTCCAGGAACTGGGTCGAGCGGATGATGGTGTAGGGGATGCCGGAGGTTTCGATCAGTTTCTCTTGGGCGACCTTGGCGAGGAAATAGCCATTGTCTGGCATCCGGTCGGTTCCGACGATGGATAGCGCGACATGGTGCCGGACGCCGGCTGCAGCCTCGGCCGCGAGAAGGTGACGGCCTGACGTCTCGAAGAATTCCAAAACTGCCTTTTCCTCGAAAGACGGTGAATTCGACAAGTCAACAATGACCTGTGCACCCGCTAGTACGTCGGCCAAGCCTTCACCAGTGATGGTGTTGACGCCCGAGGAGGGCGACGCCGCCACTACCTCATGGCCGCTCTCTCGAAGTATATTCACGAGCTTTGAACCGATGAGCCCGGTACCACCAATTACAACGATTTTCATAACTATACCTCTCAATTTGTAGCCATGCTCACGCCTTCACGGGGTAACGGCTGGAAGTGGCTATGCGATTCCAGGCATTGATGACTACCGAAAGCCACTCGACAGCCGATATTTCAACTTTTGACAGATTGGCTGCTGCTTGCTCATAGATGGCATCTGGCACTTGCCCTTTGGAGATCAGTGTAATTGCTTCTACCAGTGCCAATGCTGAGCGTTCCTTTTCGGTGAAATAGCCAGTTTCCCGCCAGGCTGCCAAGACACTTATGCGATCGCTTGACTCGCCACTGGATAGGGCATCTTGAGTATGCATCCTGATACAGAATGCACACTGGTTGAGTTGGGATGCACGAAGGCGCAACAGATGTGCAAAGCCATCCGGGATGTTTGCGGAAGCAACGGCCTCAACTGCCAGCTTCTCAAGACCAATGACTGCTTGGTAAAGCGCTGGAGCGGATTTACCAAGATTGATTCTTTCTGACATAAAAACTCCTTATCTGTATCACAGGGCTTACGGTCAGGATAATCGGAAATTTGCCGACAGGCAAATTCCCTATTATCCGATGGTTAGCCGGCATTCTGACTCTTATCTGGCTCTATATAGTATCCATGATTCGTGCACCGCTTCATTGCTTTGGCCGCAACAGCAGCCAAAATATGAGTCCATGAGTAACGAGTAGCGGCGGGACAACGACTGTCGGTATGAAAAACGCCGCCCCCAGCGATCCGGGGTCAATGCCCTCGCCGATTCGGCCTTGGTAGAATGCGTGTAAGAGGTCGATTGCGCCAATCACGTTGAACACCCACACAGTCGGAATGACCCAGGATGTGCGGGCGGTGAGCGCCAATGATGCGATGCCCGCCAGGATAGCTGCAACTAGATCACCATACGCTGTCGGAATAGCGAATGCCGGGGAAAGCGACGGGGATACGACGCCAGGGATCAGAAAGCTGAGTCCAACAAACCGAAACGTGTGGGGAACTACCATTGGAATGAGGGCATCCCTTCGGCTCATGGTTCGCAGTCGCGGCCAGATGGACACCGTCGTGACGATGGCGAAAGCAAGAAAGCTCATTAAAATGCTGAGCCCAAATAACGCGTCGCTACTCATGGACCACCTCGCTGTCACTTCTCATGTGCAGGCTGGAAAGTAATTATAATGGCTCTTACTTATTTACCATATTTCAGGTGGGCCTGCAATAGAATTGTGATTTAGTTGGATTTTTTACTTCTGTATTTCCTCAAGAAAAAGGGAGGCAGACCCCAATGTCATTCAGCAATCTCGTCACGCAAGTGTCTCCGATCGGTGCAAGCGTTCAGCGCTGGAGCGGCGAACGTTCTTCTCACAGCCTGAACTGACAAGAAAAATATTGCCAAGCTGTCGTCGAAGTCAACGGTTAGGGCATGAACCCCTATTAGCTATCAGAATCTCCAGATACATCGTTTTGCAGGATGCGCTCCAGTTCTGCTCGTTGCGTGCGCATAAAATTCACCAATTCCGGTTCATTATCAAAGAAATCAAAAGAGGCCTTAAGCGTTGCCTCGTCATGTTGCTTAAACTTTATGGCTTTAAAATGCATGTCGGATTCGTTTTTGCCCAAGGACACCATAATGTGTTGAGCCATTTCAAGTGATGAATCGAACACCTCGCGTTTATAGTAATTCACGCCCGCTTTAGAAAGCTCGTAGGCATGACGCCGGTTGCGGGCACGGGCGAAAATTTTCAAATGAGGAAATTCTGTTTTTGCAAGCCTGACGATTTCAAGAGATATTTCTGGATCATCCACGGCGACGATAAGCAGTTTTGCTTTATGTGCTCCGGCACTGTGGAGTAAATCCAGACGAGACGCATCGCCGAAATAGCCTTTGAAGCCGAATTTTCTGAGCAACTCAATCTGATCCGGGTCTTTTTCCAATACCGTTGTTTTAACGCCCTGGGCAGTGAGAAAACGGCCGATCACCTGTCCGAAACGACCAAATCCGGCTAGAATAATTGGGTTTTCTTCCTCAATGCTGTCAAAGGTGCGTTCAGGCAATACGCTTAAGAATTTCGGCACGATTATGCGATTGTAGAGAACTATGAGTAGTGGAGTTACGGCAATTGAAGTAGCTACCACCAGGGTTAAAAATTTCTCCTGCGTCTGAGGCAGAATATTTAAAGTACCCGCAAACTGAAACAATACAAAAGCAAATTCACCTCCCTGAGCTAGTGCAAGTGAAAAGCCGGAGTTATGCAGGGCATTAAGACCGAAAAACCTGCCGAGCATGAACAATATCAATGCCTTGGCGGTCATCAGCGCAGTGACGGCCAGTACTAGACGCAGCGGCGATTCACTGAATAAATGAAAATCCATACCCATGCCGACCGAAATGAAAAATAGGCCAAGCAGCAAGCCTTTGAAAGGTTCGATATCCGTTTCGAGAATACGCCGATATTCGGAATTCGCCAGCACAACACCGGCGACAAACGTACCCAAAGCGGGCGATACGCCAACCAGTTGCATCAGTAGGGTAATCCCTACCACGACAGCGAGCGAAAGCGCAGTAAAGACTTCCCGCAAATGGATTCTGGCAACCGCCCGGAACAGGTAGTACGACAGGTAACGGCCCGCCGCAATAACCGCTGCGATGACACATGTCACTATCAATGCTTGTGTCCATCCCGGTAAGGTGGAAATCAGACTGGCATGGATTTGCTGGTCCTGGGCACCATGAATTGCCAGCAAGGGCATGATGACAAGAATAGGGATGACGGCGATATCTTGAAACAGCAACACGGAAAACGAAGTTTAACCCATGGATGTATTCATCAGGTGGTTTTCCTGAAGCATTTGTAAAACCAGTGCAGTGGAGGAAAGTGAAAGAGCCATGCCTGCGG
>JAQTMV010000243.1 GCA_028714175.1 Methylococcales bacterium
CCATATCCTGATAAGACCAGATACTCAAAGAAGGTGGAAACAGCCGAGAATGCGGTTAATCGTCACAGGCGACAAACCGCGATGGACTGATGAGGGGAAATAGGCGGCTTTACGGCGTTTAGGCTGAATGTTATTGAGAAAAGCTAAAAAATTAATTGTGTGTTTCAGCCTAAATTCATCAACAGTCAAGCTGGCTTCATTCAAAAAGACATAAGTTTAATTTTCAATTGCAACGAGAGTGCAACATTATAATATTTTAAGTCTGTTTTATTTTTGCAACATATTGATTTTATGGAGCCGATGAACGGAATCGAACCGTTGACCCACACATTACGAATGTGTTGCTCTACCAACTGAGCTACACCGGCGTTGTCTACAAGCTATAAAGTATTTAGTACATTTTACACACACTGTGACTGAGTATTAAAGATAAATTCCTCAGTATAAACCAGTAGTAGTTTTTAATATCTCCATAACATACTGATCTGATGTGCGTTAGATTTTTCAACCATGAAATTTAGATCAGGATCAATCCGTATTTGCTAACCTGCTGTGATGAATAGAATAACCAAAATATACAGTCAAGCCTATAACCAGCCAGACAACGAAACGTAGCCAGGTGAGAGACGGCAAAAATGCCATCAACGCAGTACAGGACAGCATGCCCAGCACAGGAAACAAGGGGCTGAGTGGCGAGCGGAAGGGGCGTTTCATGTCCGGTTTGGTAATACGCAATACGATCACACCCAAACACACCAGTACAAATGCCGCCAAGGTGCCGATATTAACCAGTTCGGCCAGGTCGCCTAGCGGCATGAAGCCAGCGATAAGCGCCATGATAACGCCGCAGAGCACAATAACGCGTATTGGTGTTTGGGTCTTAGGGTTAACCTTGTTAAAGAAAGACGACAGCAAGCCATCGCGTGACATGGCAAAAATGATGCGCGTCAGTCCATAGTACAGCACTAGCATAACTGTCGTGAGGCCGGCGATAACACCTGTTGAAATCAGCGCAGATGCCCAGTTGTATCCAAGTAAGGTCAGTGAGTGGGCGACAGGTGATGATACATTGAGGTCGGTATAGTGCACAACACCCGTGAGCAGGCCGGAGACTATAATATAGATAAGTGTACAAAACGCCAGCGAGGTGACAATGCCGAAAGGCAGGTCGCGTTGTGGATTTTGTGCTTCTTCGGCGGCTGTGGACACGGCATCGAAACCAACGTAGGCAAAAAACACTAGCGAAGCGCCAGCAAGAACGCCCGTAGTTTTACCGTCAGGCAGGGTTTGAAACCAGCCGAACGGCATGAAGGGATGCCAATTGTCCGGGTTCACATTGAACACAGCAACGCCGATAAATATGCTGATCGTAATCAGTTTAACAAATACCATGGCATTGTTGGCCTTAGCGCTATGTTTAACCCCCATTATCAATAATACCATTAGCATCAGGATGATGGCTGAGGCTGGCAGATTGATCAATCCGCCGAGCTTGGGGGCTTTGGTCAGTATATCGGGTAGGGGCAGTCCGATTGCCGTAAGTGCGTTGTTAAAATAGCCAGCCCAGCCGTTGGCGACCGCCGCTACCGAAATGCCGTATTCTAATAGCAAGTCCCAACCGATAATAAAAGCGAATAATTCACCAAATGCGGCATAGCTGTAACCATATGCGCTGCCACAACCGCCGACCGAAGAAGACAATTCCGCATAAGATAGTGCTGCGAAGGCGCAAGCAAGTCCGGCGATGATAAATGATAAAACTACGGCAGGTCCGGATTGAGTTGCTGCGGCAATACCAGTCAGTACAAAAATACCCGTACCTATGATCGCGCCTACGCCGAGAAAGGCCAGATCCCATGCCGAAAGGCAACGCTTAAGAACGTGATCTTCGTTATCATGCGAAAAGATATGTTTGGTACGAAAAATTTGCAGCGCCATTATAGTAACCCTTCATTACAGTTAAACCCGGATATGCCGATGATGAATTGAGGCCGATATTTAATTATAACCCATATGTGGACTCTTCGTTTATTGCAAGATAAGTTTTCACAATTGATGCCATTAACAGAGAGCATGATTGCAGCCATATATTCGGTCTCTTGAATAGAGGTTTTATTACCTCAGGACTCCTGATGAATCTATTCGCCCACTTTTACCTCAACCACCCTAACGGTTTCTTAAGAACCTCTGGGCAAAACGGGTTATGAAAGCGCCGGTCTGACCTGTTTTTGCCATCAAATGGTGTTAACTTGCCTCCGCAATTCTGGTTTAACCGGTTAACGGTTAAGGTTTGTTGGAGGGTTATCCACGCTTTGCCCACTGACGGAGAGCCCTTCTCTCGTGCTCGTAGTCAGTGGGCTAAGGGTGGGTAACCCGGTACTCATTATTGCCTAGGCGGCCAAGGCTTCATAGTCGTTGCCGTTGCTCGCCATCGCCCATAATATTCGCGCATTTTTATTAGCGAGAGCTACAGCGGCTTTGTTAAATCCGCGCCGTGCCACCAGGGTTTGCAGCCATAAGCTCAGCTTATCCATTTTTTGCGTACATTTTTTTAACACGGCTCGCGCGCCGTGTATCAGCAAGGTTCGTATATACCGGTTCCCTCGTTTACTGATCCCCAGATAATGCTGCTTATCCGTACTACTGTGCTGTTTGGGTACCACACCTAAACTGGCGGCATAATCCCGGCTGCTTTTATAGCCCTTGCCACTGTCGCCAATATCAGCCGCTACAATCGTTGCCGTCAGTGGCCCAACGCCTGGGACATCAAGAAAACGTTTGCCGAGGTTATTGGCGTTGCATAAACGATTGATCCGTTGATCCTGGGCTTTGATTTCAGCATCCAGTGCTCTAATCTTTTTGTATTGTTCTGCACACTGTGTTTTTCGAAACACCCAAACGACCCGGACGGAACGTTTGCGCGTCTTCAACATGACAACCTCAGCATATGCACAAACCTCTCTGCGTTTGCCGTAGAGATTGACGGTATAAGTCTTGGCTTGTTGCCGAACCTCGGCCACTCTGTCGTTGGCCGACCCCAAACGGTTACCGCACTTACGGCGACGGCCTCGCTGTCCAGGCGGCGAAGCCTCAGGTTGGGCATACAATGCGTTATTGCAGCGCCGCCGGGAGAGCCTATGAAAACGATCCCCCAATGCGTCCCGAACCGGTCGCCACAGACTCTGGTTGCCCAAACCAGCTATCCGTCACAACGAGGGGTGGCGAGGTGGAAAAATGGCGGCCGATGCCGATGAGCATCTGTCCGGCCTGTTCCAATTTGGTCTGAAATGGCACCACGACGCCGTTGATTTTGGCGCTATCCTTTTCCGCTTCAATGGTTTTTCTGGCGAGATAAAAACGGAAATCTAAAAACAAACAGGCCCAGCGTCCTTTGACTTGCTTGAGCAAGCCGACCGAGACAATATTTTGTGCCCACGGATACTGGCTTTGATTGGCTTTGGCGGCATGATCAAAGATCCTCTCGCAACCGAAGATGTTTTTCCCTATCTTGGGATTGATGAAATCGTCCAAGACCACCAACAGCCGACCGTCCGTTTCAGGAGAAGGTATCAATCCCCAAACAGTAGGCCAAAGCTTTTGTCAGGGTAATGTTGTTATTAAGGAACGCGCATAAAATAATTACGCCAAGTGTAGCAGAAAAGGGTTAGCATGACCGTAAAAGGTACCCACACTTTTAATAACGCCGAATGTTACCTGCGTATAAAAAACTGGGACAGCAAATCCAGGAGCTATAAAGCAAAATACTGGCTATGTTGAATTAAGAAAATAATACTGTATGGCTGCTGTGATATTGATCTTCCCCCATCAACTTTTTGCCAACTATCCCTCCATAGTAAGAGGCCAGGATGTTTATCTCATTGAGGAATGCCTGTTTTTCAAGCAATACCGTTTTCATCAGCAGAAACTGTTATTACACCGGGCCAGCATGAAAAAATATGCCCAATTGTTAGATTAACTCAATGTAAAGGTGAACTATATTGACAGCCAGAATGATTTAAGCGATGTCAGGAAGTTGATCCATCACCTGGCTCAACAAAAAATTACCGGGATACAGTTTACCGATGTTGCCGATAACTGGTTAAAGACCCGAATCAAAAGCTGTTGTAACACACATAACATCAAAATTACTGAAACGGTATCACCAAATTTTTTAAATACGCTTGAGGGCGTAAAACCCTTTTTCGATAAAAAGAAAACCTATTTTCAAACAGCCTTTTATATTGAGCAGCGCAAGCAACGGGCAATTTTATTGGATGCAGGAGGACATCCGCTCGGAGGTCAATGGACTTTTGATGCGGACAACCGCTTGAAGTATCCAAAAAATGACAAGCCGCCAGTAGTATCAGTTGCAAAAGAAGATAGCCATATACAGGAAGCAAAGGCTTATGTAGCGAAATATTTTCCCAACAACTATGCCAGTGCGGAAAATTTTATTTATCCAACCGACCATGCCGGCGCTTCCATCTGGCTGGATGAGTTTTTAGAAACGCGTTTTGAAAAATTCGGCAGTTATGAAGATGCGATGGTAGTCAACGAACATTATTTACATCACTCCGTGTTAACGCCAATGCTCAATATTGGCTTGCTTTCTCCACAACAAATTATCGATAAAGCATTACAGGTGGCGAACAACAAAAAAATCCCGTTGAATTCTTTAGAAGGCTTCATCCGGCAAATGTTGGGCTGGCGCGAGTTTATCCGGATTGTCTATGAAAGGGAGGGCGGCAAACAACGGACGAAAAATTTCTGGGGCTTTGAAAGAAAGATTCCAGAAAGTTTTTGGCTAGGTACAATAGGGATTTTCCCGGTCGACAATGTCATCAAAAAAGTCTTGCAAACAGGCTACAGCCATCATATCGAGCGCCTGATGGTCATCGGTAACTTTATGTTGCTTTGTGAGTTTCACCCCGATGAAGTCTATCGCTGGTTTATGGAAATGTATGTGGATGCGTATGATTGGGTGATGGTGCCCAATGTCTATGGCATGAGCCAATTTGCAGATGGAGGCCTGATGACCACCAAGCCCTATATCAGCGGCAGTAATTACCTGCTGAAAATGAGCGACTATCAAAAAGGCGAATGGACTGAAATTTGGGATGGATTATTCTGGCGCTTCATGCATATACTCCGAACGGTTATTTTTTCGGTTTTACTTTTGTCAAAATATAGTAAAAATACCCAAAAATCTGTCCATCATCAGAGTGTCCGTTATGATCATCCTGGAACTAACCGAAAAGCAACTTGATG
>JAQTMV010000244.1 GCA_028714175.1 Methylococcales bacterium
TTTTGACCGTCTACCAAAGCGACTCGCAGTTCTTCTGCCTGCGTAGCATTGATAAGCATTCTTTTCATTCAATTATCCTTGTAGTGTCCTGCTCCATTGTCAGATTTTACTGAATCAGACTGGTCTTGGCCATCGCATCAAGTGTGTGTCAATACAAACACGAAGCAATATATTTACCAATAACACAATCAGCTTAGTTTTACGGCCATATGTTCCGTCATCTACGCATTTTTGTCGTTATTTAAGGCTTCAACAGGTGAAGTCATATAGTGAGCGCGGACAGCTACTAAGTTAATATTTATTTCAGTCCTGGTGGTAAATTCTGTTTTAAACAGGTATAAAAAAATCGTGCGTCTAGGGTCGAACGATGAACCCGAAAATCTTATAATGAAGAATTAAGGAATGGTAATTTTATAACATGAACACTTTGACTTATTTTTTTATCCGTCTTCTGCGTTGTTTCAACAGTTTCATAGCCCGCTATGCGCCTGTTGATACGCCTTGAATACGCATAAAAATCCTGCATCAAAATGCCCACGTTATTTCATTCCCATTCCTAATTACGTAATAATTGTTGTTTTAATCTTCATTGAGTTGCTCTCGGCAGGTTTCATTACTGAAAAATCCGCAGAGCATTAAAGTATGTTTTTTATGAAAACTCGCCTAATATAACAACCTTATCGCTACACATCAATTTAAAGAATCAATCATTAGCGGATCCTGGTATTATTTGCACTATGAGTATAGAAGAAAGCGCGTTACCTCAAGTCGCCCACGTCGAAATAACTGAAGACAATAATGATCAGCGCCTGGACAATTTTTTAATCACCCGTTTAAAGGGCGTGCCTAAAAGCCATATTTACCGGATTGTAAGAAAAGGCGAAGTAAGAGTTAATAAAGGCCGTGTAGACGTTAAATACCGCCTGGTTGCAGGTGATATTGTCAGAATTCCCCCGGTCAGGGTGGCAGAAAGAACCGAGGAATCGTTTGTTACACAAAATTTAAAAGATGCTTTCCAACAAGGGATTTTATTTGAAGATGAGGCTTTTTTAATCTTAAATAAACCAGCGGGTATTCCTGTTCACGGCGGCAGTGGCATTAGCTTAGGGGTTATTGAAGGACTCAGACAAATCAGACCTGATGCTCATTTTCTGGAGTTGGTGCATCGACTTGATCGGGATACCTCCGGTTGCCTGTTAATAGCCAAAAAACGAAGCGCTTTGCGTAAATTACATGAACTTTTTCGGGATGATCAGATTCACAAAGCTTATATTGCCTTGTTATCAGGGCAATGGGCAAGAAAAAAAGGGGTGGTGACCGCGCCTTTGTTAAAAAATATTAGTAAGGGTGGCGAGCGCATCGTAGTCATCAGTCAATCCGGCAAAGAAGCGGAAACTCTGTTCAGGCGCTTGAAGTTATTTCGTGACGCAACTCTGGTTGAAGCTACCCCAAAAACAGGGCGTACTCACCAAATACGCGTTCATGCAGCCAGTCTGGGTCATCCAATCGTCGGCGATGAACGTTATGGTCTTGATGAGGTCAATAAGTTTTTCAAAACAAGAGGCTATAAGCGTATGTTTCTGCATGCGGAAACTTTGAAGTTTCAACACCCTGTTACCGGTTTAATGATGACCATTTCAGCCCCCCTCCCCTCACAACTGGAAAATTTGTTAAAATATGAAGAACAAATTTGATTTGATTATATTTGATTGGGACGGCACTTTGATCAATTCGATAGACTGGATTACCAGCTGTTTGCAACATGCGACTGCACAGTGTGATTGCCCCATTCCTGAAGCTCAAGCGGCTAAAGATGTGATTGGTTTAAGTATCAAAAAGGCAATGCAGGCCTTGTTTCCTGAAGCAGACAAGCAAACGCGTGAGCAATTAGTTGCCTGCTACAGTCACCACTATTTATCCAAACAAATCAGTAAAGATGATTTGTTTCCCGGCGTTTACGAGATGTTAGTGCAACTGAATGAAGCGGGCTATCAATTGGCCGTTGCGACAGGGAAAACCAGAGCCGGTCTCCGGCAGGCGTTGCAGGCGACAGAAACAGAAGATTTATTTTGTATTACCCGTTGCGCTGATGAAACCGCATCCAAACCAGACCCGAGAATGCTGCGTGAGATTATTCAATACACGAATGCCGCAGAGGACCGTACATTAATGATTGGCGATTCCATACATGACTTGCAAATGGCGCTCAATGCCCATATTTCTGCTATTGCAGTGTCATGCGGAGCTCACTCGGAAGAATTTTTGCAACAATACAATCCGTTGCTGTGCCTGCAACAGCCAGCCGAATTACTGAATATTATTTAAGGTTAAAAAGTCATGGAAAATCAACACGACAATCCGATTAAAACAGAGGTTTCCCGGGAATCCGGGTGGGAACGGGAAGTCATCGAAAAACTGGCGATGGCTGCTATAACAGAACAAACAAGAGCAAGACGTTGGAGCGTTTTTTTCAAGTCGCTAATGTTTGCGTACTTGATTGCCCTATTTGGCGTGGCAATGTATCCATCAATCAAAGAAGGTCTCGAAACTGAAACCAAAGATCATACTGCCGTTGTTGATGTAGTGGGTATCATTGCTGAAGATAAAGATACCAATGCAGCCAGTATTATTGAAAGTCTAAGAGACGCGGTAAAAGACAAGAACACCAAAGGGATTATTCTGCATTCCAATTCACCCGGGGGCAGTCCTGTACAGGCAGCTTATGTTTATGAAGAGATTAGAAAAATAAAAAAAGAACATCCCGATTTGCCGGTTTATGCAGTGGTCAGCGATATTTGCGCATCCGGCTGTTATTATATTGCCTCGGCCAGCGACAAGATTTTTGTCAATCAATCAAGTCTTATCGGTTCAATCGGCGTACTTATGGATGGTTTTGGTTTTGTTGATATTATGCAAAAGCTGGGCGTGGAACGCCGACTGATGACCGCAGGTGCACACAAAGCCATGCTCGATCCTTTTTCACCGCCCAAAGAAGACGAAACCAAATACATGCAAGGCTTATTAGATCAAGTTCACCAGCAATTCATAGGCGCTGTTAAAGCTGGACGAGGTAGCCGGCTAAAAGAAACGCCAGAGATGTTTTCCGGCCTGGTTTGGACGGGTGAAGCAGGCGTCAAGCTGGGCGTTGCTGATGATTTTGGTAATGATGACTCTGTTGCCAAAGATATTATTGGCGCAGACAAATTGGTTGACTTTACCCAGCAAGGGCGTTTGCTTGATAAAATAGCAGGCAAACTGGGCGCTTCTTTCGGACAAGCTATTGGTAGCGCCATTCAGTTCCCGTCATTAAGATAAATTAAGCTGGCTTTGAAAATAGTCGCTGCTGATGCTACGGACAACAAAAAACCAATAAGCTATGATATTTTTATCGCCAAGTAGAAATATCTCTTTATATCACCAAATATCACCAAGACTGCATAAAATAAAATGCCTTTATTATTAGGCATGGAAGAGGTGTAAGGTTTTATTTATTTAAAAAAGCTGTTAATATGGTAGTCATAGGTTGGATGCTGTGTCAAAACAGTGAGTTTTTTATATACAAGGGAGAAACCATGCTTATATTGACTCGTCGAGTAGGGGAGACTTTAATGATCGGTGATGAAGTTACAGTCACTGTCCTTGGGGTGAAAGGAAACCAGGTTCGTATAGGTGTTAATGCACCAAAAGATGTCTCTGTTCATAGGGAAGAGATTTACGAAAGAATCAAAAAAGAACAGGCTGAGTCAGCAGGTTTGGATAGCTCCGAAGAGTAAAACGTTTTTAGGAGAGATGGCCGAGAGGCTGAAGGCGCTCCCCTGCTAAGGGAGTATGGGTTTTATCGCCCATCGAGGGTTCGAACCCCTCTCTCTCCGCCATACTAAAAAGATAATCTTTGAAATAAGATTGACACCGGATAAATTACAAAAGATAATGTGCGGCTCAATAAAGCGCCCGTAGCTCAGCTGGATAGAGTAATCGGCTACGAACCGATCGGTCGGGAGTTCGAATCTCTCCGGGCGCGCCATTGAACACAAGTTTAATCCCCTGTAGCTCAGTCGGTAGAGCGGGTGACTGTTAATCACTAGGTCGGCGGTTCGAGCCCGTCCGGGGGAGCCAAGTAAATGAAGGGCTTACTGTAAAAGGTAGGCCATTTTTTTTGCCTTGAGGGGGCGTTTTTTTCGGAAGTCACCGGGTCGGTATAGGTCGATAATGAAGGATTTCAGCAAAAAGGTTCTATAAGGCAGTAAGCCAAAAAAGCTGCATAGGTAGTGGTTTTAGTTGTCAGAACCTAGCCAAGATAATGAATATCCGGTTTACTGATCAAATTCGGATGCTGATTGACGGATTGGCATTCGCCTGAAGGAAAGTCTGGGATTGGTTCCTTTATCCTTATATAGGATTTTTGACATGACCACTCGCCAGCAAATACCTGATGATCAAAGGGTTCTGTTGCATTAAATGCATAACGCATATTTTGGACAAACAAATATCACAGTCCTTCAAACTGGGAGGATTTATTCTTTCAGCGCAATCACATTTGACCTTCTAATTTGCCGAAAAATAATATCTAAAGTCGAGAAATACTATTAATATTTAACCAATTGATTATATGATGTTTTAAACGTAGCTTGGACTGTATTCCGACCACTCTGAGCTAATGAGTTTGCCATTAAAATCACTTATATCACAAAAATATATAGGTCTATTTCCTGCCATTTGTTCAATCTTCTTTTTATTGGTAGAACCTAAATTCTCGCCATTAGATTTTGTAAAATAAAAGATAATAAACATTTCGTCTCTCCCTTCTTTAATACTTCAAATATATCTTCTTATGGTTAGGAACGCATGAATTTCCTAGCTTGCGTTTTCGTCAGTACCGAGCACGTCGTCTTTATTATTAAAGACCGTGGGGTAAAACACAACTGAGTATGGCCCGCTGAGCGAAGCTAAATCGATGATCTGGAGTCGAGCTAATATTGATTGAGATGTCCAAATAATCCCCCGCTGTTATTGTATATATACAACATTTTTTGTAAAAACACAGTCTCTTCCAATATGAAATGAGCCTGAAGGAGGTGGTTCTTTCTAACATGAAATGAGCCTGAAATAAGCCGAGATTCTGTTCATGATGGGAGGATGAAAACTCTCATGAACGACACACAACTTGA
>JAQTMV010000245.1 GCA_028714175.1 Methylococcales bacterium
TTAGAAATGTGGGAGCAAGAAAACAGCCCCTATTCTGTTCTGAAGAAACGCCAAGTTTTTTTCGACAATATTGGAAGCGAAAAAGCGGGGATAACGTAGCTTGGGCGTAAAGACAGATTTCGACAGCCTACCTCTGACCTCTCCGGCAGAAGGGGGGAATGAAAGTGCCATTACGTGCCTGACGGGAAAAACAACGCAAAAAAGTGAGCTTGATTAATTGGTTTTCATCAATCCATCAAGGGTTAACGCGCAACTGGGTACAAAAGCTTTCATGAAAAAAACGACTTCCGGCTGCTGATATTCGCCGATGGTAAGCGCTAATTGTTCGGCGGCGATTTCAAATTCAGTATTGCCCGCCTTTAATTCAGCCTGACATTTAAGGTAAGCTGAAATCTTGTCCGCCGCCTTGATGATTTGCACATGCTCTTCCGGCATCTGGTCATGATGAATAAGCGCCTGAAAATCTGCGCGCAGTTCTGCGGGTAATAGAGCCAGTAATTCTTTTTCAGCACGTTTTTCAATCTCTTTATAGGCAGTATTGATTTCCCTGGAGTGGTACTTGATTGGCGTTGGTAAATCGCCGGTAATGACTTCGGTTATGTCATGATACAACGCTGCTGTGGCAATTGCGTTGGCGTCGACATTGCCGCCGTAATAACGGTTTTTAATCAGGGCCAGGGTGTGGGCAATAACGGATACTTCCCAGCTGTGCTCCATAACATTTTCCTCATGGGCATTGCGTTTGAGTCCCCAGCGCTTAATCCATCTTAGCCTTGACAGGTAGGCGTAAAAACTGCTTGTCACCGTTTGTTCTTTCATAGGTGTCGATTTTCCTGCTTAATTAAGCTGCAATCTGGTATCTTGTATTTTATTCAGGTGATTCCTGGTAATAAATACACCTTCTGTAGGAGAGGCTTTAGCCGCGAATCATCGCGGCTAAAGCCTCTCCTACAATTTAATAGAGTTATATTTATTCCGGGAATCGCCTTGTGGTGTGTATTCTACGCGCTACAACCAACATTATCTTAATCCAATACGAAATTATGCTTATTCAGTGGTACCCCGGCCATATGCACAAGGCCAGCAAAGAGATCAAGGAAATCCTGCCTCAGGTTGATTTGATTATTGAAATTCTGGATGCGCGCATTCCGTTCAGTAGTCAAAACCCGATGCTTGCCGCCCTGCGCGGCAACAAGCCCTGCATTAAAATACTCAGCAAAAGCGATCTTGCCGACCCTGAGATTACCCGCCAGTGGCAAACTTATTTTGAGCAGGAGCAGGGCGTAAAAACACTGGCGGTCACCATCGAGCAACCGGAGAGAATCCGGCAATTGCCGGATTTATGCCACAAAATACTGCCCGCTAAAGAACCCGGCGGCAAACTCATAAACACGCTGATCATGGGCATACCCAATGTCGGGAAATCAACGCTGATCAATATATTAGCTGGAAGAATGATCGCCAGGACCGGCAATGAACCGGCCATCACCAAAACGCAGCAGCGCATTAATATAGGCAATGGCATTATATTATTGGATACCCCGGGTTTGCTATGGCCTAACGTCGAAAATAAAAACAGCGGTTTCCGGTTGGCAACCACAGGCGCTATCAAAGACACCGCGATAAACCATGACCCAATAGCATTTTTTGCTGCCGAATACTTGTTACAGCATTATCCCGATTATTTGCAAGCCCGTTTTCAACTGGAATCGCTACCGCAAAGCGAGCAGACGCTTATGGAAGCCATCGGCAAAAATCGCGGCTGTCTGAAAGCAGGGGGGCGAATTGATATGGATAAAGTCGCTAAAATTCTGCTGGCTGAATTTCGCGCAGGATCAATTGGCAGAATCAGCCTGGAAACTCCAGCCATGATGGAACAGGAATTGGCTGAACTGGTTATTATCCGCGAACAGAAAGAGGCTAAAAAACAAGCAAGAAAGCAGAAGTGGAAAGCTTCAAATTAATATCAGGAACTACACGATAACATCGAACATCCGGGTCGTTGCCGCGCCCAGTCGGGGCGTCTTGCTGCAAACTCTTCCTTGCCGGGTTGTTCGTCATAAGGATAGCGCAATAAATCCAATAGCTCATTAACCAGGGTAAAATCACCCTGCTCAGCTTTATCAATGGCGAGTTGAGCAAGGTAGTTTCGCAGCACATAGTTGGGGTTAACTGCATTCATGCGTTCACGTCTTGCTTCATCTGATATAGCGTCCTGTTGTAGACGTTTTATATAAGACTTAAGCCAATTGATCAAGCGTATTTTGTAGTCAGAAGTCAGTTGTTCCGGCACATAATAGGCAGTCATTAGCGGTTGTATCAAGGCTTCATCACTGGAAGAATCCTGAGTCGAGACCATCGCAAGTTGCCTGTAGAAAATTGTCATGTCGGTTTCAACCAATTGCAATACACTCAGCAATTCATTGCATAGTTCATCATCTGTTGCCGGGTCAAAACCGTCTAGGCCGAGTTTGCCGGCCATCATCGTTTGCCAGCCCAGTTCAAAGGTTTCCGCATAAACTGCCAGAGCTTGTTGCAACGGTTCTGCTTGTTCAATCAGCGGGTAAATGGCATTAGCCAGTTGCCCCAGATTCCAGTAGGCGATTTGCGGCTGGTTGCCGAACCGGTAACGCCGCTCTCCCGCATCGGTGGTATTGGGCGTCCAGTCAGGATCATAATTTTCCAGCCAGCCATAGGGGCCGTAATCAATCGTAAGACCGAGTATCGACATATTATCGGTATTCATGACCCCGTGCACGAAGCCAACGCGCTGCCAATGCACAATCATTTCCGCCGTCCTGCGGCAGACTTCTGTAAACCAGGTGATATAAACTTCCGGGGATGGCTTGCCCAAATGCGGAAAATCTGTGCGTATCGTATAGTCCGCCAGTTTTTTTAGTATAACGAAATCGCGGCGAGCGGTTAAAATCTGGAAGTTGCCAAAGCGGGTAAACGAAGGTGCTACCCGGCAGACGATAGCGCCCGGTTCGACTTTGGGATTGCCGTCGTAAAACATATCCCGAACAACCGGCTCACCAGTCAGCATTAAACTCAATGCCCGTGTCGTGGGTACTCCCAAATGATGCATGGCTTCGCTGCATAGAAATTCACGCACTGACGAACGCAACACCGCCAAACCGTCTGCCGTCCTTGAATAGGGCGTAGGGCCCGCGCCTTTAAGCTGTAATGCCCAGCGCTCACCTTGTTTATTGATCACTTCGCCCAGATTGATTGCGCGGCCGTCGCCCAACTGGCCTGCCCAATATCCAAACTGGTGGCCGCCGTAACAGGTCGCATAAGGCTCCATACCCGCTGCCAGGCGGTTACCGGCAAATACCTCGATAAAATCCTCGGATTCGCACGCTTCTGCAGTCAAATCCAATAGCTCTGCAACTTCTTTTGAATAAGCAACCAGTTGCGGTTTTGCAACCGGCGTTGGCAGCACATGCGAGTAACAAGCGCCGATAACCTGACGGCGATTGTTGGCGGTATCCGGATCGGCGGGTAATTCACGAATAAAACGATTATCGAAAATCAGTTGATCAAGTTGAGAGATATTTAGTTGGGAATTCATAGTAGGGGAATACGATTTTATGACGATCAGAAATAAAAAAATGGCGGGAGATGATCAGGATGATTTCTTAACAAATTAATAATTTATTTGCACTGTAGATATGGGTGTTACTATGTTTGTCCGCCATCATTTGGACTTGCCGGCAAGTAAAAGGACTTATCTATACTATACCTTAACTCAAATCCAGACTTAAACAATAGGAAATTATCTGTAATGTTTATATGTCCGCTTTTAAATTTATTTTAGGGGCTAAATAACCAACCTGGCTTAAGCCCATCAGTGCGACTAATTCCCATGGAACCGCCCATAAATTACCATCGAGAATACTTTTAACTATAAATAGAAGCAAGGTTAATGCGGTCCATAACACCATCTGCGCTCGAGCAAGCGATAAACTGCCCGCGGGGCTTTCCGAATAATCCATTACCAAATCGGCAAGGGCTGTTTTATGAAGGCTATTCGAAGAGGGATTGACGCCGGCATGCGCCGCTGAGCTTGCATCCTTGTTCTTTTCAGATTGCGTGTAACTGATTGCTCCGGTCGCTAGGGAGAGCCCCATCAGCGCAACCAGTGAAGACGGAATTTGTGGCACTTCCAATCTCATAAAGCCGTAAGCAGTCACCAGGCTACCGATCGCAACAGTCCATAATGCGACCTGGGTTCGAGCAAGCGATAAATGACCTTCCTTGTCACAGATAAATTGAATGGCGCTTTTATGGCTGCGTTTTGCCATAAAGGCAATGAGCAAGATCAGAAGCACCACCATAGTAAAGGGTAAAATGAAAGCAGGAACCGGATTTGCCAAATACACTTCGTGCGCTCCAATAGCCACTTTTTTGGACCCCATGCCTGATCCTTCCTGCCATGTCAGCGTGGGCGTCAGCCTCATCACGGTTTTATAGGCCGGAATAGGGTAGTGCCTGAGATCAAAAAGGAGCAACGTTCCCGTTAAAGTCACTTGAGTATCATTAATGGTTTGTTCGCTTTTTTGATTTTGAGCAATCAGCATGGGCGCAATGAGCTGATCCTCAGCTGCGTTTTTTTGGGTGATAGCGTGACTTCCTGTCAACATTAGTCGAGGGGACATGGATTCATCAATATCCCGGGTAACAAATAAGCGCAAAGGATGCGATTTAAGCTGTCCATCGGCCATAAATAATTGTATTTTCTCTTCGGCTGACCATGCGCCTTGACTGAAAAGCAGCATCATTACGAGCCAGGGAATAACCAAGAATGTGTTTTTCATAATCTTCTCCTTCCTGACAGGAATACAAATGAGCAGGAAATTTCTCTCGTTTTATTTGCAGATATTGAAATACAGGTGGTCATCAACAAATTGGATGCTATTGATTGGCCGGTTTTTAAATTATTGATGGGATGTCGCTTTCGCAATAATACAATAGAATTTATTCCAAATACTTAAAGTTTGCAACTGCCAGACAGACCATTCATCGCTTCCTTGGACAGTATTATTATTGAAACGCGTCCGGTGCGAACCAGATTTCGAAATGCCCCAATCTTATGCTTTTTGAGTTTTCAAAGCCGGCAATATATTTAGCAGTAACGCCCGGTATCTTTTGTTGCAGCAACAGA
>JAQTMV010000246.1 GCA_028714175.1 Methylococcales bacterium
GGTGGTCGTGGCGACCGCGTCGCTTGTTTTCGTCGTGCAGGGGCTGCCGATTCATGGTTCGCTCGCCCTGTTTATCGCCGGCATGACGCTATATCTGTTCACCACTACTTCGCTAGGCATTTTCCTCGGCACGGTGGCGCGCTCAATGCCACAGTTGGGATTATTGATGCTCATCATCCTGCTGCCGTTACAGATGCTGTCCGGCGGCTTGACACCACGCGAAAGCATGCCCGAACTGGTGCAGAACATCATGCTGGCGGCACCAACCACCCATTTTGTCACACTCGCCCAAGCCATCCTTTCTTCAGTTTGGGCAACATCATCGATCTCGACCACCTCGGATCGCATAGGTATGACTCGGGCGCGTTGGCGGCGAAGGGATTTTCGATGGAAAACGCTTTCTCTCGGGAAAACAACGGTCTTATTTAGGTTCTGTCGCAAATATTCATAAAGTGAAAACTGCGCTTATCTGTGGGCACAGTTATCCTGCTAAAGCCATAAACTGCTTATAAGCGGGTATATTTTTATCAGACACCTGTCCTTTTCGAATCATATCAGCGGTTTCGATTCCATCAATGGTTGCCTTTGCCGAATGAAAGGCTTTGAATCCCATCATGGGATTCGTGATTTTTTTGATGAAACGATGATCCTGCTTAATCACATTGTTCAAATATTTGACCTGACAGATTTCAATAAAACTGATCGATCCTGCCAGCATCAGTAAGATATTGATATTCTCAATACCGGCATAGTTGGCGCCGCTTTTATCCATGACGACTTTATGAGGGAACCCGTTGTTGTTGATAGCCTGTTTGAAGAACGCGGTAGCAGCCATTTCGTCACGCTGCTCGGACAGCATGAAATCAATGGTGTCACCGAATGTGTCGACGGCAAGTTATAAGTATTCCCATTTTTTTTTGACCTTAACGTACGTATCATCCATCCGCCAGGATGTCGCCACGGTACATTTGCATTTTTTGGCTTCAGCTGAGATCAACGGAGAATAGTCAATAACCCAGCGATTCAGGGTGGCATGATCCACTTGAACACCATGCTCGTCCATTATTTCTTCTAGATCGCGGTAAGATACGCCATATATCCCTTCTTTTGGTAGCTCTCTAGCCACTTGAATGTCCCGGCTTAAGTGGGTGGGCATAGTTTTACTTTGCTATACCCGACGTAAAAGGGTTCTCAAAGCTTTCCAGGACTTTAATGTAGTTTATCCGCTCGAAGGCGCCCGGATCCTTTACATTTTGCCGGCTCATGGCGCCTCTGACTTCAACCAATGAATGGTAATCTCTTGCCGTCAGCCAGTTGTCCGTCTCGTCTATAAGAACACTTAAATATTGTGGACCGTTTTTCATCAAAGCGGATGCAACCATCACAACATCGGCCCCAGCCAGCAAATATTTTATTATTTCTGTTGAAGAATGGATGCCTCGGCTTGCAGCCAGCGACGCTTTGATACGACCATACAACACGGCGATCCAGAGCAAGGGCAAGCGAATTTCCGCAGATGTGCTCAAGTCTGTGCGCGGATCTATTTTCAAATTATCCAGATCAATATCCGGTTGATAAAAGCGGTTGAATAAAACCAAAGCGTCGGCGCCGGCTTCATCCAGACGTTTGGCCATATTGCCTGTCGCGCTGAAAAAAGGACTTAGTTTAATCGCAACAGGTAAGGAAACGGCGTCTTTTACGGCTTTCAGAATTTCGAAATAACGTTGTTCCACCGCTGACGCCAACATATCGATGTCAGTCGGTATAAAGTAAATATTCAGCTCGATAGCACTGGCGCCAGCTTCCTGAATCTGTTTCGCATAATCGATCCAGCCTTCGTTGGTAATACCATTCAGGCTGCCGATAATAGGAATATCGGTAGCGGCAACGGCTTTTCTGATCAGATTGAGATAATCTTCAGGTCCTTTGTGCGCCGTATCGATATGCGGGAAATAATTGATTGATTCGGCAAAGTTTTCCGTACCTGACTCAAGAAAAAAATCAAACGCTTCATTCTCTCTGCGAATCTGTTCTTCGAACAGGGAAAACATAACAATCGCTGAAGCGCCGGAGTCTTCCAGCAATTTGATGCCCTCCAGTGTTTCCGACAAAGGCGAGGAAGAGGCGATGATCGGGTGTTTGAGTTTTAAGCCCATGTAATCGGTTGATAAGTCCATGCAGTTTTTCCTCTAATCGGTAATATTGGCGTCAGGATGGAACTGGCTGCCGGAGCTGGTTGCCATCTGTTCATAAATTTCCCATTTCTGGTTTACTATCTGCTGCGCCAGATTCAACATGCGCTCAGCCTCATCCGGGTTGGTTCTTTGCAGCATTTTATAGCGTAATTCATTGTAGGCGTAATCTTTAAAGGCTATACGCGGACGCGGTGAATCAAGCACAAACGGGTTTTTTTCGGATTGCCGCAAAATCGGGTTATAGCGTATTAACGGCCAATGCCCGCTTGCGGCGGCCAAATCCTGTTGTTTTAAGCCGTTCTGCATATTGATGCCGTGAGCGATGCAATGGCTGTAGGCCAGAATTAATGAAGGTCCCGGATAAGCCTCCGCTTCCCGCATGGCCAATAGAGTATGCTGGGGATTTGCGCCCATCGCAATACGGGCGACGTAAACATTGCCGTAGGAAATGGCTTGCAAGGCGATATCCTTTTTCGCCACCGTTTTTCCCCCCGCAGCAAATTTGGCGACCGCTCCCAGTGGCGTTGATTTGGACATTTGCCCGCCGGTATTTGAATATACTTCAGTGTCCAGGACCAGCACATTGACATCTCGTCCGCTGGCGAGAATATGATCAAGCCCTCCTGAACCGATGTCGTAGGCCCAGCCGTCGCCCCCGATAATCCAGATACTGCGCCGGACCAGATGGTCGACAACGGACAGCAGGTCCTGGGCTAGATCGGTATTCAATTGTAGCAGCACCGCTTTTAATTCCGCCACTCGTTCGCGTTGCCTCCGGATTTGGGACTCGGTTTTTTGCGGAGCATTGACAATTTCATTCACGAAGTCGCTACCTAATTCCTGCTGGAATTCTTGAGTGAGCTGCATCGCCAAAGCTCGATGTTTATCGGCAGTCAAGCGAAATCCCAAACCGAATTCGGCATTATCTTCAAACAGCGAATTGGACCAGGCCGGGCCGCGTCCTTCGTGGTTTTTGGTCCACGGCGTCGTCGGCAGGTTACCGCCGTAAATTGAAGAACAGCCGGTGGCATTGGCGACAATCAATCTGTCCCCGAATAATTGCGATACCAGTTTGATATAAGGCGTCTCACCGCAGCCGGCACAGGCGCCGGAAAATTCAAACAGGGGCTGAAGAAACTGAGCGCCGCGGATAGCCGAGAAATCCACGCGGGTCCTGTCATTGTACGGTAAGGTCTCGAAAAACCGGATGTTTTCCTTCTCCTGCTCCAGCAACGGCGCTTTTGGTTTCATATTGATGGCCTTGACGCCGCTTTCCTTAAGACTGATGGCTGGACAAACGCTGACGCACAAAGTACAGCCGGTGCAATCTTCAAGATAGATTTGCAAGGTATAACGGGTTTCCGGAAATCCTCTGGCGCTGATTCCCGCCGACTTGAATCCGGAAGGGGCGGATTGCAACGAACTTTGATGATAAAATTTGGCCCGGATGACCGAATGCGGGCAAACGAAACTGCAATTTCCGCATTGAATGCAAAGATCGGGCTCCCACTCGGGCACATACTCGGAAACATTACGTTTTTCCCAGGCTGTGGTGCCTGATGGATAGGTGCCGTCCAGCGGTAATTGACTGACCGTGAGCTGGTCGCCTGCTCCCGCCATCATTTTGGCGGTAACTTCCTGTACGAATGCGGGTGCATCAACCGGTACGATAGGGGGCATTTCCAGTGTACTGGTGACCTGCTGAGGGACTTTGACCTGATACAAATGGGCCAGGGTCTGATCAACGGCGGCGAAGTTTTTCATGACAATTTCCTCGCCTTTCTTGCTGTAGGTTTTTTTAATGGCCTCCTTTATTTTAGCGATCGCCTGTTCTCGCGGCAGCACGCCGGAGAGGGCAAAAAAACAGGTTTGCAAGATGGTATTTACACGGTTGCCCATGCCGGTTTCCTGCGCCACTTTCGAGGCATCGATGACATGGAAGGACAAACGCCTGGTGATGATTTTCTCCTGGACATAGCGGGGCAGATGATCCCATACGTTTTCAGCGGCAAAGGGACTGTTCAGCAAGAATACCGAACCTTGCGCCGCCTGCGCCAAAATATCCGTCTTGAATAGAAAATTGAACTGATGACAGCCGATAAATTGAGCTGTTTGAACGAGGTAAGGCGCACGTATGGGTTCCGGTCCGAAGCGCAAATGCGAGACAGTTTGTGAGCCCGATTTCTTGGAGTCGTAGACAAAATAACCCTGGGCATAACAATCCGGCAATTCGCCAATGATTTTGATGGTGTTTTTATTGGCGCCGACCGTGCCGTCCGCGCCGAGACCGAAGAATAATGCGGAAATCACTTTTTCCGATTCGATAGAGAAGGCCGGATCATAATCCAGGCTGTTATGGGTGACATCGTCGTGAATACCGATGGTGAAATGATTTTTGGGTTGCGCATTGCCCAGTTCGTCGAAGATTCCTTTCACCATGGCCGGGGTGAATTCTTTCGAGGAAAGTCCGTAACGGCCGCCGATTGTTCTTGGCAATTTGGCCAGTTTGCCGGTACTGAATGCTTCTGAAAAGGTGGTCACCACGTCGTGAAATAGCGGCTCTCCGGTAGCACCCGGTGATTTGGTTCTATCCAGTACGGCAACGGATCGGACAGTCAGAGGCAGCGTATCGAGAAAAGCGTCCTGTGCAAAAGGAAGATACAAACGAACGTGGATGACACCGGTTTTTTCGCCTTGCCTAACCAGGTGAGTGACGGTTTGTTTCACAGTTTCGGCGGCAGACCCCATAATGACGATGATTTTTTCGGCATCCTTGGCGCCGCTGTATTCGAATAACCGGTAATGGCGTCCGGCGATTCCGGCAAATTTATCCATTGCTTTCTGAACGATAGCCGGGGTTCTGGCGTAAAAGGGATTGACGGTTTCCCTGGCCTGAAAATAAACATCAGGATTCTGTGCCGTCCCTCTAATGAAGTGGTTATCGGGATTAAGACCACGCGCACGATGCGCC
>JAQTMV010000247.1 GCA_028714175.1 Methylococcales bacterium
TTTTACCGCATCTAAAGTTCGCTTGCAAAACCTTATTGCAATTATTCCGAATTTAACTTCCCCTGTTTTCCTATGGAAATATTCCGCTCGTTTTTTAACCTCAGGGAAATTTTAGTCTTTCTGCGGCGGTTTTAAGCGGGTTTTGGAAACCATCTACACGGCGTCCTGTTCAATTCGAATAAAACCGAATAATTCCATCAGCGCCATATTATGAAATCCAGGGCTGTATCGAAAATAGTCAAAATCATACGGTTTATCTTTAACACTGAGACCGTCGCCCAAGGTGTTTAGAAAAAAGTTTAGGCTATCATACAAACCGTTATAGTAATCCCTACTACTCTCTCCGATAATTTCGGCACTGCCTCGAAGCCACCACGTATGAAATAAAGCAAAATAACGTTCCGTTTGATTCATCGATTTCCAATCGGCCAAGACTTTATTATCCAGCATCAATTTCGTTTCCTTCTTTTCAAGAGCGATTTGCGTTAATCCTGATGCTCTCAGCAAAAGATACAAGCCATTGATGTGAGGGAAGGATTTTTGCTGGAGTCGTTTCAGCTTCATGTCTAGAGGATGAGAGATGAGTTGATTGAGTTGCGGAAGCAGCTTGATCGCAATTAAATGATTTTTTCCAGAAACTGGAATACCTGTAGAGCCAATAAAATCGAGCAAGGTAGAAAAATCCTTTAGCAGAGTTCCGGGTTCTTTATCATTGAAAATCTGACTTTTTAAACACTGAATTTGCTCCGGCGTCAGTGTAACTTTTATTTTTTTCATAAAGTGTATGTTAGTAACGGAAGTGTAACTGTTCAGCGGTCATCATCAAGGGGTAAAAACAGGATTTTCCTTAATCGATTTTAGACACTCATCCATCGAAATATCTTGAAACACTTCAAACCATTGCTCGTTATGCCGCATGTACGCGAGATTAAACCTGTTGTCAACAACATATTCCATGCGTGCAAATTTTGTCTCAAACGATGGCGATAGTGCATTCGGGCTTGGACAGTTATAGGTTGCACAAAAATAAAAATAATTCCGGTACCACTTGCTATGAATATCTGCGATATAGTTGTAGTCGTCATTAGTTGGGGCTGGTTTCACATACTGGGGTTTAATAACGTCATCAATGAGCTTGTCTGCTTTTTCTTTTAGCATTGATTGCGTCGAACCAGGGACGGTCGGCTTAATTTTCTTGGGGGGAGTAGCTGACCATGATCTTTTATTAGCCATGTGTAATATGTCCTTAAATAGTTAAGTTTGACTCGATACAAAGTATAACCTGCTCATAATTCAAGGCCCAGTACGATGAAGGCAACTGTCGTACCGAAGTTAACATACATAGGCTTCACCGTCAGCCGGCGGTCAGTTTCAAATAAAAAAATCAACACGCTTTGAGAAGTGGCTTGAGAACTAATTATTTTCTTTTTTTATGTATAAATAGAGGGTTGGCTTTGAAATTCCCATCATCTTGCATAATGTATTAACAGGTGTTTTTTTCTGTTCATAAAGATCAATCAGCAATTTACGCTATTCAGCATCCAATGCTTCTGGGCGCCCCCCTTTTCTTCCACGCGCACGCGCAGCATCTAATCCGGCACGCGTTCTTTCTCCGATCAAATTACGTTCAAATTCGGCTAATGCGGCAAATAAGTGAAATACGAGTTTTCCATTGGACGTTGTGGTGTCTATAGATTCTTGCAAGCTCTGGAAGCCAACGCCTTGATGTTCAAGCTTCGTTACCCAATCAATTAAATCACGAATAGATCGCCCCAGCCGGTCTAAACGCCAAACAACTAAGGTATCCCCTGGACGCAGTTGTTCTTTTAATCTATCAAGACCAGGCCTGGAAGCAACCGTTCACTTCATCTAAAAATATTTTTCCACAACCCGCTGCACGTATCGCATCTTGTTGCAGATTCAGGTGTTGATCACGAGTAGAGACTCTGGCGTAACCGATAAGCATAAAATTAGTTAAATAAAGGTAAAAATTATTTTGTTTTTTACTATGATTGTTTTACTGGGTTTATTATCTAATTTTACCTCTAAAAAACGATTAAATAAACCTGATTTAGAAAGTAAATAAAACGACCGTTTATTTAACCTAATCATGCGTACTATTCATGCCAATAGAATTTCTTTCTAAAGAACAGAAAAGTCATTACGGACAATTTGCAGGTGAGCCAAATGAAAATCAGCTTGCTCGATATTTCCATTTAGATAATGCCGACCTCTTGATAATCAACAATCGGCGTGGGAATCATAATCGTCTAGGTTTTGCGCTGCAGCTCACAACGGTGCGTTTTTTAGGCACTTTCCTGGCTGACCCAACCATCGTCCCACCCGGTGCGGCCACTTTTGTGGCGCAACAGATGGGTGATGTTGATGCCAGATACTTATATAAATACATGGAACGTAAACAAACTCGTTATGCGCACAGTGCTGAAATACAAAATCGGTATGGTTACCACGACTTCAATACCTCACCCTGGCGATTCAAGCTAAGTCGACTGCTCTATGCACGCTCCTGGATTAGTAATGAACGACCCAGCGTGATGTTTGATTTTGCCACGGCGTGGCTGATCCATAATAAAGTGCTTCTCCCTGGTGCTACAACACTGTCACGCTTGATTTCAGAAATTCGAGAACGGACGAATAATCGCTTGTGGCAACGTCTGGCCGTATTACCCAATGCTGCTCAAAAGGCTAAACTCAAGGAGCTCTTGAACGTATCAGAAGGTTCTGGTTCCTCAAAATTTGATCTGTTACGTCGTGGCCCCGTTAACATCAGCGGCCCCTCCTTTAATGCTGCCATCAATCGTTATGTCGAATTTCAAGCTTTTGGTATTCATGCGCTCAATTTTAAATACATCCCACCGAGTCGGTTAAAAAATCTGGCTCGGTATGCGGGTATTGCTTCAATGCCTAAAATTTCCCGGATGCCAGAAGATAGGTGCATCGCGACGTTGGTCGCTTTTGTTCACGTCTTTGAAATTACGGCGCTTGATGATGCGCTTGACGTGCTTGATCTTCTTATCACGCATGTTGCCAGCGAAGCCAAGAAAATAGGCTGTAAAAAACGATTGCGGACACTGAAAGATCTGGATAAATCGGCATTAACTTTAGCAGAAGTCTGCGCCTTTGTTTTGAATGAAGAGTGCAGTGCTCTTGATTTACGTGATGCTATTTTTGCTAAAGTTTCAAAGGTAAACATGCTTCAATCTATTGCGACTATTAATGAATTGGCTCGGTCACCAGACAATAATTTTCATGACGAAATGGTGGAACAATATGGAAGAGTCCGTCGATTTTTACCGCATCTCCTGGACAAAATAAACTTCAAGGCAGCTTCTGCCGGAACAGCCATGATTGAGGCAGTCAATTATTTACGTGACTTAGAAGGAACCCGAAAGCAAAAGCTCGAAGAGGTGCCTCTTGATATTGTTACCAAATCATGGCATCGCTTGGTTTTTGATAAGGATGGTCAGGTCAATAAACGGGCTTATACGCTTTGCGTATTAGACAGATTACAGGATAGTCTGCGACGTCGTGACATCTATGTTGAAGCCAGTGATCGATGGGGCGACCCCAGAGCAAAACTTCTGAAAGGCGAAAGTTGGGAAGCCAATAAGCATCAAATTTGCCGGGCTCTTGGTCATCCCCTGGCAGCAGATGAGGCTATAAAAAACCTGGCAATACGTCTTGATAGTGCCTATAAACAAACTGAAGTTAATTTTGCTCAAAATGATGCTGTACGGATTGAGACTATTGATAACATTCCAACGCTGACTATTTCTAATCTTGATAAATTAGATGAACCGGAAAGTCTTATTCAGTTACGCCATCAGGTTGCCAGTTTTCTTCCGCCTATTGATCTGACTGAACTGCTGTTGGAAATTCACGCACACACCGGTTTCGCCAATGAATTCACCCATGTCAGTGAATCCAATGCACGCGCTGACGATTTACACATCAGCATCTGTGCAGTACTTTTAGCTGAGGCCTGTAATATTGGCTTGGAACCGCTTATTAAACACAATATTCCAGCCTTGACACGTCACCGGTTGAACTGGGTGAAGCAAAATTATATGCGTTCGGAAACGCTGACTTCTGGGAATAGTCAATTGGTCGATTATCAGACAAAGATCCCTTTAGCGCTGGCTTGGGGCGGTGGAGAAGTAGCGTCGGCAGACGGTATGCGTTTTGTAACGCCGGTTCGAACCATAAATTCCGGGCCCAATAAAAAATACTTTAACTCAGAGAGGGGCATCACTTGGTACAATTTCATATCCGACCAGTTTTCAGGCTTTCATGGCATTGTTGTCCCGGGGACACTGAGAGATTCAATATTTGTTTTAGAAGGATTACTTGAACAGCAAACCAGTTTAAATCCCACTGAAATCATGACTGATACGGCCGGGGCTAGTGATATGATCTTTGGTTTATTCTGGCTGCTTGGCTACCAGTTTTCGCCACGCTTGGCAGATGCCGGTGAATCTGTTTTTTGGCGTATTGATATGAATGCCAATTATGGCGCTCTTGATGAACTTGCGCGTAGTTGCGTGAAAATGAATCGAATTACGCAACATTGGGATGATATGTTGCGGATTGCAGGCTCACTTAAACTGGGCACCATACAAGCGTCAGAGTTGATTCGCTCACTGCTTAAAAGCGAAAGGCCTTCAAGCTTAGCCAAAGCTATCATTGAACCTAAAAACCGCAGTTGAACATATCCCTGCCAATAAAAACCAGCATAAACTTGACAAGAAAAATTGAGTTATGTAGAGCGTTTAGCTCGCGTAACTTATCAAATCTGGCGGTTTTAAGACTGCCCCCTTCAGATATTTTTTCATTGCTTCACTTAAAATTCGATACCAGCATTGCAAAGGGGTCAACTGCGGCGCAATTGCTTTCAACTCGTCAAAAAATGCACATACCCGCGTATAGGCCGCCTTTACAT
>JAQTMV010000248.1 GCA_028714175.1 Methylococcales bacterium
GGCCTCGAACAGACTAGCTTGCCTAAAAATGATCCGATGTACACAAAAGCTGTGAAATGGTTAAAAAGCGTACAACGTGAAGATGGCGGCTGGGGTGAGGATAATTACAGCTATCACGATAAAAGTGTTAGTGGAAGCTACCGTTTTAGCACCGCCTTCCAAACGGCTTGGGCCGTGTTAGGACTGATGGCGGCAGGCGAAGCGCACAGCCCCGAAGTAAAAGCAGGGATTGATTTTATCTTGCACAATCAGCAAGCTGATGGCGTTTGGAACGACAAATGTTTTACCGCTCCCGGCTTTCCCAAGGTTTTCTATCTTAAATACCATGGATATGACAAGTTTTTCCCACTCTGGGCGCTGGCTCGATACCGCAATGAGCAGATCAAATAGTGATCACCGGCATTGTTGTTGCTTTACCGGAAGAATTGACCACCCTGACAGCAAAAAAGATTAAAAAAGGGGGGTGTGCTTTCATTGCTGACAAGTTATTACTCGCATATTCAGGCGCCGGTTCCGCTAATGCGCAGGCAGCCGCTGAGTTGCTGATAACGAAAGGCGCAACTCGACTGATGAGTTGGGGTTGCGCCGCAGCTCTTAGTGCAACATTAAAGCCAGGCGATTTAACCCTGGCTGATAAACTGATAGATGCCGAGGGTGATGGTGGAGACACTAAATTTTGCGTTTCTAGCGATTGGCATAGCCATACCAAAAATCTACTTTCAATGTATGCTATTGTTCATACCGGGAGTCTGGCTGAGAGTAAAAGCATCGTCTCATCCAGCAAAGACAAAAAACAGCTGCAATCAAAAACGGGGGCAATTGCGCTGGATATGGAAAGCGTTGCTATAGCCAGGGTTGCGAAAATACATGATTTCCCTTTTTTGGCTATTCGGGCCATAGCTGACCCTGTTAACATGGACTTGCCGCTGGCTATTATACATTCGCTTGATAATCAGGGCGACATTGCATTAGGCAAATTATTAATGTATCTGGTTCTTCATCCCGCTGAATTGCCCGGCTTGATAAAACTGGGTCTGCATTTTAATGCTGCCAGGAGCACACTGAAGTCCATTGCCGGACATCTTGATACTGTGACCGATTTTAGCCTCGAACCTCGAACCTCGAACCTCGAACCTCAAATATGACTTTCAGCATTGCCGAACTTATCGCCCAACACAGCACTGATAAATTTGATCTGCACGAACGGTATCTTAATAATCAGATGGTCAGAATGTTAAAGACCATAGGCTACGACCGTCATTACCAAAGAGCTGCCGGACAATATCTTTATGACCAGGCCGGTACTGAGTATCTGGATCTGTTGAGTGGATTTGGCGTATTTGCTATTGGCCGCAACCATCCTGCCGTTATCAACGCATTAACAGAAACTTTGACGCTGGAATTGCCAAATCTTGTGCAACTTGACGTTTCTATACTCAGCGGTTTACTGGCTAAAGAACTTCTGAAAACGACTCCGGACAATCTCGACAAGATATTCTTCTGCAATTCAGGAACCGAATCAGTGGAAGCCGCTATCAAATTTGCCCGTTACACTACCAAACGGGAAAAGATAGTTTTTTGTGAACACGGCTATCATGGCTTGACGATGGGCGCGTTATCCTTGAATGGCGAAGAAATTTTCCGTGAAGGCTTTGGTCCGCTGCTGCCGGCTTGCAGCCCGATCCCTTTTAATGATCTTGAGGCGCTGGAAAAAGCCTTAAGCGGTAAAGATGTTGCAGCATTTATCGTTGAACCTGTTCAAGGTAAAGGCGTTAATGTACCCGATGATAATTATTTGCCCGAAGTTGAACGTCTCTGTAAAAAATATGGCACTTTGTTTGTCGCCGACGAGGTTCAGACAGGTCTCGGACGTACTGGTAAATTCTGGGCAATCGACCACTGGAACGTTAAACCGGATATGATTTGTATGGCTAAAGCCTTATCAGGCGGTTTTGTTCCAGTCGGTGCAGTAGCTATTACACACAAAATTATGGATAGTGTTTTTAACCGTATGGATAGAGCCGTTGTGCATGGTTCAACCTTTGGTAAAAACAATTTGGCGATGGCGGCAGGCCTTGCCACTTTGCATGTTATGGAAGAAGAAAAGCTGGTGGAAAACAGCTTAAAAACGGGCACTGATATTATCGACAGTTTAAACGCTTTGTCTGGAAAATATGAGTTCCTGAAAGAAGTACGGGGCAAAGGTATGATGATTGCCATCGAGTTCAAGTCACCGAAAAGCCTGAGATTGAAGGCGGCATGGGCCATGCTGGAAGCCGCCAATAAAGGCTTGTTCTGTCAAATGATCACGATACCCCTGTTTAAGGAACACCGGATTCTGACTCAGGTTGCAGGACACGGCATGAACGTAGTCAAACTGTTGCCGCCATTAAATCTGACACAAAAAGATCGCGATCATATTGTCAGTGCATTTGATAAAGTTATTGCAGATACGCATCAAGTACCCGGTTCCATTTGGGATTTGGGCAAGAATCTGGCCAGTCATGCTTTTAAAAGCAAATAAAGTCACTGAGGTAGTAGAGTAATGAAAAAGCTGGTTCAGTTAATCCTGTTATTGCTGACTTTGGGTCAGACCGCACTAGTTTCAGCTCATGCGGTTATAACTGATTATTCATTAAAAATTGCGCCCATTCATGCTTACCAACAAGACAAAGTAGAGCTTACTTTTAATTCTCAAATAGAGCTGGGCCTGTCGCAAATTTTTTTAGTTCGTAAAGGCGATAAACATGAATTATTGCAAGCAGAAAATGGCACTAAGCAGGGCCAGATCATAATCCATATTCCAGCATTGGAGTCAGGCGATTATGCCCTCAGATTTAAAGTCTTCGCTGCTGATGGTCATTTAACTGAAGACGTTATTCATTTTTCTGTATCTCAATAGGACACGTAATGGCGGGTATAGCTGATTTTCTCGATTCCCTGATAGGCGGGTTAGCTTTGATTTGTTATTCATTAACAATCGGCGGCCTGTTCTGGGGTCTTTTTGTTTTACGTCCGTGGCTATCAAAGGACGAAGGACAGAAGTCAGAGGACATCTACAATGCTGTATTACTGCATAAAACGTTAACGCTTATCTATAAAGGCGGTTTTTTACTGGCTGCTGCGCAACTTTTTAAAATAATTCTTAAGATCTGGTTGATGTCGGCAGTCCTTGAACGCTGGCCATTTCCTGAATTCGCGGACACCACTCAATTCATCGGCGGCATTGTACGCATTGTACTGACCTTATTGTTGGCGGGATATTGCTATGGGTACCTGCGTAATAACCCTTTTTCTCAGAAGCAATGGACAACTGCCGTCATGGTGGCCTTACCGATGATTATTTCAGGGGCATGGCTTGTGCATGCGGCGGGGCGTTTTGAAAACAGGTTCATTTTAATGTCGTTGACTGTTATTCACCAACTGGCCGCCGCCGCCTGGATCGGCGGTATTTTTCAGCTGGTCAATCTTTGGCTTTTGCGGAAAAGCAACCAGGTTCCAGTTGAGTTATGGCCTTTAATGCTACGCCGATTCTCCAAGTTTGGCATGGCCTCAGTGGCCATGATTTTAATCTCGGGGTTGCCTATGGCCTTGCAGTACATCGATACATGGGACGGTCTGGTCGGCACAGGCTACGGCAATTTATTAACGGTAAAAATAATATTATTGGCTCTTGCCCTGGGTTTTGCCTGGTTGAATAAAAGCGCAGTGCAGGCATACGGTATTTCCGGCAATTATTATGCATTAAACTATCGCGTACCCTATTACATTGAAGCGGAAACTTTTGTATTAACTACCTTATTATTTACTGCTGCCAGTCTGGCTTCGCAACCCCCGGCGGTTGATATTCCGACACTGACTGCAAGCTGGCAGGAAGTGATAAACACCTTTAGCCCGCAAATTCCCCAAACCAGCTCTCCCAGCCATATTGCGCTAATAGCGGGTGAAGCAGGACGGGTTGCTATTATTGATCAAGTGCCTTCAATAGCGGCGACCGAATGGTCAAATTATAATCACAACATAGCGGGGATTTTTCTGACAACGATGAGTTTCTTTGCCATGCTTTCTTATATCAAGCATTTACCATCGCCTTTGTCAGCTTTCGATAAATATTTACCATTATCCCGGTATTGGCCATTGGGCTTTGTCGCTCTGGGCATCTTTCTTTTTTTTCGCAGTGACGCTGAAACCTGGCCATTGGGACCGATAGGCTTCTGGGAAAGTACGTTTAATAATGGCGAAGTATTGCAGCACAGAATTGCGACTTTGCTGGTGTTTGTTCTTGGCATTATTGAACTGAGTGCCAGAATGACCAAAAAACCCGATAACAACCTTCCCTTTGTATTTCCGCTGCTGGCAGCTTTCGGCGGTTTAATGCTGCTCACTCATTCCCATGTCGGCTTTCAAGCCAAAAGTGCTTTTCTTATTCAGGTCGGCCACACCACAATGGGTATCTTTTCTCTCATTCTGGCAACCGGCCGCTGGCTGGAATTAAAACTGGATAAACCAGGCAAAGATATTGCCGGTTTTGTTTCTGTGGCCGCCCTTTTTCAGATTGGGATTATCCTGATGTTCTATCGCGAACCTCTTTATTAATATGAACACATTGCCTAACTATCCATTGCTTAACCGCATCAACAGCCCCGCCGATGTCCGCAAGCTCAGGAAAGACCAGCTAAAGCCGCTGGCGCAAGAGCTGCGCGAGTATTTAACCCATACCGTGAGTATTTCCGGCGGCCACTTTTCGGCCGGCTTGGGTACCGTCGAGCTGACCATAGCCCTGCATTACGTCTTCGATACGCCGTCAGACCAGCTGGTCTGGGATGTCGGCCATCAGGCGTATCCGCACAAGATTCTGACCGGCCGCAAAGAGCGGATGACGACCATTCGTACCCTGCATGGCGTATCGGCATTTC
>JAQTMV010000249.1 GCA_028714175.1 Methylococcales bacterium
CTCCTGAATAACGCGCTGCCCAGCGCACACTATGAGTGAATCTGACTCCCCAATCATCCATCAGCCATCCTTCTTTCTGTTGGGTAGACTTACCTGTATCCGGTAGAATTTAGGTTTCGGCTTAACTCTGTTTCCGGGTCTATTCGCCACATCCCTGTGGTTCACCCTTCGGGCCAGCTTTCAGCTGTTCAAAATCGCTCCCGGCGATTTTGTCCCCCTGATGTGGCTTAATATCCGCATACCTTGCCCCAGAGTCGGGAGCTGTAAGGGTCTGGCAAGTTCTTGTCCGCTTCTCTCCACACATGCCACGCCCCTGGACACCGGCAGCCCCTCAGAAATCTCGCCTTGGTGATTTCCTTGTGTTGGCTTCCGTCACGTTAACAACGTCGCCGACTGCATTTATGCTATAACGATGCTGGCCTGGCTTCAGGGATGTGCGCATCCCCGGAGTTTACCCTGAGCCCGTCGAAGGGGCCTATGGGGTTCTCTGTGTACGCTTCGCCTCCCTTGTTCGCATTTGCAGCAGCCGAAACCACTTGCAACGTTCCGCCGAACACGCAACACTCGATACGGGTGGTTGGCTAGACCTTGCCCGACAGGGACTTTCACCCTGCAAGATGCGGCAAGCTTCGCTTGCCGCGCTAACGTTTAGTTCACCTGCAAGGCCAAAAGTCGGGGTGAAAGCCCCTACTTTTGGCCTTGTCAGCTGCAACGATTAGTTGGAATTATTATTGAAGTGCGAGTGGGTTGGGAGTAGGTTCTGACATCTTTGTTAAAATATTACGATCAACATGATGAAATAGATCCGCCTGGCCTAAAATTTGAAGAACGGTATCTTCTTCGTATGACCAGGTTCCATCAGGATTGAACGTAACACTTATTTTAAACTCTACTGTTTTGAATGCGTGATCAAGGAATGGAGTGGAGCATATTCCCCAAGTGCTTAATCCTTCAGTTGCGATCAATTCAAATTTGGTAGCATCTGGAGTTGTTTGTCCTGAGGCCATTGCTACTAATCCACGAGGAATTGTTAGTGTATGAATTAAAGTTCCAGTTTCTTTTTCCCATAACCAATAACCTACTTGCTCGTGATAGGTCTTAATTTGATCTGGTTTGGTAATGTGGGTGTGATAACGTAAACCATAAAGAAGTTGTGGGCCATTAGTTACTGGATCAATAGGCTGTAATTCAATCCGTTCGACAAAAGCCTGTTTTTTAGCACCTTCTGATTTTGGTTTTATATCTAAACCTCGTTGACCTGTCCAAACACCGGCCATTTGGCGCAATGGGCCTAAATTGTTCAGCGTGTTAACATCAATATCACGCGGTTCATTATAAATATCTGAAGAAAATTGAGTCATGTTTGCAAGCGTTCGCAGCAGTTGTGTTGCTGGCGATTGTATAGCGGTTATTAATTGCGATCAATAATATACTCGTGAATAACTGCATTAATTGCAACTAAACTTAGACATCCTAACGGAGGTAATAAAATACACTTCACAGATGTATACTTAGTATCGAATGCTATCATTGCAAGTAATACACAACAGATTTTTACCCCCCTAAGAGCATTATTGATTAATCCACAACCGATGCCGCCCTCCAATCTAAAGCCCCAAAATTACTGGATCAACGGACGAACGGAGGGTAAATACAAGGCGGGCGGAGAAGCGTTACCCACATGGGAAGATGTTCAAATTAATCTGACTTTCAACTCGAACTGGCGCAAAAGTTTCAAGGCATCTGGCTGTTTTAATCAGAACGTTGTACTATCTGTAATCATGGTTTTTCTGAGGTTTAACCAATGTCCGACTTACAATCCATACATGTTTTGAATCCCGGCGGCTTAATTCCGGTCAATCCGGCTATTGAAGATTACATGCGCAGCTTGCTGAACCATACCGATCATCCGACGCTGATCGAGATGGAAGCATTGGCGCGGAATAATAACTTCCCCATCGTTGGCCGTTTAGTGGGCATTTTTCTCGAAACGATGGCAAAAACGGTCAATGCTCAGCGGGTTTTTGAATTTGGCAGCGGTTATGGCTATTCCGCGTTTTGGTTCGCAAAAGCGGTAGGCCCAACCGGACAAGTTATTTGCAGCGAATATGACCTGCTCAACAAGGAGAAGGCTAAGCAATACCTTGGTGCAGCAGGTTTATGGGATAGAATTGATTTTCGGATGGGGTTGGCTCAGGATATTTTTGCCCGAACTGAGGGCCTGTTTGACATCTGTTATAACGATGTCGACAAGGGCGACTATCCGGAAATCTGGCTAATGGCTAAAGACCGGGTTCGCCCCGGCGGCCTATATATTGCCGATAATGTTCTATGGCATGGACGGGTCGCGATGGAGCATTATGAAGATATGTTCCAGGGCTGGACGGAAGCCATTATTGAACACAATCGACTCATTTTTAATGACCCCGACTTTGATACTTTTATCAATCCAACCCGTGATGGCGTCATCGTTGCCCGCAGAAAAACAGCGTGAGACGTTTAATTACAGGTAATCATAGACTCATGTAAGGTATGTACTTGCAAAAGGTTTGTATGTGGTTCGGCAAGACTCTCCTGAACATAGCCGAAAGGCAGTTACCAGGCGTTTTGCAAGTACCGCCAGATAACAGAATAATTAATACACGAATCAACCATGCCAAAACTCCAGGTCAGTATCGGCTTTGCCAGCGATAAAGGTATTAAAGAAGATAATGAAGATTTCTTCGGTTCATTAATTCCCGACGGCTCGCAGCTTGTTTATAAAGGCATAGCCATTGCCATTGCTGACGGCATGAGCGGCAGCGATGCCGGAAAACAGGCCAGCCATTGTTGTGTCATCAGTTTTTTAGATGATTATTACAGCACCCCCGATTCGTGGTCAGTCAAACAGGCGGGGCAAAAGATTCTTTCCGCAACGAACTCCTGGCTATACAGTCAGGGGCAGGTTCGCTTTGAATCGGCCAAAGGCATGGTTAGTACACTCAGCATAATGGTATTGAAATCAACCACGGCGCATATTTTTCACATCGGCGATTCCAGGATTTACCTTCTGCGCGCAGGTAATTTTGAACAACTAACCCGTGACCACCGCATCTGGGTTTCTAATGAAAAAAATTATCTTAACCGGGCAATGGGTATAGAACCCAGACTGGAAGTCGATTACAAATCACTGTCTTTGGAAACAGGGGATATGTTTTTGATGACAACTGACGGGGTGCATGACTTTATCGATGAAAAAAGCCTTAAAAAACTGCTTCTGGGCGGGACGGATTTAACCCTGATCGCCCATAAAATCATACAACAGGCCAGCGATAATCACAGCGATGACAATCTCACCTGCCAGGTGATTCGCGTTGATGAATTACCTTTGGCTAAAGAAGATGAAGTTATTCGCCGTCACTCGGAGCTGTCTTTTCCACCACCCCTGGAGCCAGGCATGGTGCTTGACGGCTACCGGATTGAAGCCGAATTACATGCCAGCAAACGCACACAGATATATCGCGCATTTGATAAGAAAACCGGCACCACGGTTATTTTAAAAACACCGTCGATTTTTTATAACGACGATACCCATTATATCGAACATTTTCTGCATGAAGAATGGGCTGGAAAACGTATTAATCATGAAAATGTCCTTAAAATTCTCGGCACGGACCGGGAAAAAAGCTGCATTTATTATGTCACCGAATTTTTGGAAGGACTAACGCTTAGGGAGTGGATGACGGCCAATCCCAAACCCGATATTAAAGAAGTAAGAAATATAGTGAGTCAACTTGCCAAAGGGCTGCGTGCCTTTCATCGCATGGAAATGTTGCATCAGGATTTAAAACCTGAAAATATCATGTTTGACGGCAACGGCAAGATTAAAATTATCGATTTTGGTTCGGTTAAAATCGCCGGTATAGCGGAAATTACGCCGCTGGATCATCATAGCGAAGAGAATGTACTCGGCACGTTGAATTACACCGCGCCTGAATATCATCTAGGGCAACGCGGCACGGATAAATCCGATCTGTTTTCACTGGCAGTTATCACCTATGAAATGATTAACGGTGCCCTGCCCTTTGGCCAGGATATGCCGGAAAAACCGAACAAGATAAATCTGGCAAAACTGGTCTATGTAGCCAGTTTTCATTGCAACGCCATGGTGCCCATCTGGATTGACGGCGCGTTAAAAAAAGCCACCTCAATAAACCCGGTGCTTAGATATGACGATTTATCAGAGTTTCTGCATGATTTGTCCACACCTAACCCGAAGTTTTTAACTGCTGAAGAACGTATACCTTTAATAGACCGCAATCCACTAATGTTCTGGAAAAGCCTGACTGCGCTACTGCTATTAACAAATTTGATTTTGCTGTATTTATTTGTCAAATAATTTCTACTGCTATTAACAAATTTGATTTTGCTGTATTTATTTGTCAAATAATTTATAACCACTCGTTTAATGTTAAATTTGCCACAGATTCACAGGAGAGGGTTTGCCTTTGCAATTTAGCCGGGCATCAATGACCCGTGCTAATGGTAAACAGCCAATATAATTATTTGCTTTTTTAAGGTTTCTTTTGGCTGGGCATAGAACGTTGAGTTAAGGTAATCGGGAGCATAGCTAACGAAGGTACAAACTATAAGCTATGGCTGGCGTTTGTTTGCAACCGGACTCGGTATATGTCAATGATTTTGAGACACCCGTTATAAGAATATTAGTGTAGATCGAGTGTACCGTTTTCCTGGTCGTGAGCCTCCTTTACCGTCCGTGGAAGGGGCGGGTTAATCCAAGCGGCTTCA
>JAQTMV010000250.1 GCA_028714175.1 Methylococcales bacterium
AGACAATCGTATAATCAACTGACAAGGGACGCTATTTTTCAGAATGTAGTGCCACATGGATTTTTTATGTAATGTAATATATTGATTATAAATGTTTATTATTTTTAAGTGTTAAATATGGGCTAAATGGACTCAAGCATGTCAA
Source organism: Methylococcales bacterium (assembly GCA_028714175.1). Taxonomy (GTDB): domain Bacteria; phylum Pseudomonadota; class Gammaproteobacteria; order Methylococcales; family Methylomonadaceae; genus JAGXGJ01. The sequence goes on from JAQTMV010000250.1 coordinate 146, forward strand.
TGATGAAGGACTTTTCCATGTTTTTCTCGGAAGAATCAGAGCCTGGCAGAGTTTTATGCATCATGAACAATCTGGACTCCTTTCACCTGAAAATGAGGTAGGGCTTTTCGGTGAACTTGAATTCCTGCGAGACCTTTTGTTATCAGGTTTGCCAGCTATGCTTGCTATCGAAGGATGGGAAGGACCATTCAAGGGAATTCATGATTTTAGAGTGGGAAACGGTGCAATCGAAGTCAAAACAACCCTATCGCCCATTGGCTTCCCGGCAAGAATTAATTCGCTTGAACAACTGGATGACTCTCTGGTTCAGCCACTCTTTGTTGTAGGTATTCGCCTTACTCTGAATTCATCCGGGATTACTTTACCGGAACAAATTGATAGTCTGAGAAATATTCTGAGTAAAACCCCTCAAGCATTGGCAATGTTTAACAGCGCTCTTCTTAATGTCGGCTTTCTCGAATCCGCTGCTAATCGGTATGACCGACAATTCTTGTTTTCTGAAAGAAAGATAATGCGAGTTTTTGCCGAATTTCCGCGCATAACTCGTAAAGATGTAAAAATTGAAATCAGCAAGGTGAAATATGAACTTGACCTGGACATGATAACCGGATGTGATGTTGATTTTATCGAGGCACTTTATCAACTCAAGGCAATATGATATATGGAACTAAGTGAATTTCTCCTGCAAACACAAATGGATGTCAGAGCCGAGATTGGCGATCGTCTTGCCATCTCAGATGGTGCATCACCCTATAACGAATCGGTCTTTTCGGAGATTGTCATGCAGCACATGGCTGAAATCGGCATGACTTTTCCCGATTATCACATCTGTCATTACACTGCCAAGGTGGCCAATGCCAATTTGCGTTTGAGTGGATATGCCGTTTCAGAGGAAGCAGATCAGATCGATCTGTTTGTCTGTATCTATGCAGGTTCTGATGATTTGGTATCGATACCTGATTCGGACACCAAAATGGCAGCCGACCAGTGTTTTCGTTTTCTCACAAATTGTGTGAATGGAAGACTGGTCTCGACAATGGAAAAGTCGAGTGACTCTTATGATTTGGCTTTAACCATAAAGGAATGCTATGAAAAACTGGACCAAATCCGTGTTTATGTTTTGACCGACAGGCAAGCCAAGGCAAAAAATTTTAAATCGCGCGAGGTAAATGGAAAAACCGTCAAACTGGAGGTCATGGATATCGAACGACTTTATCGGCATTGGTCGGAGGGCAAGCCACGTGATGAACTTGTTGTAAATTTTAACGAGGTATCGGGTGGTCCTTTGCCATGTGTCTATGTCCCCGGTGAAATGACCGATTATGATTATGCATTGACGGTTATACCCGGCGAGGCTTTAAGATTTCTTTATGAAAAATACGGCGCTCGCCTGCTTGAGGCGAATGTTCGGTCGTTTCTCAGTGCAACTGGCAAGGTTAACAAAGGAATTCGGGATACGCTTCGAAATGATCCTGAGAAATTCATGGCATACAACAACGGAATAGTGGTTGTTGCTGATGAAGCAAACCTCGGCAAAACCCAGGATGGCGGTACAGGGATCCTCTGGCTCAAGGGTATGCAGATTGTGAATGGTGGGCAAACAACGGCATCCATTTATTTTTCAAAAAAAAGGAATCCTGAAATTGATTTGAGCAGGGTCCGGGTGCCAGCCAAAGTCATTATCCTGCACTCCTGTGATACAGTAACGGAAGAAGCACTTATCTCTGATATATCCAGATATGCCAATAGCCAGAATTCGGTCAAACAGTCTGATTTGTCTGCCAACAAACCTTTCCATGTCGACATGGAAAAGCTCTCACTTTCAACTTATTGTCCGGATGGCATAGGTCGCTGGTTCTATGAAAGAGCTTCAGGCAGTTATAACACCATGCTTATTCGGGAAGGGACAACACCCGCCAGACTCCGGGATCTTAAAGCCGCAATCCCTTCCTCACGCAAGATTACCAAAACGGATTTGGCTAAATACCTTAATACATGGGACTGCAAACCACACATTGTCAGTCTTGGATCGCAAAAGAACTTTGAACGATTTATGGAAGCGCTATCACAACAGCAGGGACAATCCTTAGCTCAGATAATTGATGTTCTTACCTATAAAAAAATGATTGCCAAGGCTATAGTTTTCAAGAAAACTCAGACTATTGTGCGACCCATGTTTCCGGCCTTTCAGGGCAATGTCGTAGTTTATCTGGTTGCTCTACTGTCCTTTCGTCTCGGCGACAAAATCGATCTTGAACGCATCTGGAATAAACAGGATATTTCTCCAGAACTTCGAACTCAACTTCAGATTTGGGCTAATGAAATCAATGTTGAACTGCACAGTAGTTCAGGTGGAAAAATGATTTCAGAATGGGCAAAAAAACAGGGATGCTGGGAATCTGTTCAGAATGCCGGGTATTCTCAACCTTTAGACAATATTCCAGAAATAAGCCGAAAAAACAATGCATGACTGATATCGTTTCTCCCGAAAAACGCAGCAGGATGATGAGCGGTATTCGGGGTAAAAATACTCGTCCAGAGGTGCTGGTACGCAAGTCCATATTTGCAGAGGGGTTGCGATTTAGGCTTCACCGCAAAGATCTTCCCGACAATCCCGATATTGTGTTACCTCAAAAACAGGTGATCATATTTGTGCATGGCTGCTTTTGGCATCAGCATCCAGGATGTAGATTCGCAAAACTACCTACATCTAACTCCCTTTTTGGCAAAAAAAGTTGAATGGAAACTCGGCTCGTGACAGAAAAGTGGCAGAAGAACTAAATTCGTTGGGCTGGAGAGTGCTAACCATATGGGAGTGTGTAACCCGAGATCAGACTGTACTTAAAGATCTAACCATATGGGAGTGTGTAACCAGAGATCAGACTGTACTTAAAGATCTAGCCAGGCAATCGACCGGCTCATTCAGGAGGCTAAATTGGCGAACTGAAAACTTGACTCAATTTTAAAGATCAATCTCACTCAAGGAGATCTAGGCCGCTTGATATTTGAGTGGATAGAGGGCAAAGAAATCATAGGTTCAATACCGGAATCCACGAATGCCGAAGTCAATATTCATACGGAGATGAGTTCGTAAACAATTTTTTGCTATCAATCGTTTGTACCATCTTGCGGTGACGTTACTACTTTACTGAGTAGCTTCGGCTAAACACTCTTCGTCATTATGCAGGGGATTATTGACCCGCGTACTTATCGGGCTAAGTTGCATAGCGTTGTAAGCATCGGCGACTAAAAAATCCGCCAACACAACAGCCGTGTTTTGTTTATCCAGCCAGAAGTTATAAAGATCAGGTGTGATAATGACCGGCATACGGTTATGGATAGACGCTATTGCGTCGTTGGCAACGGCGGTTATAATGGAGCAGGAATAAATTGTCTCTTGCTTGTGTTCCCAATGCTCCCATAGTCCGGCAAAAGCGAACAGGGTATTATCCTGTTGATGAATATGGTAGGGCTTTTTGCCAGTTTCAGTTTGCTGCCACTCAGTTATGTAGACATGTCAAGGTTTTTATTGACCGAACAATTTTTATACATCTGGAATCGGCCAAAGGCAGACATCTTCATTGTTTGAAGAAATGGAGGGTTATGAACAAGCCCTCGATACAGGCGAAGAGCGAGTCTCCATGCAAAAAACTGGCTCTATGTGAAATACAGTGGGTAATCAAATTTTAACTTCCCGCAAAGGAAATAAATCATATTAATGAAGTTTTTAATATTGCGATAGCCTCTGGCTCGCCGTTTAGCTAGCTGAATCTTACTATTGATGCCTTCAAGAATACCGTTAGTAATGTGCGACTCAACGAAATGAACAATCCCAGCCCAATGTGCTCGGACCGTATTGGCAAACTTCATAAATGCTGTAATTTTGGCAGCGTCTACCTCCGCACACCATTGCCTCAGAAAAGCGTCCGCAGCCGGCTTGTCGGGCATTGCCCAGAGATCATTGAATAGCACCTTTAAGCGGTAAGCCTCGCCCAGTGTAGGGTAAAGTTTAATCATTTCATCCAGTGATTTTTCTTTTGTGTCCGATAGGTTTTCTCGGTTCCTCAGAAAGGTGTATTTGTGGCCTTTCAGTTCGGCATGTTCTTTACGCTCGATGATACGCACCTGATTCATGGCCTCGTTCAATAATTTCACGACATGAAACCTATCAAAGGTAATCTGAGCATCAGGAAAGGATTCGGCAGCACCCGCTATAAATGACGGCGACAAATCCATGCTGATTTGTTTCACTTGTTCTTTCTCAACGCCCTTAGTTTCAAGGTGTTGCTGGATGCTTTCCAAGGTTGACTTACCTTTGCCTTCGGTGACATGAATGACACGAGAGGTGTCTAAATCAACACCCAGCGTGACGTAATGATGGCCTTTTTTAGTCGAGGTTTCATCGACACCCAACTTGGTCAGTGCGCTCGGGTCATCGGCAGCTCTCGCCTTACTAATCCAGTGATTGAAGATCGTCCAGATACGCTGTGGATTTACCCTCAGTATTTCTGCGACCCGATTAACTGGCATTTCTCGCTCGATCAAGGCTAATGCCAAGGCTTCGAATAATAAGGTAAAGCCACTGCCAGGACGCGCCCAGGGAACGTCTACAGTACGGACTTTGCCATCGGTC
>JAQTMV010000251.1 GCA_028714175.1 Methylococcales bacterium
GAAGTCGCCTTTGCAGATGCTGAGTGCATGGGCTTGCGCCAATCGACTGTTACTTGGGCAGGAAGCCACCGCCTAAAAAACGCACGAAATTACGGCCATTCCCAAGCTATTGGAATTACTGGATGTGAAGGGTTGCATCATCACCATTGACGCCATGGGTTGCCAGACGGCGATTGCCAAGCAAATCAGCGACCAGCGGGGTGATTATGTGCTGGGCCTCAAAGACAACCAGCCCTTTGTGCCTAATAGAAAAGCGCCTGCATTCGCGATTGGATGTGGCCATGCGTGAAGATGACAGTCGTATCCGAAAGGACAATAGTCCGGCCATTTTAGCGATGGTCCGCTACCTGAGCCTCAATTTGTTTGAAAAGGTGTCATCCAAACTGGGTCTCAAGCAGAAACAGTTTAAGCCGGCTTTAAGTGATGACTTCCGAGAGGAAGTTGTGTTTGGTCTAAAATTTTAATACGTTTACCCTGATCGTATCCGTTGGGATAAGGCTTGGGCGGAGGATGATTTATCGGATTTGGTGCGTTCGCCGTTGTATCAATAACGCTACGGCATTGCTTTAAGGCCGCATTTTGCACGAAGACAGTGATGAGTTGTATGAAGACGTGGCCCTGCAAACCCACGAGGAGCGAGGAGTTTTGGAATTGTTGCTGCAACGGCTTAAGCAGATTAATGTCGATTTACCATTGAATCCAACCAGACAGGAACAACGCATCGGTCACATCAAACGTTTCGGTCAGGTGCGAGATAGTGTTAATATGCTGAATCTGGTGAACGAGCAGGCTGTCGATGAAAAGGTTTATGAGCGGCTTTAACCGTTTCCCATGATACCTTCATATTATTTTAGACCATTGCTTCATGTACTCATTTGCAAGGCTGCTAGAAGCAATCGGCGCGTAAAAATTGCCTTGCCGTAGTCTCTAAGACGCACCGGAGGAAACCCAAGGAATGAAATACCCAATATTGGGGATTGACATCTCTATGACGGGCTGGGTTGGCGATAGCGTAATCCAGCATATTTTCAAAGAATTATCGGGTTACGCTGTAATAACCCAGCCTTAAATAGTTAAGAGAAAAGCCGGGAATTTTTACTGTTACGGAAAATCAACGGTTTTGCATCGACAGAGACTGTGTTTTTTGCTGCTGAATCGATTGCCTGCTGAATGACGGCATGATCCGGCGATTTGCTACAGACCGGATCAGCATTGTACATATCCCCGGTTAACAGATAAGCTTGACAACGGCAGCCGCCGAAGTCTTTTTCTTTTTCATCGCAGCTGCGGCAAGGCTCTTTCATCCATTCAAAACCACGAAAAAAGTTGAAGGCTTTGGACTCTTTCCAGATTTCTTCAATGCTGTAATCTTTAACATTGGGGCAGTCCAGTCCCGGTAATTCGCGTGCGGAATGACAGGGTAATGCCACACCGTCAGGTGCGATGGTCAGGAATGTAGTTCCCCAACCATTCATGCAGGCTTTGGGCCGATTTTCATAAAAATCCGGCACGACATAATAAATTTTCATCTTGCCGGCGACTTTTTCTTTAAACGCCTGAGCTATTTGTTCGGCCTGTTCAAACTGTGCTTTAGTCGGCAGCAATAAATCACGGTTGGCGTGTGCCCAGCCGTAATATTGCGTATTTGCCAGTTCCAGATAATCTGCACCCAGCTCTTCTGCCATTGCCAATATTTCCGGCATCTGGTGGATGTTCTCGCTGTGTATGACCACGCATAAGACCATTGGGTAGCCGTGTTTTTTGACCAGATGGGCGACTTCTTTTTTGAGCTGGAACGATGTTGTACCTGCGATATGGTCGTTCAATTCCTGCGTACTGGCCTGGATGCTGATCTGAATATGATCAAGCCCGGCTTCTTTAAGCTGGATGATTTTCTCTTCTGTCAATCCGTAACCCGACGTGATCAGGTTGGAATAATAACCCAGGTCCCGGGCGTGTTTAACCAACTCGGTCAGGTCTTTGCGGGTCAGTGGTTCACCACCCGAAAAGCCTAACTGTACTGCGCCCATTTTGCGGGCCTGTGTCAGTACACGTTTCCAGTCTTCGGTGTCCAGTTCTGCCTGATATTTTGCATAATCAATCGGATTGGAACAATAAGGACACTGTAACGGACAGGCATAAGTCAGCTCCGCCAACAACCAGCGCGGCGGGCTACTGTTAATTTTGTTGGATCCAGCCATTTTTTAAAGCGACCTCCAGGAAAGCGGTAATATCGTTAATGAGACCCGATGTTGCAAATTTCAGTTCCAGTTCGCTGACAATTTGAGCAAGGTTGCGTGTGCCGTCGCACAGTTTTAATATTTCTGCAGAACTTTGATTAAGTTCCACCATGCCTTCTGGGTAAAGGATAACATCCTTTTGTTGGGCTTCTTCCCATTGCAGGCGGTGGGTGCGGGAAAATTGAATAGGTAGTTCCGGGTTAATGGCCATTTTTAGTTTTTGGGAATTTAATGGTGTCGGGTTTTATAAAGGCAGTGTAGCAAAATCCTCAACTGCAACCTTCGTAGAGCGCTGAGGTTGCCTTTGTTGGTGAGTGATGGCGAGGTACTCGTTTTCGATTTTTTGTAATACGACAGCATCAAAGTATTGCTCACCGCAAAATGTACAATCCAGGCAAGGCACCTTTTCAACTATTAACATCGGCTGATTTTTTTGGTAAATATAGCGCGTAGTTTTACTGCCAAGGTGTTTGTGACCGCAGAATACGCCTATTAAGAAAAGTTTGCGCTATTTGAACCAAAGTTAAATTATCATTTTTGTGTTCTTGGTCGCCATGCCGCAAATAATGATAAGATTCATCACGCACTGCTTGTTTTATCCAGTCTATTGCAATCATAGGGCTGCTTTTAGTAATAAATCGGTTATACGGACAAATTCAATCCGCCAATATATGCTACATTTTCATTAAAAAAAGCACTCATTCGGAAGTATTCATGAGTTCTATCGTTAATTTATCGGCAGTTTTACACTAACACCATAATCCGATTTTTCTAATTTCCCTATCCTGCCATAATAATCAATGATTCCATTTTCCCATACAACCCAAACTTCTTCTGCGCCTGCTTGCAAATAAAGTTGTACCTTATTAGTCATCTCTTCTTTTGAATTGGAAGGTGAGACGATTTCAACACACAGCTCAGGCGCATGAGAATAAGGCGTTTCATAACCGTATTGTTTGATAAATGCTTTGGAACACCAGGCGACATCAGCGACTTTTACGCCGTCTGTAGTTTGAACTGAGCATTCAGTGAGCACTTCACCTTTCTTGAGTTTGCGCTCAAGTAATGTGCCGATATGGAATTGTAAGCGGCCGTGTTTATTGGAGGCGGGAGTCATTTCAACTTTTCCGTAGCGGTTTAACTCAATCTTAAAAGGTAAGTTTTTAAAATACGGACTATCGATTACTTCTGACCATTGCATCGCACATTTTCCTGTTGTCTCTAAACCAAAGCAAGCTACGCTTCAATATTAAAATAAGGCGGCATGTTGTTAATATAAGCCATGTACATCGCATCCGCCATCGTCCACAACACATCCAGTTTAAATTGCAGAATTTGAATCATGCGATCCTGTTGTTCGCGGGTAAGGTACCAGTCCAGCGTAATCGCCAGGCCATGCTCAACATCGCGCCTCGCTTCAGTTAGCCGTTTACGGAAATAGCTGTAACCTTCCTGTTCTACCCAAGGATAGTGTTCCGGCCAGTTATCCAGTCGTTGCTGGTGGATTTTTGGTGCGAATAATTCAGTCAATGAAGAGCTTGCCGCTTCATGCCATTCCGCTCTACGGGCAAAATTAACATAGGCATCTACTGCAAAACGTACGCCGGGTAATACATGTTTTAATGAGGTGATTTCTTCCCGGCTTAAACCGACGGCCATGCCCAGTTGTATCCAGGCTTCAATGCCGCCAGGATCGCCGGGATGACCATCGTGATCCAGTATGCGTTGTATCCACTTTGCGCGGGTTTCGCGGTCAGGGCAGTTAGCCAAAATGTTGGCGTCTTTTATAGGGATGCTCACCTGGTAATAAAAACGGTTGGCAACCCAGCCTTGTAATTGTTCCTTGGTGAGTTTACCTTCGTTCATCAAGGTATGGTAAGGATGATGAATATGGTAATACTTTTCCATGCCGCGCAGGGCGGCTTCAAATTCAGCTTTTGTCCAGGCTTTATTTTCGTTATTGCTCATGGTGATGTCTTTTGTCTGATGGTGAGTAAACAAACATGTTTTTACTTGAAAACTATAACTCGATTTCCAGGCCGTCGTAAGCGACTTCAATGCCGGCGGCTTCGAGGATTTTACGTTGCTCGGAATCATCGTCCAAGATCGGGTTAGTGTTGTTAATGTGTATCAATATCTTACGGGCTTTAGCTACACCGCCGAGAATTTCTATCATGCCGCCTGGACCGGACTGAGGTAAGTGACCAATATCGCGGGCTTTTTTGTAGCTGATGTTTTGCGTGCACATTTCGTCGTCCGTCCAGAAAGTGCCGTCTACTAACAGGCAATCAACGGTTTGCATCGCTGCCATCACGTGTGGTTCTATTTCGCCCAGGCCAGGGGAATAAAACACTTTTTTGCCGGTAGAAATTTGTTCG
>JAQTMV010000252.1 GCA_028714175.1 Methylococcales bacterium
CTCCAATTTCAGCGATAGAATAACCATCAGCATATAATGCCAGTATGCGGGCTTGGTCATAATCAAATATCTCGCTTTTCTCTGCCAAAAAGAGGACCTCCCTGTCCGATACTGAAGTCCATTTCTAAAAGTCTCTCTATACCTACTTTCGGTAATTTAATGGATTAAATATATAAAATCTACACAAAAATAAAAAAAATGATATGTTATGAAGTGGTCATAAGTGCTTATAAAACAAAAACGTCTGGTTCGATTCCCGACAACTCCAGTAGCTAAGTATCGAAGATGTAAATAGTTAGGATTTTTTGGACAGGTCGGGTTGTAGTTGTTCTGTGTCAAGGTTTCTCAAAGATTCTTTTGGGAGAGGTGCGAACAAAGTTAATACACGCCTTCGACGTATCCATGCGATTATGCCCTTTTGGGCAACTATATTTTTGGAAACGACATTGGCCACATGTATTATCTTTCACTTTTTCCTTTAACTTCTTAAAAAATCTATGCTTTTCAAGTGATTGCCGCATTGATGCCGGCGATGCGTAATGATTTGGCACATCCATAAAAATCTGTTTCCACGTGGAACTTGGATTTAGCTTTTGATATTCATCAACGGCATTGTTTACTTGAATCGCCGGACCAATGCCAGCTACACATGGAATTCCCGCTATTAAATTCTCTGAATTACGTCCGCATGACTCAATGATTTTTTCTCTATAATAACTTCTACCATCTTGGATTTGCGGAACATTTAACAACTCTACACTATCACCAATAACCATGACTCCAACATCATTCTGTTTACACGTCAACACACTTTTAAGTCTTGGTGACCGTCCGACAGCAATATAACTTTGATTAGCAAAAATAAGATTTCTTGATGCTTGAAATAATACCTTTTTGCAATACCCAACTTTCAACTCAATGGCAATAATCGATGATTCTTTTATGGCAACAATATCAACAACTCTACAAGAAAATGGAACCTCAAAATACACCTTATATCCTTTTGATTCGAGATACAATTGTACTGGCTCGCATAATTTAATTTCGTGTAACTGCATTACCACCCTTTCACTAAAAGTTTACTTATATGTCAACCGACCACGCGGCCGGATGTGTGCACGTCTTTACCCTTCGCCTCTCTGCCGCGGGGCGGCTAAAATTTCCTGATAATATCACGAATTAACCGTTCCATTGGAGTTCGGTCAAGCTTCTCAAAATCCGTCCATCCACACAAAAAACAATCTTTCAGTATAAGCCGGACCTGTTTAATACCGCATTCCTCCTCGATAATCGTCAATGCCTTTGCCAGTTTCCGTGCAGATCGCAAAGATTTTAGCTGCATAGAATCAAGGATTATTTTGGCGCGTTTCATCCCTTCCTCCGATAATGCTCACAATAAAACCCGATAATCTGCTGTACCATCCCTGCATCCATCTTGGAGTAAAACTGTTGCAAAGATTCCAAAACCTTACACTCGTGGTCGTATTTCATCCGGCAGACAGCGATGTGGATGCAATTCTCGCAACTCGGCGCTGATTCTGCGAGACGAAACTGCTTCGATTCTGGGAAGTGTTCAGCTAATACCTGCTCGGTATCAACCTTGCCCGTTTCTTTGCGGACTTGATACCCGCCACATTTCAAACACTTCGAAAATTTTTCAGGTTGGGAATATCCACAGCCCTCACATTCGTAGCCAATAGCATCCTTTTGCACAGATTCAAGGACTCTATCCAAAGATTTGTGATGAGTACTGGCTGCCATCACAGTCTCCGCCGCCTGTTCGAGAATCTCTAAGGCGTGTTCGTGAGCCGATTGAGGCGTATCAAACCCCGCCTTTGCGTATTTCAGATGCTTACGTGCAATATAAACCCTGTATTTCCCATTCAGATACGGTTGCACAAATTTCGGCAAATCGTGAGTACGTCGTTTCATCCATTCCTCCTGAGAAGCGGCTTATCATCCACCTGCGAATATGGAGTAAGGCCAGACCGATAAAACGCCAGCGATGAAGAAAGCGGGTCCGGCTCATCGTTGTTGAATTGTTTCATCAGTTTTTCGAGTTCAATTAACAATGTTCGATAAACTCCGTAATTCTCAAACTCCTCGCCAATCGTTGTATTAGCCGCAAGGCAGGTAATCCCAGAGCAAATAAACTTCTCCGGGTCATTGAGATTCCGCTTTGTCAGCCACTCAATCAGCTTGCGGCCACGCGGTCCCGTCATGAATTTGGCTATATACCACTTGTCATAACCTTGGTTATGGTCAACCAGGTCAACTAACACATCCACTGCCGACTTATGCGAATCATCATGGACGTTAAGCTTGTAATAATACCATCGTTCTGGGTGGGTAAGCACTGTATCCGATGCCCGAAGTACCAGGCCGTTGACCTTCTCCTCGCCATCGCCGCCATACCGCATGGTGGAAGTAACCATAATCCCATTTGTATGATCCTCAAACTCTGCGTGCGAAGCTCGCAACGCCCACAATAAACGCATTGTCGTCCAATCTCTTCGCCACACCAAAGCAGGATAGGTGCGAAGCAGCTCAATTACTGAGATTCCGTTATCCGTGAAATGCCCGTCAATCGCCGGTCGATAAAAGTAATACCTTTGTTCAATCATTTTTCTGTGCCTCCGTTCTGGTGATTTATAAAAATAACCAATGAAGCCATTCTTTGATGTCCACTACCACATCAGCGACCAACATGGCCACACAAATTACTACAACTGCAATAACAGCCACCGCTATCAAAATTTCTTTAAGCTTTTTCATACATCATTCCTTTCATCTCCAAAAACCCCGCCGGCAACGAGCCGGCGGGAGAATATTCTGCTATATGTTGTTTCTTGTCTGGGATGTTGGAACTCAAACGAACCCGCTGAAATACTCCTCGTATCGGATTCAGGGTTGCTCTAACATAGTTTTTAGACCGGCGCCAACAGCCTCACCAATCGCCTTTACCGTGTTCGGGTCCGACCGCTGCTCTCCGCTGCCAACCGCCACCTTGAAGCTATCATCCTGCAAACTGGCATTGTTGAAGCTGGACCAGTAAGCAACTGAGGTCTGGCCAAAGTGGATGTGTTCTTTCAGCACCGGCTCGACTTGCTGTGTTGAAGGATTTTCGACAAGCGCGTACACCTTCTTGTCGAGAATCTTTTGGTTGCAACCGGCCAACAAAAAACAACAGAGTGTCAAAAGCAAAAACTTACTCATTGTGCCATCTCTCTTTCTCTCCCAATCGAAGGATTGGGAAATCTGGGATTAAAAAATTATTTGTCTGTATGAATCGCTAAATCTCTTTGTGTCCCTGTCCATGTGTCGTCTTTAATTGTTTTATGCTCATACGCCCATGCCGAGCAATATTGCTGAACATCACAAAGCCACTTCCTCGCAGACCGTTCACCCGCAGACGTCCTCGCCCATTTGCCAGTCATATACTCTTTAATCTCACCCGACAAAAAAGCCAGCGGCAAATAAAGCCAAGCGGGCGTGAGGCTAATAGCCAGCTTGTCAGCAACGCAAAGCCGAGAGTATGGACGGTTATATCGTTTCGCCAGAAACCTCGAATGATACATGCACATATCACTCCATTCCTTACCGAACCAACGATACATCATGGATGCACCTAAAACTGGATGAAGTTCGCCCTCTGGGCCGTCCATGTTTGGTTGTCCCCAATAACCCCAATCGTGGATGATAAAGGCAACCCATAACCGGGGGTCCAACGGGACTCCATAAAGTTTCCACCATGCCAAAGCGACAAACCATGGGTGTATCAAGACCTGATGGACGCCAAATAGCAAACTGCGTGTTCCGATGTTCATTTTCATCTCCAAAAAAAATTGGTTTCCCCTGCAACCGCGTAGGATTCGATTTAAGCCGTTAAAATTTACTACCCTGCCGCGATACCCTGTCGCTGGAAATAATTGCGCCACGGCTAATCTGGGCGGCCAGTTTCAATGCCAAGAAGCCGGCACACCTTGTTTTTGAGCCAAAAACGCAATTATTGATTTTTGAACTCAATCTCCACACATCCCAGCACCTCAAGCACCGCCGAAAGCTTATCATCCGAGAGACGATGCTTTCCAGACAACCAATCGCTAAGATGCTGCTGGCTCACAGCATGGCCGGTCAACATCGAGAGGCGACGCTGGCTGAGACTCAAAGCGGCCATGCGAGCTTTGACTATCTGGGGGAAGCGAATCATGGCTACGCCGCACCCTTCGCCTTCTGGACCATCCTTGCAATCCAGCGATCCCGGAACGCTTCACAGCGAAGCCGGCGGCGCCGGTCAGCACCTTGATGACATCTCGCTAAGCGATGCCACTGCTCAGCCCGTTCGTAACACGATACGTTTTTCTCGAAAATAGTTGCTAACATTATTTTTCTCCAGATTAAAGGATTAAAGTTAATAAATCGTCAACCGTATAATGCTCTCTTACAATGTCGGCACATTGTTTGAGTGTTGTTTTTTTTACGGCGGCATAGGCGGCATCTGCGGCGGCATAGGCGGCATAGGCAGCGGCATAGGCGGCATCTGCGGCATCGGCGGCATAGGAGGCGGCATAGGCGGCGGCATCGGCGGCATCGGCG
>JAQTMV010000253.1 GCA_028714175.1 Methylococcales bacterium
TGTGGGAGCAAGAAAACATCCCCTATACGGTTCGGAAGAAACGCCAAGTTTTTTTCGACAATATTGGAAGCCAAAAAGCGGGGATAACGTAGCTTGGGCGTAAAGACAGATTTCGACAGCCTAGGCTAGCGGTCGTTTTTATCAGCATACACATTATCAACAAGCTTTTTAAACCAGATAGGTCGAAAGATCACTATAAACAATCCTATCGTACCGGTGATGGGAAGTATAGGTATCAACATGATGATAATAAGGACTAGTGCACATTTGATTCTGGGAACGAAGGAGACCGATCTCATTTTACTTTCCTTTGTCTGTTTATTTTTGAGATGTTAAAAGAATGTTTATCAATTGCATAATATATAGATGTTAGATCATTGACAAAGTAATCGGAGAGCAGCGATTTGGGTGGCCGTAAATCCTACCCTGATGAAAAATGAATTATGACTAAACCTGAGAGAGCGTTACGCCGCTGACCAGAAGACTTCAAACCTTTCTGAAAAAGCAGTAATCCTCAAGCATTGTTATAGAAACTCCCATTGATCAAACCAGGCCGCCTGCCCTTTATGACACTGATTTTTATCAATGAGATTCCAGACTACTGCATTTTTAATCAGAAATCTTTTGTTGGTACTTGATATTCGAACACCCTCATAATGATCGATATAGCCTTTTTCCGTAACTTCAGCCAGCAATCGATCACGTTCGGCCTGATTAACCGGCTCTGCAGACAATCTGGAAGGCAGATGAACAAAATCTTCCCAACTTAATTCAAACAAATCCAGCGCTTTCAGGTTTGCGTAATTAAAAACCGGATCCCTGGCCGTATCATGAGAAACAACCGCAAAAGGCGCATAGAACAATTGTCTGGCAAACTGTTTATCGGAGTGAATGTCTGGAATTAATTCTTTTAAGAGCAATTGGCGATAGCTATTTCTCATATCAAGAACATGCTCAACAAGAAAATTATTTTTTTCAGTAGGAAAATCCATTGAAAACCATGAAAAGCAAAAAAAAAGATGGGAATAGCAGGAAAGAACGAATTATATAAAACTAGACGCCGCTAAGACCAGAGGAGGACTGGAGGGCAGCAATAAAAAGGCCCCGATTAGATAGGAGCCTTTAAAACTCATGGTACTCAGGGGGCGAAAGCGAACCGTCGACACGAGGATTTTCAGTCATAATGCTCTATAAAGCTCCGGAACCGGCTCCGGGTGACAACCTAAATGTCTGTCGTTCAAAAAACTGCTATTGACGTTTCAATAGACCATACAGCGCCAGGAACAGACCAAAATATTACATCCTTCCAATCCAAAAGCATTAAAATATCGAATTGTTGTCAGCTAAAACCATCTGCTGCATGTAACTGGATCCTCCGCTGTCGGTCTGGAACGACCATAGGCGAACATCTGGTAACGACCCAAACCAGACCAATAGCCTATTTAAATATAAGGGATAGTCAACTAGAGCCTCCACTCACTATATGTTGTGTCGCTGCGAATCAAGGCTATGAGAAATTCCGCAACGGTTAGAGGGTTCTGTAAATCTTCCGTCCCTATATCTAGTGAGTGGAGACTCTAGTTGACTACCCCTTTTAAATATTAACCCTAAAATCGTTGTTCAGCTTAGTTTTCTCTGCTCCCTGTTACACCTGCAACGACCGACGTTTCGATTAAAACACAACCAAATTTGGCAAGCGCTAACCACAATCAAGCCTTATATCAATTGCGTATTATGTGCTTAAATTTTTTGGGGATAGTTCAGAGTCTGCCCAATTGATTTTTAATTTCATAAAGTAAATTTAAAAGTCACTCTTTAAAATAAAGATTTACATCCTAACCTTACATTATCCTATAAAAAAGGAAAAGGCCTGTGAAATAAATCACATTCATTAATTGAATTATTTCACAGAAATGAGGAATTTAATGTTCATATAATCTACCTACATCCGTAGTTTCGATTTCAGCATAAGTTTTTTACAATTTTGGTGGATGGAAATTCGGTCTTTGTGTTTCAAAAGCTTGAGACACACAAAAAACGCAGAGGGAATATACATGAACTTCTACAAAACTTTACCAGCCGCCTTAGGCAGCCTTTCGCTAGAACGCATCGTCTTGCTCGTCGGTTTATTTGCCATGTCCTGTCTAGGTTCCGATGCTGCATTTTCTGAGACCTCTCTTCCCTCTGGACTGGACGCGGGGGCGGAACAATCTTTTTTGGCCCCACAATCATGGGCAAAGGAACTGACGGCTGAGCAAGGATGGGGCAGTAACCACGTGCGCTTGCTCGCCGACGTCAATGGCGATAAACGCCAGGATATAGTCGGCTTTGGCACGGACGGTGTATGGCTTGCGACTTCCACCGGAACGAGCTTCAGTCCGGCCTTCGTGCTCGCGGACTTCGGCTATCAGAGCGCTTGGCGTGTTCAGAAGCATGTACGCGTAACCGGCGACATCAATGGCGACGAGATGGAAGACATCGTCGGCTTCGGCGACGCAGGCGTCTATCGGGCGCTTTCGAACGGGTCGGGTTTCACGTCAGCGGCTCGTGTGGTTGAGGAATTCGGGTACGACCAGGGTTGGCGCATTGACCAGCACGTCCGGCTCCTAGCGGACGTGAATGGCGACGGACGAAAAGACATTGTGGGGTTTGGCGATGATGGGGTGTGGCTCTCACTGGCCACGTCGTCCGGCAACTTCTCCGCGGCGATGTTTGTCCTGGAGGAGTTCGGCTCCCACCAAGGCTGGACGCCAGCAAAGCACATCCGCACGACCGCTGACGTCAATGGGGACGGGCGGCAAGACATCGTGGGGTTCGGCGATGATTGGGTGTGGACTGCGCTTTCTACAGGCAACGGCTTTGCACCTGCCCGTAACGTGCTCGCAGACTTTGGCTATCAGGCGGGTGGCTGGAAAGTAGATCGTCATCTGCGCCTAATGGCGGACATGAACAAGGATGGCAAGCAAGACATCGTAGCCATTGGTAATGATGGTGTATACCTCGCGCGTTCGACGGGCGACGGCTTTGAAGCACCGCAATTCGTCATTGCTAACTTCGGTTACAATTCCGGCTGGCGCGTCGCTCTGCACCCTCGCTTTGTGGCCGATCTTAACGGAGACGGCTACCAAGACATCGTCGGTTATGGCCAGGATTCAATTTACCGCGCCCTCGGTGGTCCAGACGGCTTCGGCGGCGTTCGAGGCGTCCTGCGCGATCTGGTGGCTGATCTTTATCCATTCAATTCGAACAATTCGGCCCAGTTTGCGCCGCGCTTTGTCGGCGATGTGAATGCTGACAGCATGCAGGATCTCGTCGCGTTCGATCAAGTCGAAATCAAAGTGGCCCCCTCTAGCAACCTGCCGCCACCAGCACCACCAGCAGCGCCGAGCAACCCGCGCATTACTGCCAAGACAACGACATCGCTCACAGTTGCGTGGAACGACAACAGCAGTAATGAGCGCAAGTTCTTCGTCTATTTCGGCAAGTCCGACAATGGCACGCAGACTTACACCGTGGGCGCCAACGCCACTTCGCGCGTGTTCAACTCGCTGGCCGCGGATACGCAATACTGTTTCTCCGTCCAGGCGGAAAGCCTCTTTGGCATCTCGGCGGAAACCGCGCGTGCGTGTGGTAGCACATCCCCTGAGCCCGTAAATAATGGCCCGTTTACGACCTCGATCAGCATGGCGCGCCAGCCGATTGTGCAAGGCTTCGTTCCATATCTTGGCACTTTCGGACCCATTAACACGGGCGCAAATATCTCGAAGATCAATTTCCCGACGCAATTTCCGGCAGTGCTGTTGGTGAAGCCTGGGCATAGCACCAATGAGTGCGGTAATCCTGCTGCCGTCGTTCTGGTGCACGGCGACATGACAGCAGATCAGAAGAAAGCGATTTGGGGTTCGGCGACTCCTTCAATTTCCGGTCTTCAAACCCTGTACTTTGTTGGCTGCACGACCAGCGGACAACTGCCTGACCTGCTACCAGTGAATATCACCTGGAGCCACCCACCTCAGCCCCCCTCCCCTAGCCCAAGCCCGGGCCCAAGTGACCCCGGCCCTGACCCGGAGCCCGATCCAGGGCCGTATCCTTGCGTCGATCTGTCCGCCACGCCTTCAGACGACGCGAATCCCCGCCTCCGAAGGAGACCCGACTGCGAAGGGTAGGCAGTTCTTCCCGACGGGCTCGGGGAGTCGACACCATCGCCCCACCTGACCTTTGATCGGATCGAGGTAGATGAGACCCTGGCGTCGCACTCCCCATCGTGCCTGCTCCCCTGTGTTCTAACCGGGGCAGGCCAAGCGAGCACTTGGTTCTACCGGCACTGTAGAAGGGGCCAGCCTCCATGCCTTAAAGGAACGTGGCACCAACCGGCAAGCCTCAATGGAGACTACCTGCTGAATGCGGAGCTAAGTCAGCTATAGTAAAAAAAAACAAAAAATAGAACGGGAATCCTCAAAATAAGACCTTTTAACTTAACAAGAAGCCCTAACCGTTGGAGGTGTTCCCGCTATGAAGAAGCATAACTACCGCACAAAAAAAGTCAATGAAATAAACTGGCCG
>JAQTMV010000254.1 GCA_028714175.1 Methylococcales bacterium
TTAAAGAGCGTTTGTTTTCGACAAAACAAAGGGCCGTAACTGGCCCTTTTTTGTTGAGTAAAATATAGGGTTATTCTGCGCCATATTTTTGCGCTGATTTTCCGCGGTTCTTCAACCCTGCTAACAACCGTCCATATCACCGATAAGTGTACTGAAAATGGCGCAGACTTCCAGTAATTGATACCAGTCTCGTGATGATCTGGAAAGTCGAGACATCTCCAGACCCAAAACCAGACCGACATGATCAAGGCCCACTTCAGCAACCAGCCGCTGAAAGCCTTGCCGACCGGCCATTGTGCTGCCGGAGCAGCCCAGATCATCATCAATGACTTCAATGTCGCACCGTGGCCAGCCTAATAAAATAGCTTTATCGACTAAACCATATTGTAGCCTGGTCGATTCTTGGTGTCGTTGGACTTGTTGTAGAGTCGATTGACGGATGTAAATGATAGCTTTTCGATTGAGGTGTTGAGCCTTGATTTTTCCGCTGTGATCCAGTTGATTAATCGTGCGATTGGGTAAGACTGCATTCATGACAGCCCCCTTTCGATTGAGTTTGTTTCGTCAATTGGCGCTGAACCAGTTCCGCTACCAAGTTGATCAGATGGTTTTTTTGAGGGATGGGAAGGCTCTGCCAGAGGCTGGAATTTGGATTCGCATTCACTTGGCTTGAGTTTTTGACCATGCGCTTGGCTCCATCGGACCAGTGACATGAGTGCATCTTTGTGAATTATTGGTAGAATTTCCTCGTTTGTCAAGAATTCATTTATAGGTGTTTTTATGATGGGGTATCGAATCCGGCTTTAAAGAACTCAAACAAGACATCGGCAGCCGGACAAGTCAGTGCCGCAATGCTCAAGCAGTGAACAACCATCTGCAATTTTGTATGATGGCGTCAACGATCACCTGGATTTATGCGGATCGATTGAAAGCCGGCCCGGGACGTCGGCATAAAGTGAAGGGGCGAACCAGTTTTGCCTTTTCGGATGTTCGGCGGCTTATCGCCGAGGTCGCACTCCATGATGATTTTGACAGGGTTTGCCCCAAACCCGGCAATCCCACGAAAAATTCTCTGGTGGCTGTATTGCTACGCATGGTGGCCTGATGAATTTTTAGGAAACTTCAGTATTGAATATCAATTAAATGGGTAAGGCAAACAGAAATGTTTATTTAGAGTTAGATGTACCCGTTTTCAACCAGAGCCTGGGCAAAAGAACAATCGCATCTCTAAGGTATTCAATATCTGCTCATGCAAAACATTCATTTCATCTCTGATTCCTGCCGCCTACAACCATTTCAGGCGCAATTGAAAATCCGCATTCAATTTAGTGTATGATTCACTTTCGCCACCGAAAGCGGTAAGAGCAAGGGCCAGTTCTACACGCCCGCCGAGGTCAGCCGGATCATGGCGCAGATCATCGGCATCCGTGATGCGCAGACGACGAACAACACCACTGTTTATGACCCCACCTGCGGTTCGGGATCGCTGCTGCTGAAAGTGGGCGACGAAGCCCACGCCAAGGTTACGCTCTACGGGCAGGAAAAAGACGCCGACACCTCCGGCTTGGCGCGCATGAATATGATCCTGCACGACAACCCGACAGCAATGATCAAGCAGGGCAACACGCTGGCTAATCCGCTTTTTACCAGCGATAACGGTCAACTCAAAACTTTCGACTACGTGGTCGCCAATCCGCCGTTTAGCGATAAGCGCTGGAGCACCGGGATTGACCCGCTCAATGACCCTCATCAACGCTTCCAGCATTTCGGCACACCCCCAGCCAAGCAAGGCGATTACGCCTATTTGCTGCACATCGTGCGCTCGCTGAAAAGCACCGGTAAAGGCGCCTGTATTCTGCCGCACGGTGTTCTGTTTCGCGGCAATGCCGAGCCCGACATTCGCAAGAATCTGATCCGCAAAGGCTACATCAAAGGTATCATCGGGCTTCCTGCCAACCTGTTTTACGGAACCGGCATTCCCGCCTGCATCATCGTCATCGATAAAGAAAACGCCCATACCCGCAAGGGCATCTTCATGATCGACGCCAGCAGCGGCTATATGAAGGACGGCAACAAGAACCGCCTGCGCGATATGGACATCCACCAGATCGTCGATGTTTTCAATAAACGGTTGGAAATTGCCAAATATTCGCGCATGGTCAGCGTTGAGCAAATCGAGAAGAATGAATTCAACTTGAATATCCCGCGTTATATCGATAGCCAACAAGCCGAAGATATTCAGGACATCGAAGGTCATTTGAAAGGCAGCATTCCCATTGCCGACTTGGATGCCTTGCAGTCATATTGGGAAGTTTGTCCTCAACTTAGGGCAAGCCTGTTCAAAACCAACCGCCCCGGCTATGTTGATCTTGCTGTCTCCAAGCAAGCCATCAAGTCTACCATCTACGAGCATCCCGAATTTGTCAGCTTCATCGACAGCATGAATGCCGTATTCGCCGACTGGCGACAGCGCAGCTCCGAAACACTCAAGAGCCTGCAAGCGGACTGCCACCCGAAGACCGTCATCGTCGAGCTCGCCGAAGATCTGCTCGCCCATTACACAGGCATGCCGCTGATTGATAAATACGACGTCTATCAGCATCTGATGGACTATTGGGCCGCGACAATGCAGGATGATTGTTATCTGATCGCTGTCGATGGCTTGAATGCGGCAACCTACCGGATTATTGAAGTCAAGAAAAACAAGGAAGGCAAAACTGTCAAGGAAATGGATAAAGGCTGGACGTGCGACCTCGTGCCCAAGCAACTCATCGTGAATCGTTACTTCGCCGCGCAGCAGGCGGCCATTCGCGAACAGCAAGCCGAGCTGGAAAGCGTGAGTGCCCAAATAACTGAACTGGAAGAGGAACATGGCGGTGAGGAAGGCCCATTCTCGGAACTGGACAAGGTGAACAAGGCCAACGTTACCGCACGGTTGAAAGAAATCAAAGGAGATAAAGAGTCCAAGGAAGAGATGGATGCGCTCAACGCCTGGTTGAAACTGAACTTGCAGGAGGCCGATCTCAAGAAAGCGCTGAAAGAAGCCGAGGCCGCGCTCGATGCAATAACCTATGCCAAATACCCCGCGCTCACCGAGGCCGAGACCAAAACGCTGGTCGTGGAAGACAAATGGTTGGCTTCTATTGCCGCCGCAGTTCATGGCGAGATGGATCGCATCAGTCAGGCGCTCACCCAGCGCGTGAAGGAATTGGCTGAACGCTATGAAACCCAGCTGCCGAATTTAGAGCAGAAGGTAAAAAATTTAACAGTTAAGGTTGAGGCGCATTTAGCTAAAATGGGTTTTAATGTATAACTGTCAAAATAGATTATGAGGATCATATGATGCAAACGGTATTAAAAAAAGAGTTAATTATAGATAACAGCCACAACTTACTTTTGTCGGATTTGCCTTTTAAAACGGGCGAAAAGGTTGTTGTTTTTGTGATGAGCGAGACGGATTTAACGGCAAAGTTAAAAAAATGGCAGACATTATTTAAAGAAACCCAGGCTTTGCCCCAGGTAAAAAATATCACCGATGCGGACATTGACGCAGAAATTGAGGCTTATCGGTCAGATTTATGAAAGTTATTGTTGATACGAATGTATTAGTATCTGCAATTATCTGCGATAACATCCCCGAACAGGTGATTATGTGGATTGTGTCCCAGCCGGTTATTGAGTGGGTGGCAACGGCTGAGATTGTGCGGGAGTATAAGGATGTTTTACAGCGCAAAAAGTTTAATCTGCCGTCCGATGTGATTGATAGCTGGTTAAGTTTATTGGACGAGGAGCTTGTTTTGGTGTCTCCTAAAATGGAGGTTAATTTTCCGCGTGATGTTAAAGATGCCAAATTTTTAGACTGTGCGCTTGAGAGTAACGCGGATATTTTTATTACCGGGGATAGGGATTTTAGTGAAGCTCAGGCGTTAATCTCAACACAAATCATGTCAGTGAGTCAGTTTAAGTTGTTTATAGGGTAATCATGGAATTGAAGGCAGGTTATAAACAGACCGAGGTCGGGGTGATTCCGGAGGATTGGGAAATTATCTCTCTCGGTGATTCCTGTGAGAAGATTCAAGATGGAAACTACGGTGGCGAATATCCGAAATCAAATGAGTTTCTAAATCATGGCATCCCATTTCTGACATCAAAAGCAATTGGCAAAGATGGTTTTCTCAAGGAGGATTTGATTAATTGCATCTCTCTTCAAAAGCATTTGAAATTGACTAAAGCCCACATTGAACTTTACGATGTGCTTTTTACCAACCGAGGGGCATCTGTTGGCGCTATTGGATTTGTAGACTCAAGAACTGCGGGCGGAAACATCGGGCCTCAATTGACATTACTTCGAGCTAACTATGATGTAATTACTCCGAGATATTTATTGCACTCGATGAAATCATTTACAGTGCAAAAACAAATACAAAGTCAAGACAGTGGCAGTGCAATGAACTTCTTTGGGATAACAGTCACAAAGAAGTTTAAATTTACTATTCCGTCCACCAAAGCCGAACAAGAAGCCATCGCCGAGGCGTTGAGCAATGCGGATGC
>JAQTMV010000255.1 GCA_028714175.1 Methylococcales bacterium
AACCCCGCCGGGGGAAACAATTCCATCCGTAGCATCAAATGCAGCCACCCCTCCAATCGGAAATCCATATCCCTCGTGCCCGTCCGGCATGAGCATCGCCGCTTTAATGATTCCATCAAGCTGCGCGACGTTCCCCAGCTGCCAAAGCGTCCTGTCCTTCTTCATCCCCCCCATCATGGAAGGCGTGGCGAACATCCATCCGGGGACCTTCATTTCCCCCTCCTTCTCCATCTCAAAAATCGCATTCTCTTTCTGTGAAATTTTCATAAATATTCCCGCCTGTATCTGGGCGTTAAGGATTAAAATCCGTTCCTGCGGCTCATCATTTTCCCTGTTCCGGGATTCTGTCCAATAATTTCCTGCTGAGCGCGCTTATCTCCGGGTCCGGCTTCCTCGCCTCGTCCTCAAGCGCCGCCCTTCCAAGGGAAACTATCACTTCCACGGCCATCCTGACCTTCCGGTCGGGGTTTCCAAATGCCGCGAGCAGGATGGAAAGCGCATCCCTGTCCCTTATCCGGATGAGCGCATGCGCGGCCATGGATTTTTCCACCTCGCTGCCGTAGTATAGTATTTCCGTAAGGGGGCCGACCGCCGCACTGCAATCCAGCCCCTCCTCAGCGAGTTTGCCTATCATATGCGCCGCATTCGCCCCGAGCGCCCCCCCGTTTGCGACCATTTCGGACAGCGTGGCTACCACCGCCTCCCCCCTCCTCGCCCTCCTGAGGAGCTCTGGCACGGATTTAGCATCGGTCCCATCCACCAGCACGCGGACCTTCCTCCTGGTGAAGTAATTCCCCGTCGCCCGGTTCGCAGTATGGACAACCCCGTGGAGCATCCTCTTGCCAAACGTTTCGCCCCCCTGCGCGGCATCGGGCCTTTCCTTTGCCATATCTATTATTGTGTAGAATTATGCTTATAAATGCTTATACCATAAATAATGCCATGTCTTTTCGTAAGGGCGACAGCGCGGGCCGGCCTGCACCGGCGGCACGGGCGCAGCAACCAAATCCGCCTGCGCGCATCAACACACCGTCCTTCGGCACGAGGGCCACCCCGCCGTTCGCCACCCCACGCCCAAGCCTTCCCGTGATTGCTGGCGGCGATTCCGTGGGGAAATTGCTCAAGGAAGGGGATTTTGAGAAACTTTCCTCCCTGGGCATCACCGCGAGGCCTGCCCTTTTCCGCATCCTTGTGGCTCCCAAGGAGGAATGGCTCGTGCGCCTCTCATGCGCCGAATTCATCCTGCAGATTGAGGGGAAAACAAGGGAGCATGAGCGCGTAATGGCGTTCCTGGTAACCGGGGATATCAAGGGAGCGGCTTCCGTTGGCACCTCGTCCGTCCTCACGCTAACGAGCATAATGAAGAACCGGAATGAGCAGATGCTGCTCAGGAACAATGCCATACTTGCCCTTGCATTTTTCGCACAGGGATGCAGGGGCAGGGAGATGGACAGCGCAGTTGTTTACGCCATGTCGGCCGTCCTTTCCAGCAAATCCGAAAGCCTGCCGCTGCGCTGCAACATCGCATACGCGATTGTGGGCGTTGGCGCATTGTGCGAGGGCGCGAAGCTCAGGATGGTGGAATCCGCCCTTAGGCGCGCGGCCGGAGACGAGAACGATACGCTGAAGGCATGCGCGGAGGACGCCCTCCAGCTGCTACGCGAGAAGAAGCGCGCCCGCGCACCGGATGATGATGATGATGATGCTACGACCCAGCGGCTCCCGGGCGGGCACCAGGCTCCTCATCTTTAAAAATCCTATTCAGCAATCCCTCCCCATGGACAAGAAAAACTCCCATTGGAGCGAGCTCATCGCGGACGAGGCCGCGGAAAAGGCCTCCCCCCCTTTCATAATCGCCAGCGGCATAACCACCTCCGGCCCGCTCCACCCCGGCACGCTCTGTGAATTCCTGTTTGCGGACGCAATAGCAAAAGAGCTGAAAAAGAAGGGGGAAACCCACTTCATATTCAATGCGGACATCCTTGACGCGTTTGACTCCATTCCCGAGCCGTTCAAAAAATATGAAAAAGAGCTGGCGCCGCACCTGGGAAAGCCGCTCTGCTTCACGCCCGACCCGATGGGCTGCCACCGCTCCTTTGGAGAGCATTTCCTTGCAGAGGCCGCGGACGCGATGCACAAGTTCGGCGCGCACCCGGAGATAATGCCTGCGCATGAGCTTTACGCAAAAGGTGCGTATGACGAATACGCAAGGGAATATTCCGAAAGGAAGGATGAAGTGAAGGAAATAGTGAGAGTATCCTCCCTCCGCGAAACCATGCCGGACGACTGGCACCCCATAATGCCAATCTGCGAGGAATGCGGCAAGGTCGCCACCACCCGCGTCCTTTCCTATTCCAACGGCACTTATGAGTATGCATGCGACCGGGAAGTGGAATACACAAGGGGATGCGGCTGCAAGGGAAAAGCGAAAATAACCGACCACAAGTACAAATTGCTCTTCCGGCTGGACTGGCCCGCGCGCCAGGATTTCCTCAACGTGCAGATGGAGGGCGGAAGCGTTGACCACCATACAAAAGGCGGGACGATAGCGACAGTATATGCGATCCACCGCCAATTCTTCAAGAAGAACGGCCCCGTGGTCTTCTACAAATTCGGATTTTTGAAATACAGGGGGAAGAAATATTCCAAGAGCAAGGGAATCGGGCACACGGTGGGCGAGCTTATGCAGCTCCTTCCGCTTCCGGTACTGGAATACGCGCTCCTGCGCCCGGACCTGCAGGAGGACAAGGAACTGGTGCTGGACGAGAAGACGCTGCTCACATTGGTTTCCGATTTTGAATACGCCGCCTCCATAGATGCGGAGAAGGAATTGGAAAGGGCAGACAGGAAAAAAGCAGTTGCCTATTCGCTCACGCAGGGGAAGGGGTGGAATGCGCCGTTGCAGGACATCCTCGTGACCTATGCGCTGCATAAGGACTGGAATGAAGTGGGCAAGAAGCTGGGCGACCCGGAAGGCGTCGCCTGCCTCGCCCCATATGTGGAACAGTGGTTCGCAAGGAAATGGATTCCGGACAAATACGTGTTTGAGCTGAAGGGCGCGCCACACGAGCATGCGAACCTCGTGAAGGAGTTCGCGTCCTCCCTAAATGAAGGGATGGGGGAGCAGGACATCCAGAATTCCGTATACGAATTGGCTAAGAAGAGCAACGTCCCCCCGCCCGAGCTCTTTAAGGCAATTTACCTTGCGTTGATTTCAAAACCGCAAGGGCCAAAATTAGCCCGCTTCATAAAAATACTCGGAGTAAAAAAAGTTAAGGAGCTGATTGCATGAAGGGGCGGATTGGATGAAAAGAACGGCGCTCATCCCCGCATCCATCCTTCTCCTGGCCCTCTCCGGCTGCCTCTACTTCGGCCCAGGCAGCCCACAGCAGTCAGGCGAGAAAACATATTTCGGGAACAACAACTGCCTTTTTGAGGAGCAGGGGTTTGACTGCGGAAGCACGCGCGCTTATGCGGAAAATGGGCGGACCCACCTGGATTTGAACCTGGTGAACAGGTATGGAAAACCCGTCACGATAAAGAGAATCTCATGCGTGTACGGAAACACGGACAGCGCATTCGGGCACGCGTACATGGTGGAAGCGGGCCTCGTTTCCGGGCGGGACTACAGGAATGATGCGCTGGGATGCGTGGATTCCTCAGGAAACCCGGTGCCCGCATACCCTGAGTTCAGGGGAAAGCTTTTGGTTTGGTTCAATTATGCGGATGATTTGGACCAGAACACGCAGCATGTCGCATCCGCAACGATGATCAGCTCCTAGGCGGCTTCCGTTTCTTTTTTCGCAACTTTCCTCTTTTTCGGCGCAGCCTTCTTCCTCGGCTTTTTCTCCTTTGTTTTCGTTTCCGTTTTCTTCGCCCCTTCTTCCGCCTTTTCCTTTTCCGCCTTCTTCTTGCCCCAGTTCGCCTTGCTCTTGCAGTTCACTACAAGGCACATCTCGTAGGAGCGCCCCTTCCCGCGTATCTTCGCCATCGGCCCCCCGCATTCCTTGCATTTCTTCTCAATAAGGGATGCATAGCCCATGCGGGGCAGCGGATATGCGTTCCTGCACTCAGGATATCCGGTGCAGCCCACGAACTGGCTGCCGGTCTTCATTCTTATTACCCTCAAAGGCTTGCCGCATTTGGGGCACATCGCCTTCGCGGATTCCGCCTCGGTCTGCTTCACGGACCCGAGCAATTCCTTGCCAATCTTATCCTCGTTCCTCTTGAAATCGTCAAGGATCTGCATCAGCATCTCCTTGCCCTCCTGTATGACCACATCCTTGCCGAGCTTGCCCGCGACAACAGCCTCCATCTCGTCCTCAAGCTTGCGGGTGAGCTGCTCGTCCAGTATTTTCGGCGCGAATTTGTTCAGCACGTCCCACGCGCCCATCCCGAAGGGAGTCACCTCTATGCTCCTTCCCTCCGCATACCCCCTCTTGAACAGGGTATCAACAATCCCGGAGCGCGTCGCCTTGGTCCCCAGGTGCTTCTTCTCCAATTCGGATATTATGCTGGCA
>JAQTMV010000256.1 GCA_028714175.1 Methylococcales bacterium
TTGCGGCAGTAGCTCAAATAGGTATGGCGCAACCTATTAACAATACCATTACACATCTTGATGCTGCACTGAAAGCAGTCAATGCGAATGAGTTGGAAGTGGCTCAAGAGCATATTAAAGCTGCCGGGCAATCTTCTAAAGGCATCATTGGCGGCTCTATTGAAGTAAAGGCACAGCGCGGTTCCAGTGCCATTACAAAAGCCCGCCGTCAACTTAAGGAAGGCAATACAGCCGACGCCACTGATTCTTTAAAACAAGCTCTTGAAATTTATAAATCCTTGCTCAGGCCTGTTGAAGCGGGTAGCCGAGGCGGCCTCAAGTAAACCAATATATCAAAAAATAACATGGAGGATCAATACATAAATGACCCTGAAAAAACATTAAACGGAGCGCATACATTTAACCGGTTTAATCCCTCGGCGGGGTTAACTTATCAAATCCTTGATAATCTGGGTACGTACGGCAGTTACAGCGAGTCAAATCGCGCACCGACACCAATGGAATTAAGCTGTGCCGATCCTACTGCTCCGTGTAAATTGCCGAATTCCTTTATTGGTGTCCCGCCTTTGAAGCAAGTTGTTGCCAAAACCTGGGAAGGCGGTTTCAGGGGGGACTTGAATGAACTGCTGGGTAAAGGTGATTTGAAATGGAATCCGGGCTATTTCCATACAATTAATAGTAACGATATTATTTTTCGCCGCGATGTCTCCAGCAATATTATTAGCCAGGGTTTTTTTGATAATGTAGGGAAAACCCGACGTTACGGCATAGAAGCGGGAACAACTATTAATTATCCGCAATTGTTCAGTCAAATTGACGATTGGCATTTTTCAACCAACTATACCTGGTTAAACGCTACCTTTATGGATGGGTTTGATAGCGTTAATCCGCTGGATCCTTCCCAGGCGATAGCTGTCAGCAGTGGTGACAGAATCCCGGGTATCCCTGAGCATTTCTATAAAGCCACTATCGGAGTTGATCTATGGCAGAAAGTATCATTCGGTATTGACGGGATATACAGCGGCGATCAGTATTTTAGAGGCGATGAAGCCAATATTACAGGGAAATTAAGCGGCTACTGGCTGTTCAATGCTACCGCGGAGTATAAGGTGACCAAGTATTTTGCCTTGTTTGGCAAGGTCAACAATATATTCGACAACCACTATAACTCGTTTGGTGTTTATGGGAATGCATCCGAGGTATTAGGGCCCGAATTTGACGATGGCCGGTTTGTATCACCCGGCGCACCGAGAGGCGGCTGGATTGGCGTGCGGTTGAGTTTGTAACAATTATGCAGCATGTTGGACAGTTTCCAGGTTCCTGACACTGACAATGCGGCTACAGTTGTGTGGGGTACACTGTTAAAGTATTGTCAACAACGGCTGAAATCGCCAAAAAATACTGTAAGCTATTGATTCTTTGGCACCTAAATTTAAAATTCAAGGCGAATTTAACGTGTACGATACGCGATGCGTACCCTACCCGGCTGGTGGGCAAAAAAGCCTGCCCACCCTTGTCTAAGTCACTGCCGATTGGATTTTAAGTGCAGGCAGATGGGCAAGCAAAGCAGAAAATCATTACGCTCGATCCAATTATTCGGATTCATCAAACCAGTTTTGCAGAGTTAAATTCCGGAAGCACTGAAAATCAGACGTGTTACGCGTCACCAGGATGAGTACATGGCTAGCGGCAATCGCAGCGATTTCACCATCCGCATGGGCGGGTGTAATGCCTTGTTGTTGCAGTCTGGCACGTTCTTCAGCAAACCATTCGGCAGCCTGTGAGTCGAAAGGCAAAATAGTAAGGCCATTGTCAAACAACAGTTTAAGATAAGATTTTAAATAGTTTTTTCGTTTGGAGTCCGGCAGTAATGCACAGCCAAAATTAAGTTCGTGCCACACTGTTGCAGCTATACAATAATGACCATCGTATTTTTCAAAGCGAAATAAAACATTTTTGTTCGGGTTCAACTTCGCCGGTTCGGACACTATGTTGGTATCCAGAAGATAGATTAGTCGTCCCATGAAAAGCTTCTACCCTGGGATCGATCGCGCCATTGACTGATTTCGTCATCGCTTGCCAACTCGCCAAGTGCGGCAGGCAATTGGCTGCGCCAATGACAGATCGCTTTAAAAAGGTTTCCGCTTTTTGGCGTCAGGTTCTGGTAATCGGTTTCGGAAATAATCACGGCGACCGGTTTTCCGTGCCGTGTTAAATGAATCGGCTCACTAGACTCCGCTTGCTGAATTAAGCTGGATAAGTTGTTTTTTGCCTCGGCTATGGAAGCGGTTTTCATCGCAGACCCCTGGTAGATTATTTATGGCTATTATTATAGCCATAAATAACGATTAGGCCAAGACCGTAAGCGGAACACGGCAGAACATAGTGAACGAAGCCCGAATACTGCGAAATTCGTGTTACGGCACGAGACATAGCCGGTAGAAACCGCATAGGGCAAGGGGATTGAGCGTCTAACTCGTAAGATGTGCTGAACACAGTAAAACGCATCGATCCCGAAGATGGGCTGCACGTAGTTTAGTCCATCCTATGACCCTTTATACTGAAATAGTTTCAGTCATTTCCTTGTAATGAACGGGGTCTACTTCTTCAATCCAAATGAAAATGTCGCCAATTACACTATAGCTTTCACCCATAAGATTTTCAGAAGAATCTTCATTTATTTCAATCACATTACTGTGTGAGTATTTGTTGATAAAACGATATATTTTTTCTTTTGTTTCTGGGTTCGTGATATTGCATCCTTGCAAACCGATGTCCAAGAGCTGACTTATATCTGATCTATTTTTTGGATACTTAAAGCTGAAAAATGATTCCAGCAGTTTTCTTGACAAGTTTGCAGTCAAAAAGGCTTCGTCTCTATCAAGTTTGTTATTCTCTTTAAAATTAAACAGTTTTGAAAAAAGATAGTGGTATTCCGAATTGTAATCAACAAGAGTTGAATCAGCGTTGACTAATCTCGAACATCGTGGGTTCGATACTGATGATTCAATTGTAAAAAAATATGCATTGGGTTCCTTTGGCGGTTTACGCCCCTTTCTGTTTTTATTGTTTCCAAAAAACCAGTCTCGAACAAGCTTGAAATAGGTGAAATTATGGGTCAAAACAAAAAGCTGTTTTGCATCCTTACATTGGTATCGTAAAAAAGAATAGGCATGAAACAAATGATTCGAATCAAAACTAGAAACAGGGTCATCTACAACAACAATTGTTTTGTTTATCTTGTTGTCATTCTCCGTCAGCTTGGTTATGAAATATACAAAGGCAATGGCTGTTTTTTCGCCTTCGCTCAAATTTCCATCGTGTACCCCATTGTTATTCCGAATTATTTCATAACCCTTAATGTCTTTATTAAACCTTAGAGATAATTCACTGCGCCCAATAAACTTGTGAAGTGATTCGTTAAACTGATCTGCACCAATTCCTTCGTTGGAGAGCGCATCTTCTAATTTTTGAATTTCGTGTTTCCGTGTATCGGTAGTAGCATTCAAGGAGTCGTTTACATTTTTCTTTTCAGCAATTGCTTTTATCTTTCCGTAGTAATCGAAGTCCTTAACTTCGGCTGCTGCATAATGAAGCTCAAGTTTCTTTTTGCTTTTGTTTGTTTCCGTTTCAAAGTTATCAGTCTTATTGTTGTGTTTTGTGACAATGTCACTAACGGATTTAATCGTCTCATTAAACGAACTTATTGACACTTCGCTTACACTATCAACGTTCAAAGATGTGTCGAAAGGATTGTCAATTTTCTTCTTCAGTACTTCTTGCCATTTTTTTATTTCTTCATTAACTGCATCAGTAGCAATTATTAATGCTGAAGTTTTAGCTTTGTAATCTCCTTTAAATTCTTCATACAAACTATCTTCTGGAGGCAATTCATCCAATTTCACATAACGACTCGCAAGCCATTGGTCAGCACTTGTTAATCGATCTTTAAATTTTTTATATTCGTCGCTGAAATGGGCTTCAATTGCTTTGATTCTTTGTTCGGATATTTCATTGCCACAAAATTCGCACGTATTCGTTTCATGCCGCTGGTGAAGTTCAAGGCCATCTGATACCCATTTATTAATATCGGTATTGGCTTCTAGTCGTTTGATAATCTTATTTGCGGCACTTGTTTTCAGTAAATCATCTAGCCGTTGCTTGGCTTTATCTAATGTTTCATCGTCAAGAGTTGATTGACTGAATGTGATTTTAGCTTTTTTATCAGGTTTGGCAGAATTGGTAAGTTGTATGATGTAAGAGTCACTCAATAGTGATGAATCAGTTTTTACACTAGATTCGTTATCGCGTAAAAAGGTTTCCAGCTTCCGACTATCATAATTTAGATAGTAACGATCACTAGAGCTCCTTGAGTGAGATTGATCTTTAAAATTGAGTCAAGTTTTCAGTTCGCCAATTTAGCCTCCTGAATGAGCCGGTCGATTGCCTGGCTAGCCTGGATTAGAACACGCGGAGCTTGGCCGG
>JAQTMV010000257.1 GCA_028714175.1 Methylococcales bacterium
GACAATCGTATAATCAACTGACAAGGGACGCTATTTTTCAGAATGTAGTGCCACATGGATTTTTTATGTAATGTAATATATTGATTATAAATGTTTATTATTTTTAAGTGTTAAATATGGGTTAAGCCAGGCTTTGATGGTGTTAGGCGACAGGCTTGTCCGCCGCTGTATTTAACTGATGGATAAGTGGTCGATGAAACAACCGTCGAATTTTTGCATACGTTGACATGTAATACACTCTTGATTTACTCCTACTTAAAACTAAGTAGAATACATGGATTACCTGGTCAAAATTCGATCGGTACAAACCCTTCTAAATGGTCAGTTTTCAATCGGCGCCAACAGGGTTTTATTACAATATCTTAGGGCAACCGGGAACCGATATTTTGGCCGCACGGAGTATAGCTTGGGCTAATGGTGCATGCAAAACTGTTGGCCTAATTAATCCGCTGATAAATAAAATATCCCGCAATCGCAAACAACAGCCATCCGCTCACCAGAGGCCCGATAACGCCATCATAGCTGCTGACCAGATAAAGATAATCCGAGTTGAAATCGGTATTAAATAAACTTTTACTCATTTTTATCTGCCATACCCAGCACGTATGACAACCGATACATAAACCCAAACCGGCCTTAACCCGGGTTCTGAGTATGCCCAGGAATATGCCCACCATCAACAAGGCAAAAAATGCCGATAGAATATCGGGATTAAACAAGTTGGCAATCGCCCCGCCCAGCAGTTTAAAGCCGCTGAACAGGTTAAGATCGTGAACAGGTATATCAGTTTTACTGTTTAAAAAATGCAGTGCGGCATAATATGTTGAGCTAATCAAAATGGCCGCCATAACCGGGAATTTCTTGCTTAAACCGGTTAATAGGATCCCTCGAAAAATAGGTTCTTCAATCAGTGAAATTATCAGGGCGAGCAATAATGAAAGGACCAGTTGTTTAGCAAGGAGCCCGGCCGTCCAGGTGTGTGACTCATCAACAACATTGATTTTAAGCACATACAGTATAATAAACACCGGCATTAAGGTTATGAAACCCAGGCCAAAGCCTTTAAGTAACTGCTTTAAAAATTCCGGTCTTGCGGCAAAGCCCAGCTCTTCCTTGCTTAGCTTCAGATAAGCCATGGCAGGGAAAATACTCAACACCAAAAACAGCTGCGTGGACTTGCTGATGACTTTACGAAAAGGTAATGTATCGCCTATACCCTGCATAATAAAATAAGCCGTGATGCAAGCCAGCGAGATAGCGGTCAGCAAAACCAACAACGGCACGAGGGCATATAGAAGACAGAGGACAGAGGACTGAAGACAAAAAATTGATAAGCGGGTTTTTCTGTCACCTGGCATCTGTCAACTGTCCTCTGACACCAAAATCGCCCCATAACATTTGCACAGCGGCCAAGGCAGCAAGCGAAGCAGTTTCAGTTCTTAATATCCGGCTGCCCAGGCATACTGGAATAAAATCGGCCGCTTTGGCGATGTCGCGTTCCTGATCGGTAAAACCGCCTTCGGGACCAGTCAGTAACGTCACTTTCATGTCTTTCGGTGTTATGTCCGCCAATGATGTTTCCGCGTAGGGATCGAGAAACACTTTCAAACCCTGCTGGTTGCCTACCCAGTTTTGTATGTATTCTATTTCGGCTAATTCAGGCAACAGCGTCCGGCCGCTTTGTTCCGCGGCATGCTGGACTATTTTTTGCCAATGCAGTAAGCGCTGCGGCTTTTTTTCACCTTTTAATTGCACTACGCACCGCTCGGTTAATAAAGGCGTGATGTGGTTAACGCCCAGCTCTACCGCTTTTTGTACCGACAAATCCATTCTGTCGCCACGCGATATGCCCAAGCCCAAAGTAATATGTAATGGCGATTCCACACTATGTTCATGCCATTGTTGCACTGCAACCATCACGGTTTTTCGGCTAACTTCGGTAAGGGTACATAAATATTCCCCACCCTCGCCGTTGAATAAAATGATTTCAGCATCTTTTTTTAAACGTAATACCGTTCTGACATAATGCCCATTTTCATCATCCAATTCGATTTGCTTCCCTGTGGTCAACGGTACTGGTGCGTATAATCTGGAAACACGCATATTAATCCTTGCTTCTCATCTGTTGTAATAGCCCGGGCGGAGTCCGAAAACCTGCGTTTACTCCAGCCCTTAATCCTTAACCGCCCACTCTATACCTTCCCAAGCTACCTCAACCATTAACAATAGTTCGTCCTCGTTAATAATGTAAGGAGGCATAAAATAAATGACGTTGCCCAGCGGACGTAATAATACACCTTTAGACAGCGCGTATTGATAGACTTTAAGCCCACGGCGTTCTTGCCATGGATAAGGCTCGCGCGTGTGTTTGTTTTTGACCATTTCAATCGCCAGTATCATGCCTGTCTGCCGGATCTCGGCAACATGCGGATGCTCGTTAAAACGCGCTGCCGCTTTCGCCATGATTTCAGCCAGCTGCCTGTTTTTCTCGATGATATTGTGCTGCTGAAAAATTTC
Organism: Methylococcales bacterium; assembly: GCA_028714175.1. Classification (GTDB taxonomy): domain Bacteria; phylum Pseudomonadota; class Gammaproteobacteria; order Methylococcales; family Methylomonadaceae; genus JAGXGJ01. Next base: position 2,518 of record JAQTMV010000257.1, read on the forward strand.
TATCGTTGCAAGTCCAGCTCTACACGCCAAGGCGTTGCCGGTATAACTGTGCGAATGCAGGAACGCAGTCAGCTTTTGATAATCATCATAAAAAGCCTGATACACCCGGTTGGTGGTCAAGACCGCCGACAACGGCAAATAGCCGCCCGTCAAGCCTTTTGACAAACAGATAAAATCCGGGCTGATGGCGGCTTGTTCACAGGCAAATAAAGTCCCCGTTCTGCCAAAACCGACAGCAATTTCGTCGGCGATGAAATGCACGTCATATTTATCGCAAGCTTCACGCAGCAATTTTAAATAAGCCGAATTGTACATACGCATACTGCCGGCGCATTGCACTAAAGGCTCGATAATGACCGCGCACACTCTGTCGGCGTGTTGCTGCAGCGTCTGCTCCATCAGCGCGAAGCGGCGTATGGAATAATCCGCCCACGATTCGCCAGGCTCGCGAGCGTAACAATCCGGGCCAGGCACGGTAATCACGTCCATCAATAACGGCGCGTAAGTTTCCTTGTATAACGCCACATTACCCACCGCTAGCGCGCCCAAGGTCTCTCCATGATAGCTGTTTTCCAGCGTTATAAATTTGGTTTTCCGGGTTTGTCCGATATTACGCCAATAGTGAAAGCTCATCTTGAGCGCGACTTCGACCGCCGCAGAACCATTATCGGCATAGAAACAACGGTTAAGCCCTTCGGGAGTGATTGCAACCAGTTTTTCAGCCAATTTGACGGCGGACTCGTGGGTAAATCCGGCAAAAATCACATGCTCCAGAGTATCGAGCTGATCTTTTAGAGCGGCATTGATATAAGAATTGGCATGACCAAACAGATTAACCCACCACGAACTGATCGCATCCAAATAGCGATTACCGTCAAAATCCTCCAGCCAAACGCCCTGCCCTTTTTTTATCGGAATAATCGGGAAGGTTTCGTGATCCTTCATTTGCGTACAAGGATGCCATAAAACAGAGAGATCGCGATTGGAAAAAGATTGGTTGGTCATGGACAATATACTAACTTTTGAACCGTATCACTCAGTTGTGGAAGCAGATCAAGAAACGCTTGATTACAAAGCCCCTCGCTGTCTACTAGTGTACCGTCCAAATCAAAGATTACACAGATACCGGTCATTTACTGAGATGCCCACGAGGTAGGACAGCCAGTTGCCCGACTGCCCCCTCACAAATCCCGGCGTGCGGAATTACCGCTACCTAAGCTTTTCAACGTTGTTCGCTTCGCACATGGCATATAAGCACTTAGAAATCATGACAAATGCGGGGTTTGGTCAAGTTAAAGTCATCAATCAGGGCAATAAACCCCGTCCAGTTGTAGCTGCGTCTCTGACTACGCCGGTTAAGCCACTTAAACAAAATATGTTTAATGTCCTGGAGGTAGTCATTCAGGCTTTCATAGTTGCCTCGGATACCGTAATAATTCCAGCACCCTTCAGCTTCAGCTTCTGGTTCAGTTTGGCAAATAACACCGGCTTACGCAAGCCCCGATTTTCTTGGCACCATGCCTTGAAATTGGCTAGGGCTGCCCGATATTTCTTGACGTCAGTCCGCCGTTTCAGCACGGTCTTCCCAAATCGGCTGCGCCCCCAATAAAACACAAATCCCAGAAAGCAGAAACGTGATTTCGACCCCCTGTAGAAAAGTAGAGATCTTTCAACAATCCGCACGATCAATTCATTTACTGTTTACGACGCAAATACATTATCGCTCCTTATTAGGCTGATCTCGAACCGCTCATCAGTAATCTGCGATTATGACCGCTTATGTGTTCCGCCCTTCACCTCCAACGTCCTGTTGCTGATTCGATGTTTTCCCTCCTCCATGTCACCATGAATTCATCGGCACCGAACTTTACGATTACTACGGCTTCATCTGCAGACCCTTAGGTGTTTAACGCCAACATTACTGTTGCGCTTAGGGCTTCTTGTGCTGAGCGATG
>JAQTMV010000258.1 GCA_028714175.1 Methylococcales bacterium
ATTACCCAACAGGGGGAACACCCGTTTCGACTTGTCCATTATGCAAACGAAAATCCATTGAAGAAGAGAAAAGAGAATTGATAATGAAAGAAGAGATGTGGAGCGGGCAGCAGATCTTCTTTCTTAGAACAACCCTCCACGTTGTGGTTACAGAACCTCTCGCCGAAAAAATCAGAAGGTTCCACGCCAGCAATGTCGAGTTTATTCCTTATTGAGAATAAACATCCAGTTCGGTAAGGTGAGTTTTCGTTCACTTCTTGACTGATGACAAAATACAGACGAAAGGTTGAAAAAGGTCTGCCTTAGTGATGTAGAGAAATTTATTTGAAGATTGGAAAAGATTGTTCGATTACATCCTGACCGGGCCGATCAGTGGCGTGTCGGCAGGACAATACATTGTTGGCCTCGCCCTGGATACCTTGACGAGCTTTGGCGACGCCTCCATCGATAAGGGAATCCGGCAGGTGGTCAAGAGTGTGGGATCGGTGCTCATCGGCTGTGTCATAACCCTGTATTTTCTCCGCCAGAACTTGCTCGGCATCCCCACGTCGAGCGGCAAAGCGCTTAAGATCATGATAGCCATCACGGTTATGGGCGCGGTCATGCTGACCTGGTCTGGTGTAACGCTGGCCGTCAAGGGGACAGTTAATCCCATTCCCTCTGCGGCTCCTGACTTGCACAAGAAGGTGGAGATCGGCAAAACCGGCGAGGTGCCAAGGATCAACCCGGTGACCGGTGAACAAGAAGACCCGCTCGGTTTTATCGGCCGATTTCCGGCACTGGCCGAGCCGTTGCGCGATCCGGCGAGCTGGTTGAGCCTGGTGGGCATCATCGGTGTGATCATTGCCTTCGGGCATTCGATTCTGGCGATGATCGGCGAAGAGACGCTGGCCCAAGTGTACCGCGAGGTGGAGGCGCCAAAATTGGTCAATTTCAAGAAAGCTGCTTTCCTTGTATTCCTGTACAGCCTTCTGCTGACAGGGACAATGAACTTCCTGGCGTTGCTGCTCATCCCCGACGACCTCGTAACCGTCAATTAAATCACACATACTAAAGCCTTTAAAATCAGGCCGGCACTATGATCCCCAGGCATTAGATCAATTTCCGCCTTGGAATTTAACTGAAAAAATTCAGTCTTTAAATCAAGCTGCTTAGCTTGTCTACGCGGTAAAAATAAGCGCTTACTTTGAATGCGCCGAACAAAAGACCGGCGCCAAGCAGCAGCCGCTCCTACAGAGGTATATTTATTCTTGGTAATCGCATTAACCCTTGTGGGGGCGACTGAAGTCACTTCAACAATAAATCTGTTATAGTTCATGGTTAAACAGTATCAGAGACTAAGAAAAAATCCAAAACTGACCGCTGATTTTTAGAAAACGAACTCAAAATTTTAAAAATTCGGCGAATTTTTAAATTCCAGAAAATTTTATCACAAAAAAATAGACGCATGATCGTGTTTAATGCCCAGTATATGCCGCGGATCAACCTCCAAAAACAGCACCCCTTGCAAATGCGATAAAGTAAGGTAATTCAGCAGGTGTACGGGACAAACGGTCAAAATTAATGATGGATTCAAAATCAGCTCCTGTTACCCAATTATTAGCCAGCAGCATTTCAATTTCGTTTGCATACAAATGCTGGATTTTATTGGGAACAACGGTAATCTGCGCCGTATGACCTGCAATCACAGTAGGCTGCAACGCCTGTCGTAGCGGCGCAAAAGCACTGTCGATCCGTATCGGGCCGAAAAGACCGCTTACTTTACCTTTTTCCAGAATAAAGGGCCGAAAAACTGGAACGATGTTCGCGCCCGAGCCGGTCATTAAAATATTCCACTAAGTTTTGTAACGGCATAAATTTTCCTCCAATTCACTATACTTCCAATAACATAAGTTGCAGATTTGCTGAACACCGATGATCTGTGATTTGCCAACTCCCACTAACGAAAAAAAGCGGGCTTATATAGCCCGCGATAAAAACATCCCTGTGTTCAGGAGGGGAACTTAAATAGTCCATTATAAAAAGTTATGGGCAATTAAATCTTCATTACAACTTTTTTCAGTTTCAAACTCACATTGCAAGCACACTTAAACGCTTGTAACGGTTCTTTTGCTCTTGGAAAATAGCTTAATGCAATTTTTATTTTTAATAAAACGATATAATTAGATTTCTATATCTTATAAATAGATAAATAATGGGATTTTGATTTCTGGAAAATGTAGCAACTCATGCCCAAGAATACAGGGATGCAGAAAAGTTCTGTCCCATTTTGCTCAGATCAATTTGCGTTACAAAAATATCGGCAAGTTCAACAGATACTGTGCCGGATAACAGGGTGCTGTCCGGCTTTGTTATAGTTCTTAAAAAGGTTAGTGCGGGTTTAGTCGAATGGGTATCTTTGAATTACTAATTCTGTCTTCAGGATTTTTTTGGCGCAAGCTTTTCAGCATTACGTTTAGCCAGATCATCTATAACGGCGCTTAATGAACCCTTGTTTTGAATTTCGTTGTTAAAGGTTGATCGGTAATTAGTCACCAGACTCACGCCATCAATCATAATATCGTAAACTTTCCATTCGCCTTTAGTCAGGAACATTCGGTAATTTACATCAACCGGATTTTGGCCGGGTTGCAGAACCTCTGTTTTTACGATGACTTTTGTGGCTTCATTTGGCATTTCAAGAGGCATGAAGCGTATTTTCCAGTCGTTATATTCCACAAACGCCCGGGAATAAGTTCTTACAATCAGTGTCTGAAACTCATGGGTAAAACGCTCCTGTTCTGCAGCTGTTGCTGTTTTCCAGTGTTTCCCCAGAACTAACGGTGCGATTTTACTGAAATCCGTATGCAAACTAATAACTCCATTAACGTACTGTGTAACCTGTGCAAAATTCTGGGTAAACGATTTATCCTTCAGTCTTTCCTGTAACTGTGTCGAAACACTTTTTATAATTTGCTGCGGGAGCAACAATTCACCTGCAATTGCTTCTATAACCGGCATGAAGCCGAGTAATATTGCAAATAAACCAATTACTGTATATTGTTTAGCCTTCATAAAGCCCTCTAAAACTCAAAATAACGAATGATTCAAACCCGCGCCAGGCAGAAACCTAATACCGGTTCGGACTTATCCAAAAATATTAATGCACTAAGTTAAACAAATCTTGGCCTTGCAGCATCATCACATATTTTCCCAGACCACATCAATATTAAAATCCAACACTACCAAAATAGACATGTTTTCATTACTTAACAATGACTGGCTTGTTAGAAAGTTCGTTGGGATTGTTCGCGCCGGACGGGAAATGGGTAGCCAGAATCATCGTAATACGTTCGATACCTTCCAGTGACCCGCGCCGGAAATCACCCTGCCGAAACTTTTTCTGCATGGCCTGCGCTATCATATCCCATTCAGCCTGTGGCACACGCCTGGCAATACCACGGTCTGCAATGATATGGACTTCCCGGTCAGCCAGCAACAGATAAATTAACACGCCGCTGTTTTCTTCGGTATCCCATACCTGCAGATTTGAAAACACTTCGGTTGCACGCTGGCGCGCTGACATACCGCGCCACACCCAAGTGGGCGCAAGTGCGTTTTCAACCGCAAACCTAAGTTCTCCGCGGTGCTGACCCTCGGACTGTTTTACCGCCTTTTCAATGTCGTTAAGCACTGCTGCAGGAAACGCCACACGCCACCGCCACGGCGGCATGAAGGCATGAATGAACCAGCGCTTTATGTTCACCATGATCCTGATGCGCCTCCCCCGCCAAAACGGCCACCGCCGCCGCCCCATGAGCCTCCGCTTCCTCCAAACCCGCCGCCGCTGGACCAGCCACTACCGCCAAGGTGACGCACGCCGACGATGAAAAAAACCATCAGTCCGATCATGACTGCTGCGAAACCTAATCCAAACAACAGCGCGACCACCGTGCCGCTGCCCAAACCTGCGAGCATTCCGCCCATTACCCTTCCCAGCATTGCAGACAACACAAAACCTGCGATCAAACCGCCAAACAGGATGAACATAAAAGCCTGATTGTCCAGTTGAATGCCCGGCTCTTTAACTGGCGCCGGCAAAGACTCGCCTTCGATCAGGCGAATTAGCTGCGTAACCCCGGCATCAATGCCGCCCGCAAAGTCACCGTTTTTGAAATGCGGCATGATGGTCTCGGCAATCACCCGTTTGGCAATCGCGTCCGGAATAGCGCCTTCCAGGCCGTAGCCGACTTCCAAACGCAGTTTCCGGTCGTCTTTGGCTACGATCATGATTACGCCGTCATCGACGTTTTTCCGGCCAATCTTCCA
>JAQTMV010000259.1 GCA_028714175.1 Methylococcales bacterium
AATTTGATATATTAACTTGTGTTGTGCATTCCCCTATATGTCCTAACCAATATGGAAGTAGAAGAAATAAGAACCCAAATCCAATTATAAATAGTAAAATTCCCCCCAATTCTTTTATCTTTTGCTTCTTAAAATACTTCCATGTTAAATCATCTATCTTGTCTTGTTTCCTCATCTTCCCATCTCCTTGCAATTCTCTTTTAAATCCCTTGAAGTATAACTCTCTCCCTGTTGCATTGTAAAATTGCATATATATCTATCACTTGTTTGTGTTTCGTAACTTATTAAAGTTACATCTTTATTTGCAGTTATGTTCAATATTCCACATTGTTCTTTTAGTTGAGTGTCTTCTAACATTAACTTCAAAATACTAGAACCATTCAGAAGAGCAATAATTAAGATTATAAAAGATATGAAAAAAAGACATATAGATAGTTTATAATAATAATCTCTTTCTCTTTCAAGTTCTTTTCTCTCGTTTTTAGATGTTTGTTTTGTCATTTTATTATCCCCATTTTAATAATATTAAAATTGTTGTTAATATTGCAATTACATTCCAAGGTTTAAATATCTCCCTTACAATCCCTAATCTATCGCTTGTTTGTGTTTCATAACCTTTTAGAGTTACATTCTTATTTGCAGTAATATCTGTTAACTCGCATTCTTCTCTTAGTTGAGTGTTTTCTTGCTGTAAATCTTTTGCATCACTAAAAAACTTATCAGAACCTATAAGTGCAACTAAAACCATAGTAAATGTAGAACCAATTATCATTCCACAAATTACAATAAATATTATCCATTCAGTTCTATTTTCTTCAAGTTCTTTTCTTGTTTGTTTTGTCATCTTAAATCTTTTTCAAGCCCTCCTTTTCGCAAACAACATTCCCATTATCAATTAAAGTTATTTTATAACCTAACTTCTTAATTGCTTGACATATTTCATTCAAGTCATCATAATCCATTTGGTCTATTGCCATTAACTTTACTCCGTATTTTGCCATTATAAATCCTTTAACCTCCTTAACAAATCGTCTCTAAACTTCTCGTTATAACATTTTAAACAAACTTTATGCCCTTGAATATCAATCAAATAATGTTTCTTATGACTTCTTTGTCCTTTCCACAAATTCTTAATCATCTTTTCAACTGCTTTTTTAGTTTTTCGTCTGCCTTTTGAATATCCATAATCATAAATCTGCATCTGAAACTCATCTCCCATATCAAAGTCTTCTGGTTCTTCAATTTCTCTCTCTAATTTGATTTCTGTTTCGGTTTTCATTTTATAACAACCACCAAATTAGATTTATACTAATTGCTAAAGCAAAAATTAGCAAAAATTCTACATCTTCATAACTTCTCATTCTTTCTTCAATCTCTCTCTCTAATTTTATTTCTGTTTCGGTTTTCATTTAAATATTAACCATAAAAATGTTATGCCTCCTGCTAAACATATTAAAGCCACACCTAAAAAGCCCAAATCAAAATTAGGTGTCTTAAATAAAATTCTCCCAATCTCTTTCTCTAATTTTATTTCTGTTTCGGTTTTCATTTTATTTGTATATCTAATATTTTAAATGCTAATAAAAATAATAAAGCTAAAAACATATTCTTCCAAACATTAAATCCTGTGATAAAGAAAATACCTAATAAAATTGAAGTAGATAATAAACACTTAATAAGTCCATTATAGATTATCTTCTCATTTCTAAGTTCTTTTCTCTCGTCTTTTTTAGATGTTTGTTTTGTCATTTTACTTTATTGTGAGTATGACGAGAGGACTTTATTAGTTATCTCCCCATCCTCTCGTCGTTGTATAAGGGGAGTATGAAGCCCCTCTAAATAAAAGGGGCGAAGTAATTTATTTATGCTTCCTCCACAATTGTATATCTTGTGTCAGATTGAGTTCCTGTTGTTGAAACCTTGAACTCTTTTTGTCCAGCCTTTCCTCTTTTGCAAATCTCTGAATAAAGAGGGTTCTGCACATTCAACCAAAGGTTCTTCTTTTCGCCTTTTTGAGTTACAGGAATAATTGCTTTTGTAACTTTCTTCTTTCCACTTTCACCTGTCCACTTATTAAAAGGTATTGAAAAATCAACAGTAAAAGTTGTTATTTTTCCGACTTCTAATTTCAATGTTGGCAGTTTTTCTCCTGTAAATTCAGTCTGTGTGTTTTTTATCTCTTCATCAAGCCAGTTTGTTGGTTCTGTCATTTTTGTTTAGTTCCTCCTTTATTATTCTTAAATGTCATCTTTATCTATCGAACATAATTTACAACATCCATATCTATCAAAAGAGTGTTTGCACATTTCTTGTTTTACTCTCTTCTTTGCTTCTTCCCAATTTGACTTTATCAAGCACCAAATTCCATATAATATCCACCAAGATGTTGTAATAATTCCAGTATATAACATCCAATAAGGAAGACTTGGTTCATAAGGAACATTACATGCCGTTGCTGGGCATTTACTTCCAGTAAATAAACCACCACAATCTTTCATTTCTCCAATTCCATGTTCTTTACATTGCCAACCTATTTGAACTAATAATCCTGCAAGAGATAGAATAATAAATAATATTAGAGCAATGTTTGATAGTTCTTCTATCTTTTGTTCCCAAAAGTATTTCCATACTTTTTCCTTATTTATCTGTTTCATAATTCTCTTAATCCCTTTTTAATTTTGTTTAATATGTTGTTATATTTATGATTAACTTTATTTGAATAAACCGAATAAGTCTTATTAATTAAACTAAGAAATAATTCAATATCCTGATTATGCCTTGTTAATTCAATTGTTCTTTCATAAACAATTAAAATATCCTGTTGTAATTTTGCATTCATAATTTGTTCTTCTAATTTCTTGCTTGTTTTTGTTTTTATATTTTCTATTGCCATTTTATAATTTACTCTGATTTGGATGTTTTCTTGCAATTTCTAATGCATAATATTCATCAGCACAGGAATTGCAAACATTTAATCCTTTTCTAATTTCTATTAGTTCTTCTTCATTTACTAATTTATCGCAGTTGTCACAATTTATTGTAGTCATATAAATGTCGGCAGGATACCCAACGCATTTATGCTTGGGAGGAATGCCGACCGCTTCCTAAGTTTAGTTGTTTGAATGTTCATCCGAAAAAATCTCCTAATTTTAATTGACCCTTCAGTTCTTCAGGACATTCATAAATATCGTATTCAAAAACTTTCTTTCCTTCTTGTTCCTGAATATATCTCTTAACACTTTCTTGGCTTACGTGTCCTGCACTTCCGCAATAATAACCATCAGCCCATAGACTATCAAAACCATTTCCATAATGATTTTTAAAACCCAAGAATTTTAAATCGTCAAATATTCTTCTTAATTGTCTTGATGTGTTTCCCTTTAACTGATTGACAATTCTAAAAGGTGTAGCTGTTGGTTTTGCTCCTACAAAGATATGAACGTGGTCTGGCATAATTTCCAAAGCTAAAAGATTGCACTGCAAATCTTCACACTGACCTGTAATAATTGTCATTAAGATTTCTTTAAGTTTATCTCCTGTAAGAATTGCCTTTCTGTATTTTGGAATAAAGACTATGTGATAATTAATGTTATGCTTTGAATGGCTTGAAACTCTGACTTTCGCTATCTTAACATTAATCTTATGTTCATCTGGATTAAAATGTGGATATTTGCTTTTAGCCATTTTTACAATTCACCCCTATTAATCGCTTTCATCATATCTTCAGTAGTCATCTCGTTAAGTTTCTTTAATTTTCTGTGAGTTTCCGTATCTTCTTTGTAATGTTCATTCTCTTGATAAGGCAAATAATATCTTTTACAAAACTTACATTTAGTTCTTTCTACCATTATCTTTTAAGTGAAAAGTGAGAAGAAAGAATAAATAAAATAAAATTGTTCAAGCTTCTCTTTTGCTTTTCTGCCTCCTTCTCTAATTTAGTTCTTAGGGCTTTCTCGGGATAAATAGTTATCCCGTCTTTTCTCTTAGGCATTTTTCTCTGCCTCCGCATAAGCAAGGATTTCTTTCAGGTCTTCAACAGATAAACTCACACTTGCAACCATCTGTTTATTAATCCCTCCTTGCTTAGTTGGTTTGTAGGTTCTTATCTGAAAGGTGAACACATTAGGATACATCGTGCAATATACCCTTATTGTGTTTTCTTGTTTTTCCTTTCCAACTTCTTTTATGTCTGCGGTCTCTGTCTTCAGGT
>JAQTMV010000260.1 GCA_028714175.1 Methylococcales bacterium
TCGGACCTCGCGCCCACGAAGTCCACAGGTTCAATAACAGGATGTGTAGATATGGAAAATGGAACCGTACAAAAAAGGTCAAAAGTTGCTTGAGGATTTTGTTTGGCCTATTGACACCGGCAGGCTATTGGGTGACCCCATCGATTCAGTACACACCTTATCCATTACTCATGAACAGGATTAAGATTAGCTCCCTCATCAATCAAAACAGAACCACCAGATTGAGGGGCAAGTCGCCATAGCTGACATGCTCCATTCTCCCAATCTGAACCAGGATTCAGGGAGATGGGGTTCCGCATTTATCAGGGGGCATTCGGCGTTTCCACAGGGTTGGACTCAACTGAACCCGCTTTTGAAACTTATTGGATGCGGCTGTTCAACTTTAACGTCACATTCGTCACGCTCTTTGCGAGTATATCGTGGGGATATTTATGGTTTTCCAGGGACAAGAACCTGGATAAGCTCGAACCCAAGGAAGAAATCCGCCGTTATTTTACCTTGACCATGTGGATTAGCATCTACACCTTTGCAGTGTATTGGGCGGGCAGTTATTTTGCGGAACAAGATATTTCCTGGCACCAGGTCGCCATCCGTGACACCCCGTTCACAGCAAACCATATCATCGAGTTTTATTTTAACTTTCCGATGTATGTAATCTTGGGCGGTAGTGCATGGTTATACGCTAGAACACGTCTACCACTTTATGCAAAAGGGATTTCGCTGCCCTTGACCCTGGCTGTATTCGGGCCTTTTATGATTCTGGTCAGTGTTGGCTTCAATGAGTGGGGACATACCTTCTGGTTTAGAGAGGAATTTTTCGCTGCCCCTATCCACTGGGGTTTTGTGATTGGTGTTTGGTTTGCCTTAGGGGTTGGTGGAATACTACTGCAAGGTGTAACGCGATTGATTGAATTACTTGATGAACTCGAAGAAAAACCATGATTAAACCCGCCAGGATGCATTATGCCTGGATTGTTCTCGGCGTTACCTTTCTCTGTTTATTCATTGCAGCAGCAGTTCGTTCTGTTCCAGGGATCATTCTCTTATCGCTGGCGCATGAGTTTCACTGGAGTCGAGAAACCATAACCGGCGCTGTTTCAATAAACCTGCTTTTGTTTGGGTTGGCAGGTCCTTTTTTTAGGCAGATTGATGGATCTGTATGGAGCAAAAACTATCACCCTATTAATGATTTCTCTGGTAGTTCTGGGAGCAGGCGGAAGCCTTTTCATGCAAGAGCCTTGGCAACTGTATCTGCTTTGGGGGCTCATCGTCGGTGCAGGTTCAGGCGGAACTTCAATTGTGATGGGTTCCGCCATTGTTAATCGCTGGTTTAAGAAACGACGCGGACTGGCTTTAGGCGTCTTAGGCGCAGCATTTTCGTCCGGCCAGTTAATTTTCACACCGGTTTTAATGAACCTGAATATTCACGAGGGTTGGCGGGCTGCCACGTTGTTTATTGTTTTATTGTTAGGGTTGATCATCTTACCTCTCGTCATTAGATTTTTGGTTGATGATCCTGGCTTGAAGGGAATGCGACCCTACGGCGCCAATGGGTCAGATGCTCCACCGGTTCGCCCTGATCCGAATCCGATGCGTTTGGCAATGGCTAATCCTCAATTCTGGTTACTGGCATTCAGTTTTGGTATTTGCGGTTTTACAACCTCGGGCCTGTTTCAAACGCACTTGATTCCCCACGGCATAGAACATGGTTTCACGGAAATGACCATGGCGGTCTCCTTGGGATTAATGGGCGCTACCGATATCATAGGAACCATTTTATCCGGTTGGCTATGTGACCGCTTTGGCAAACGCTGGCCACTGGCGAGTTATTACACACTTCGGGGTATGTCATTAATGCTCCTGCCTTATGTCGAATCGACCGGGCAACTCATGGCGTTTTCTGCGGTTTATGGGTTGAACTGGTTGTCAACTGTCCCGGCAACCTCAGCCTTGACAGCGGATTTGTTTGGCAAACAAAATGTTGGTGTCGTATTCGGATGGATTTGCTTCGGCCATCAAGTGGGAGCGGCATTCGCGTCTTATGGTGCCAGCTATCTACATAGTTTGGCAGGGAATTACACAATGGCGTTTGTTACCCCGGGTCTTTTTGCCTTAGTCGCTACCGGACTTGTTGTAAATGTACGAGGCTGAACAGAAACTGGGAATGCCAAAAAGCCATAGTGAAAAAGCAGAACACAAATGGGTAAATTCCGCATCGGGATTTGCTTCAAAACTAATTTTCGTGGAAATTGAATCCCTTATCAGGAGATAACATGTCATACCTACCCTCAAGCCCTAACCTTAACAGCTTCGGCGGTATGCTGGCGAAATATCCTCGCCGTGGAATTTTGCTGTTCAAACTGCTCGAAGACATCAAGAGCGATTTTTCTCCCCTCAGCAAAGAAATGCGTGAGCTGATTATTACTTATATATCGGGATTGAACCATTGCGAATTTTTCTATAAAGCACATAAAGAAAAAGCAAAAGAACTGGGCATTGATGAAGTCGTCTTCGATCAATTACAGACCGATATTAGCGGTGCCAACGTCGATGAGAAATTAAAGCCGCTTCTCCATTACATCAAAAAATTAACCCTTACACCTGATCAAGTTACTCAAACCGATGCGCAGAGAATATTCGATGCCGGCTGGGACGAACAGGCTCTTCTTGATTCGGTTGGCCTGTGTGCAATCGTCAATTGTGTGAACCGTTTTGTTACTGGAATAGGCATTGATTTAGAAGTACCAGGCAAAACATATACGGTACAAGGCGTGAGCGGTTAATTGTATAGCGGCTTATATTTATCTTTTCCACATGTGGCTAATTTGCTTTTCTGGGGGAGGGGCGAGCCGCTCGGTGACCAAACAACAAATCTTCGACTTTATCGAAGTGTATTACAATCGAAAACGGCTTCATTTGAACGTGGACTATAGGTTCCCTGAAGCTTTTAAACTTAAAAAAGTTGCTAAGCAACGTGCATACGAAATCGGGGCAAGATCACTTCTTGGAGATTATGTCTACAAAGAAAAATATAGTTACAACCCTACAGACTGATCTGTTAAGAGCAGTCTTTTATTTCACTTTTCTGGAGATTATTCAATGGTTACGCTTTACGGTAGTGCGATCAGCAACTATTACAACAAAATCAAACTGGCCTTGATGGAAAAAGAGATTGCTTTCCTTGAAGAACTGGTTGCGCCCAGTCAAGCTGATGCGATGCTGAAGCTCTCCCCTCTGGGCAAAATCCCATTCATCAAAAGCGACGATGGTTATTTGTCGGAATCACAGGCAATACTGGAATATCTGGAAGATGCCTTTCCCGCCAATCCGCTCTATCCTGCGAAGGCTTTCGAACGTGCCAAATGCCGGGAATTCATTCAACATCTGGAATTGAATGTCGAACTGATTGCTCGCCGCTTATATGCAGAAGCGTTTTTTGGCCGAACCGTGTCGCAGGAAATCAAAGACGAAGTTAGGGCGAAAATAACCACGGGGCTGACAGGTCTGGCCAGACTGATGAAGCTGTCGCCTTATGCGCTGGGGGATAGGTTTACCGCAGCTGATGTTATCGCCTGGCCGCATCTGCAAATGGTGTCCTTTGCCACCCAGAAAATTTACGGTCAGAATTTGGTTGTCGATTATATTCCTGGAATCGAGGCATATATCAAAATGATAGAAAGTCGCCCCTATGCGCAAAAAATTAGCCAGGATCGCACGGCTGCATTGGCGGCGAAGTTAAAAAATAAGTGAACCAAGGGAAGTTTAAAGGCGCTCACTCTATGAAAAGCATTGTACAGGCAACGGTGGTTGTAATTCTTAGCATGTTTTTTTACTGCATATTTTTCAATATTATTAGATATACAGTCCATTTTACAATACGCGACGGATTGCATTGGGCCGAAAGAGCAATTAGCTTTGCTGAAATCGACTGACCGCTGTCCGTTGGTAAGTTGCCGTTCGGAAATTTTGGCCGAGTGGTTCTTGTGGGTCGCTATGTTAAGCTTAACATAGCGACCCAAAGCGGCCATAGAGAACGCCAATAAGCGGACACTTGAGTCCGTACAATTCGCGCTTGACCTAACCCATATTTAGCACATTTTCACGAATTTCCCCTATTGGCAAATTATAACTAATTGATTTAATTTAATTTATAAATAGACGTCTTTTGCAGTGCCATAATAGTTGTCAGTCCCTCTTGCGCAC
>JAQTMV010000261.1 GCA_028714175.1 Methylococcales bacterium
TCAAGTTGTGTGTCGTTCATGAGAGTTTTCATCCTCCCATCATGAACAGAATCTCGGCTTATTTCAGGCTCATTTCATGTTAGAAAGAACCACCTCCTTCAGGCTCATTTCATATTGGAAGAGACTGGCTATAGGTTTTTCAGTGTATGTTGCATATAATCGAGCTATGGAAAATTAATGGGACAAAAACAAGGCATCAGCCAATCTATCTCATGGGGCCTCTTTTGAAAAAGCCAAAACGGTTTTCAATGACCCTCTGTATGTGGATTTTTATGATCCCGACCATTCCTATGACGAACACCGTTATATTCTCATAGGCGAATCAACTCAAGGTAGATTGTTATTCGTTTCATATATGTAGAGTAACAATACCTTTCGGTTAATTAGCGCAAGAGAAGCAACACGATCTGAGCGGGCAGCATATGAACAAGACTGATATAGAAGATGAACTCCGGCCGGAATATGATTTGCACAGTTTGCAGGTAAGAAAATTTGGACCTGGGCGTAAAAAATTTGGCGATGTGGTTCGTTTGGAACCTGACGTTCTAGCGGCATTTCCGAGTGCCGAAGCCGTTAATGAAGCGTTGCGTGCTTTGATTGAAATTGCCAAGAGTTCCACCAGCCTAACTCAACACTCCAGCGGACTTCGTTAACGCTCCGCCGCTGATCTTTATGTTAGCCAAGGTAGGGCATGCTGTTTATGCCCTATATTTCGATGGTTGAATAAGGGAGCAACAATCGGTTTGCCAGTTGCCGTTTCCTCATCGAATGCCGGAATGACGGGTATCGATAGAAACTGTTATCCGACGCCCCATGCAGGACGGGATTTGCAACCCGTCCCAAACGTTTTGACGCTGTCCCTATCTCTGAACCATGCGGACGGGGTAACATATCTCGTCCTGCTCTCTGGTGCAATTTGCTTACGATCCACTTAAAAAGAAAGCGACATGCTATCCCGCTGCCTAGCTACCGAACTTAATGACGGAACTTACTATCTCATTTAGCCAGGCAACAGCTTAATAACTATCCCGCTGCCTAGCTACCGAACTTAATGACGGAACTTACTATCTCATTTAGCCAGGCAACAGCTTAATAATTAAAGCGGAGATAAGCGTTATTTGCAGCACTCCCACAGCGACCACCCAGCGTATTAATTCTGCTTTGGCTTCCGCGATGTCGCGTTTCAAACTGGCTTCCAGAAGTTTCAAGTCCTGCTGAGTAGAGAGTTCCTTCAGATTGATTTCAAAGACTTCGGACAATGCTTCCGCTTCTGCCTCGGCTTGTTCCGGCAACACACCGGCGGATTTGAGTTTGTTGGCAAATTTTAAAGTATCGAAAGTAATCGTAGCCATGATGTTTTTCTTCTCGAAGAAACAATAATTTAATTATAACACGACATACGATAGCCTTGTAAGTTGGACTATTTATTTCCGACATTTCGATTGTTGAATATGGGGATGATAATCGGTTTACCCTCTGCCGTTCCTTCATTGAATACAGGAAAGTTGGGTAATGATAAAACTGTTGTATGATCTACAATTGGAGAATTTCAGCTATGCAATACTGCCACGCCTAAATTTCCAGCTGCGCTTACTTTATCATAGTTGTGACTTTCCTGCGGCGGTTGTTCTTTGCAAACGGACAACGTCGAAATATAGCGCGCGGCAATCCGAACCGTGGAATCGGCCCATCTCTTCCCATCGACGCCTTTGCGCTGCTGCTGGAACATCTTAACTCGGCTGCATCAACACAGGAGGCAGAGCACCAAAAACAGGCGCCTTAAGTGACGCAGGCCGACAACCTGTTCCTGCGTTTGCTGCATTAAGAACATCCTGTATTTCAACAGTTGCCGAGCATTTGGACGTTGCCGCCCGGCGATAGTAATTACCCGATGCTCTGGTTTAGTGAAGCTGATATATTCGCCACGCTTATTAGCAGGCTATTTTTAATCTGATACCCAATCAGTCCGCCCGCGGCAGCGGAAAGCATTGACGGCGTCCACCGCTTTGCATCTGACGATGAATCGGACGAGTCAAGGGTATGGAAACACAGCCACACAATCAGCGATACAAAAAACCAGTGCCATTACAAACAGCACAACATCCTTGAACAAGCGAACATAGCGTTCACCATCGGTTTCTACGCGTTCAACCGAGACGCTAAATTCGCGCCCTGGCGGTGGTGAATTTAGGTCTATTGGACTCAAAGCCCAATGATTTCAGTTTCCAGCAAGTAGCCTCGATGTAACGCAGTGGAATCGAGGATAATCGGAGCCTATAAATCCTCGATTCCGTTTCACTGCATCGAGGCTACGACTAACTAAAAACAAATAAAGCAGCCGGATAGGCCAACCCTGTAGGCAGGCATGTTGTTTATGCCCGACGTTTCGATGGTTGAGTATGAGAACAACGATCGATTTACCCGCCACCGTTCCTTCATCGAATGCCGATATGTCAGATAACGGCCCGACATGTGTTTGAGTGCTGAGTGCTTGCCCGGTGCCTGGTTTATCCAGCATTAATCGACCAGCCAAGGCTTATCTCCCATCCCCGCTAAATCCTGACGTCCGTGAATTACAGCGATGATAGAGATACTCTCCGGCTGGATAAAATAGATAATATGGTAGCCTTGAAATATCAATTCCCTGACATCGATCCTTTCTTCGGCTTCCGGCACTCTTCGGCCTATTTCGGGAAAAGTTTCCGGTTTTTTAGCAGCATCAAAAATGCGTTCAATAAATTGCCGGGCGTAAAATTTAGAATCTTTGGCGATATAAACCTGGATTGCTTCTAAATCCTCTAATGCCAGTTCTTGTCCAATTAACCTTTCATTGCCCAAAAGCCGTCTTTTGGCGTCTTCACTCGATAGAAAACGGCCTTTATCAATAGCTTTCAGTCCGTTTTCAATTTTCTGTTTGACATAAAGCTCATACATGATGTCATCCCACGTTGCCTGGTCGGATACATGATCAATAATCTGTTTTGGCAATGGCGTCTTTGTCTCTATAATCGACTATAAGAAAATTTATTTTTAGCCACGCTTGTTACCCTGCTATTTTTTAATCAGATACCCAATCAGTCCGCCCGCGGCAGCGGAAAGCACTGACTGCGCCCACCTTTTTGCATCGGGCGACGAATCGGCCGAATCCAGCGTATGAAAACACAGCCACACGATCAGCGATACAAAGACCAGTGCCATGACAAATAGCACAACATCCTTAAACAAGCGAACGTAGCGTTCACCATCGGTTTCTACGCGTTCAACCGAGACGTTGAATTCGTGCCCCGGCGGCGGTGAATTGAGGTCAATAGAACTCATAGGCCAATGATTTCAGTTTCCAGCTTTTGCGTTTCCGGATCAACAAGACCGACCTTGCGGCCTTTTTTACGGCCTTCATACATAGCGAGATAAAGCGTTAAGGCTTTACGAAAAATCTCGCTTTTATTCGTTTCAGATTCCGCAGCCGCTTTGTCAATCTCGTTATTCAAATCGTCAGAAATAGTTATGTTCAGGCGCGTGCTCATAGATTACTCCATATTGATGTTAATTTGATGTATATCATACACTAAATAAGGACAAAAAGTAGGTAAGTAATTATTTATCTGATATTATGGTTCTATATGAATATAGTGGGTAGACACAAATTCAGTCTTTTCAAACAGAGACCCTTCGAATTCGCTCAGGAAGGTTTCTAAAAAAGTAAGTCCATTCGTCCGTCAAGAGCCCTTGATCCACGCTCAGGAGAGTCCTGTCGAATGAACTGCATATCCTGTGGTGCAGCAGAGGTGGCGGGCGCAATCCACTTATTCCCATCCAATCGAGATTAGCGCTTTCGACACTACAATGCAAGGCTATGTCATCGTTTACTCAATAAGGTTTGCGATTTTAATGCACCGGTAGATGGACGCCCCAAAAAATTTCCCAATGATGGAGCGTTCGACCGCGATACACAACACTGATGCACAGTCCGATACCGTTATTAACATTGCTGCGGAAGAGAAACGCAAAATAGAATTGTCCGCTGCCGAAATCAGCGCGACGTCCGGGACTATTCCGGATATCGCCGGGGCTGGCGCTAGGCTGTCGAAATCTGTCCTTACGCCCAAGCTACGTTATCCCCGCTTTTTGGCTTCCAATATTGTCGAAAAAAACTTGGCGTTTCTTCCGAACCGTATAGGGGATGTTTTCTTGCTCCCAC
>JAQTMV010000262.1 GCA_028714175.1 Methylococcales bacterium
TGGCGTGGTAATGGGATTCGTCTTCCCCCGGGAGGCCGAGGATCAGGTGGGTGCATAACGGAATACCGCGCCGCCGCGCCTCGATGGCCACTTCGCGGTATTCATCAAGGTTGTGGCCGCGGTTGACGCGGCGCAAGGTCTCGTCGAAAGCCGATTGCAGGCCGAGTTCCAGCCATACGATGCGGCCTTCGGCGCGGTATCCGGCGAGCAGGTCGAGCACTTTGCCGGACACGCAATCCGGACGCGTGCCGACGGAAAGGCCGACGATGTCATGCTTGGTCATGGCTTGGCGATACAGGGCGTCCAGCTCTGCCACCTCCGCATAAGTGTTGGTGTAGGCCTGGAAATAGGCAAGGTACTTCTTCGCCCGCGTCCGTTTCGTGATGGCGCGCCGCCCGCTGTCGAATTGCACTTCGAGAGAGCCGGATTGCCGTACGCCGGGGTTGAACGAACTGTTATTGCAGAACGTGCAGCCGCCGATGCCCTTTGATCCGTCCCGGTTCGGGCAGGTAAATCCGGCGTCCAGCGCAATTTTGTGGATTCGTTCACCGTGCTGCTTGAGCAGGTGCTGGCCAAAGGTGTGGATGTAGTCGGAGAGAGCCATAATTCAGTGCGAGAAGACTAGCACGCACCAAGGGCTAGTTCAACCATAATGGGTTAAGTGTTTATCCCTTGTGGCGGATAGGGGAAATTTGCTATGGGCCTGCGTGATGTGTGTTGATAGCTTGCCATGTCGGTTGAACAGAAGTGTAATGCGGAACGATCAATGGCTGGTTTGTGCGTGAGTGGACGCTGGCGAATGGCAGGAATGTGCCAGGGACAGTTAGTCAGAAGTAATAGGCAGCAGGTCTGCCACTCGGCCAAAGCGGGGATTTCCTTGTCCCATATCAAATATCCGGTGTGTGGGTATAGCAGACGAAAACACCTCGTAAGGCAAGTTCGATCCAACCTTCTGGCTTCGATTTGGCTACGCATTTATAGCAGCTACAACGCATAGTTGGAAAAGTTACCCGACAACTAAGCTCCCTTTGGATATTATATGGAAATATAAAAATTAGTTTACTTTTCGTAAATAATAAGCATAATAAAGCGTTATTTTGTTAATTGGATCTGCCATGCTGCTCGAATTTAGGGTTCAGAACTACCGCTCAATTCGTGATGAAGTGATTGTTAGTTTTGTTGCCTCCAAAGATAAAAAGCTGGTCGAGACTCACTTGGCTTCGACAGGCATTCCAAGTTTGCCCAACGTATTGCGAAGTGCCGTGGTCTATGGCCCGAACGCGAGCGGCAAATCCACGCTGCTTCAATCACTATTTTATATGCGTGCCGTTGTGGCTGAATCGGCAACTATCATGCAGCCGGGGCAGACGTTCAATGTTCAACCCTTCCGTTTAGACACTGAATACACCAAGCAACCGTCCAAGTTTGAAATCACCTTTTTGCTGGGCGGAGTGAGGCATCAATATGGTTTCAGCCTCACACCAGAAAGAATCGTGGACGAGTGGCTGTTGGTATACCGTAGCTCGAAACCGCAGCAGTGGTTCAGCCGCAGTTATGATGAAAAATCGCAAAGCTACGACTATGAATTCAGTACGTATCTGACTGCCCCCCCTCGCAGGCGCGAGCTCTGGGTGGCAGCAACACGCCCCAATGGGTTGTTTCTTTCTACTGCGGCTCAGCTAAACAGCGAACGGCTAGGGCCGATTTTTCGCTGGTTGGTGGAACAGCCTGTTTATTTCGGCGCCGGTTTATCGTCGTTACCGGATTTGACCACCCAGTTGCTTCAGACTGAGGTGGGGAAACGGGCTGTGCGTGAATTTCTTGCCTCGGCAGACATCAGCATCAGTGACATATTGAGCGTGTCACGCCCAGGCTTCCAGCATCAGTTCATGATTGGGCCAGAGGGGCCAAAATTCTCTCGTGAAGAGAGGGAAATGCTCATGCCCCAATTTGTCCATAAGACCGAACACGGCTCAGCCACTTTTGAATTGCATGAAGAGTCACAAGGAACGCAGCGCTTGTACACGTTAATCGCACCTGTACTGGATGTGCTCAAGAATGGTCGCTTGCTGATTGTGGATGAGCTCGACAGCAGCTTGCATCCTTTGCTGGTACGTCGGCTCGTGCGCATGTTCCACACACCAGAGCTTAATCCGCTGGACGCACAATTGCTTTTCAGCACCCATGACACCTCATTGCTTGACCGCACCCTGTTCCGGCGCGACCAAATCTGGTTCACCGAGAAGAATCAGGAACAAGCCACGCACCTGTATCCGCTCTCTGATTTCAGCCCGCGCGAAACCGAGGCTTGGGAAAAGGGGTATTTGACAGGCCGTTACGGCGCTGTGCCATTTTTCGATGAACCCGTACCGCCAATTCAGGCGGCAGGCTGATGGGCTGGGTGCATGGGAAAAGATAACCAGCCCAAAGATCGTCAGGCCGCGCAACTTGCCCGCAAGGCTGGTAAGCGCGCAAGCTATAACCGTATTTTGATTGTCACTGAGGGCAGTAAAACAGAGCCGCTCTATCTGGCCGAGATACGCTCCAAATACCGCCTACATACTGCCAACGTACAAGTACAACATAGCCAATTCGGCACTACACCTTTACAGGTAGTGGAATACGCCGAGAGTCTATTTGTGAATGGTGATGAAGCAAAAGACATACAGCCTCGTGCCTTCGAACAAGTCTATGCAGTTTTCGACCGAGACGCCCATCTAAACTACCATAATGCTTTGGACAAAGCGGCTGCGCTTGACGGGAAGTTACGCAACGACCTGAAGCAGGCAGTGAAATTTGAAGCCGTTGCTTCTGTACCATGCTTTGAGCTGTGGCTATTGCTGCATTTCCAGAATGTGCTTGCGCCAATGCATCGCGACGAAGTTTACCAACAATTGCGCCAGTATCTGCCGGGCTACGACAAAGGCCAGGCGGGTCACTATGCGCAAACAAGCCAACACTTGGCTGATGCCTCCCAACGGGCCGGGCATTTGGCCCAACTGACCACCGCGCATAACGGTGTCGAACCCTATACCGATATGCACCGTTTAGTGCATTTGCTTACCACGCTTAAATCCTGATTTTCGAAGAGAGTGTCCGAAAGTTTGCGTAAAGCAGTCTTTGATACCTCGTATGCAATTTGACTGCTATGACCGAGTAGCAGACCTTCTGCCCATTACTCTGACTGACTGTTCCTGGCACATTCCTACCATTCGTTTGCATCCATTTCATCCGGCATTCAATGCCACTATGCCGAGTATCTAGATATTTCGGCATATGTCTATTTCTATAAAAATAGTGTACGGTTGCTGCTCGAAAATGTGGGAGGTCGAAATGACTCTATTCACAAAAGAGCCAGGCGTTGGAATAAAACCGGGAACAGCGCTTGAAAATGTTCACGGAAGGGTCGAATGAAAATGCACGCGGAACTATCGAATAGTCTCACCGAGAAGGCATTGATGGGAATCACCATCCCACCTTGTCCCGCCTTCCTGGCATCCATCATGCATGAGGCGCAGCGCCCATCTGCCAGTTTTGACAGTCTTGCGCGCCTGATCAGTCGGGATGCGGGCGTTGTAGGCCCGCTACTCAAGTTGGCCAACTCGCCTTGGATCGGCTTGAGAAGCAAGGTTACATCCGTCTTTCAGGCGATCAGCGTGCTGGGAATGCAGAATACGCTGAACCTTGTGCAAAATATCGCTTTGCGGCAAAACATCGGTGGAGGATCGCGAAGCTTCGATAAGTTTTGGGAACGATCGAGTCTGACGGCGACCATTGCGGAAAAAATAGCGGCGAAGTTCCCTTCCGTATCCAAAGATGATGCTTACATTACGGCCTTGTTTCACGATTGCGGTATTCCGGTACTTATGATGAAATTCCCAGACTATCGGGAAACCGTGATGGCCCAATGCAAATTGGGCAAATTTATCTGCGACGTTGAAAATGATATTTTTTCCACCAGCCACACCGTAGTGGGAAATATGTTGGCGCGCAGCTGGATGCTCCATAGCCGTGTATGCAAAGCCATTCTGTATCACCACGACATCACCGTTTTCGCTTCGGCGGACGGGAATGTCGGAACCGATGTCTGCGACCTGATCGGTATAGTACATATGGCGGAATGCATCGCCGATGAATACCTGAACGTCATGGATAAAGAGTGGTATCAATTTG
>JAQTMV010000263.1 GCA_028714175.1 Methylococcales bacterium
GCCGGGGTCGCTGCGGTGCCCTGGTTTTTCACCGTGCTGGTGAAGATGCCGTTGGCATATGAGACCGAGGTGACGATGACATCGGGGAGAGCAGGCGGCGAGCCTACAGTAATCGACTGGGTAAGCGGATTATTGGTTTCGTCCGATTCCGCAAAGCGGTTGATGTCATCGACATTAGCATTAATCGTGTGCGTGCCCGCCGGAATGGTAAAGGGTGCGCCGCCCGTGCCGATGGTGACGGAGGCTCCTGCGGCCAGGGGCCCGTCTACGGAGCCCCAGGTTTTCCAAACTCCATCCACCGAGTATCCTACGCCGATGACTGTGCCTGCCGGGGTCGCTGCGGTACCCTGGTTTTTCACCGTGCTGGTAAAGATGCCGTTGGCATATGAGACCGAGGTGACGATGACATCGGGGAGAGGGTTAGACGGCGACGTGATATTGCTCGCTATCACCTGCTGATACTGAGTATAGGCCGGTTTTGACGTATCGACAACATATTTACCGCCACTCTTTTTTACCGTCACAAGACCATAATATTGCTCCTCTACGGTAGGGTTATCCGGATCGTCAAATAATTCATAGGCTATAAATGCGTCCACGTCCGGGTTCATTGCCATTGCCTGTGCTGTTTGCGAAAGATAGGTTGCCTCCTCCGTTTCGTTCCCGCCCATACTGCCATTCCTCCGATTAGCTTCCGTAAACCACAGCGGTTTTCCAAAATGCGTTTTAATATACGAAACAAGATTAAAACCGCTCCCCCTTACATTGGTAATATCCCCCATATTGGAATACCAGTTAATCCCGATGATGTCGAAGGTAACGCCGTCGTCCAAAAGCCGCTGAATAAATCCGTAGTGCAACCAAGCGAAATTAACAAGTGTTTTAGCGCTCGGGTCACCGGCTTTCACTCCGTCACGTAGCCCCCGGATTTCTTCTCTCGCCTTTGCATACAAGGCATCGTCATAATTGCTTGGAAGAGCACCGTCGCTAAGTATCAGAAGAGTAGCAACATCTAATTCGTTCGCCAATTCATACGCGGGGACTTGTCCGGCGTAATGCGCTGCGAATGACCGGCCTTCATTGAATGCCGCAGTGTAGATAGCGCTCGCGCTGGAAGTGTCCCAATCCAGAGGGACATTCAATACCGGGAGCAATTTAATACCCCGTGTTCGACCTTCCGCGAAGAACTGATCGACCAATGTAAAATTAACGGGGGACACATTGAGACGATACAAACCGGTGCCCAGCTGATTCACAAGATCAAGTTGCGTTACAACGGACATATCGGCATACGGTCCGTACAGATGACCATTTACGCCAAAGAAGCCATTAGTGATGGTCGCCGCGCTTGCGGAAACCGGAAACAATATCATGCTCGCAAAAAAAATCGAAACCGCGACAAAAAGTTTTTTTAAGATATGTTTCACCTTAATTATTAAAAATAAATTTAACCAAATTAACATCATACGGTATTTGCTGTTCATTTAATATCGCCTTTCTGTTTTTTGCTAATGGGGGCAAAATATACGGTTTTGTAGCAAATTATAAGGAACCAACGACGCCGGGTTATATGCAAAACGCCCGTAGTTCTTTGCCTTGCTTAACAAAATCGGGTACTTTGCTCTAGGGTTTCAACGTTAATTGTTTTGACGTTGGGGCGCTTTTAACTGGGTAAATCTTAAGCGCAACTTTAAGTGTAACACAGATATGAAAAGTCAGATTAATAATAATCAATGGTTAAGGTGCGGAGTAAAAGAGAAGTTTAATTATGTGGTTGCTGGCGCCGGTTTGATAATTGACCAGCTTCAGTGCCTGATTCCGTATTTAACACGGGAAGGCGCAATTTGGGCCCAATAGGCGATAACCATATTGCGCCGCATGCATGTTGAACGTGGAAAATGGCACAATACGCTTTCGCTGTTGCGCTCCATTGGAAGCGATGAGTCACGCGTTATCCTTTCTGCATTCGATTGAAACGCTTTTTTGCAATCCTCACGCCTTTTTTTTAGACGGTTTCCAGCAACTCCACCAGAGGATGGAGCTCTTTCCAGATCATGGATTTAGCCCCTGCCAAGGTAGTCTCCAGGGAATTTAAAAGCTTGCCGTTTTAATAGCTTTTTTAAGAATCCCCAGCCGTGCTCAATAGGATTATATTTGCTGTGATACGGCGGATAATAAGCCACCAAGACGATTTCAAGGTTATTTTTGTCAGCAAACTCGGTCCGGCGCTTCATAAACCGGGTTCGATGGCTGGAATTGTGTGGCCCCATTATCCAGGTTGATAACCAACTGCTTTCCAGTCTTTATCCGAAGATCTTTTCAGCCAAATACGATCTTGAATTCAAATAATCAATGGCCACTTGCGCTTGAAACGCCAGTCTTTTGGCGCAGGTTAATTTTTTCGCGGCATCTTTAATCGTAGTAATATGTTGTTCCGATAAGCTGGCCATGCTGTAGGCGTCTGATGGGTACCTTTATGCCTGTAGGATACATGGATTATAAATAGCATTCCGGGGAAATCGAGAGGGTATTTTTTGCGAGTTACCTTACTTATAACAAGGCAATCAACTCAAGCGCCCGGTCAATTTCTTCAAGCGTATTATAAAAATGCGGCGAAAATCGTATGCCGCCGCCACGCAAGGCGCAAACCACACCGTTTGCCTGCAAATAGTCATATAACTCCCTGTTTGCAACCGACCGGTGTTTAAAGGTAACAATACCGGATTTCAACCGACTTTGTTGCTTCGACAATAAAACCAGGTGCCCGTTTTTATCAATAGCCTCTTTTAGATAGTCCGACTTTTCAATTACCAGCGCTTCGACTGTGGACATGCCTGTTTCCAGCAGTAAAGACAAACTCGCAGAATAGGCATGGATTCCCAGCATATTGGGACTGCCGCATTCAAAACGGCGGGCCGTGGGGTGAACTTCCCACGGTTTGTTTTCATAATCATGAGTGTCCTTCATCATGTGCCAGCCGTACTGAGTCAGCTTTAGCCGGTTTCTGGCCTCGGGCGTGGTGTAAAAAACGCCCAAACCTTCAGGGCCGAACATCCACTTGTGACCATCGGCCATGACGAAATCCGCTGGGTAAGCCTGTACATCAAACTGCACTGCACCCAGACTCTGGATGGCATCAATACAAAATAAAATGCCGCGCCGCTTGCAGAATTCGCCAATCCTTTCCAGGTCCATACGCAGCCCCGAGGCAAATTGTATGGAACTGATGGTCAATAAGCGCGTTTTGCTGTCTACCAACGCAAATAAAGCATCCTCAGGCGTATCGGCGCTGTACAAATCAGCCTGACGAAATTCCACACCCTGATCGGCCAAGGATTCCCAAGGCAGTCTGTTGGAGGGGAATTCCTCATTGCTGGACACAATATTGTCACCGGACTGCCACGTCAAACCGTAGGCGACAAAAGACAAGGCTTCCGATGTGTTTTTAACCAGCGCGATATCATCAGTGGAAGGAGCATTTAACAACGACTGCAATTGTGTGCGCAATTCCCTTTCCTTGTTCAACCAGTCCGGATAAAAGCGTGAACCGTAACGGGTGTTTTGTTCGGAAAACTTGATCACTGCTACGCCGGTTCTTTTTGGCCAGGGAGCTACGGCGGCGTGGTTAAGATAAATTAATTCATCGGTCAGCGGAAATTCCGGGTGTTTCATAGTGTCACCTGAATGGCAGTTAATAGAAAAAAGTAGGGTAAGGATACTGCAAAATAATTTGAAGAGGGTCAGATTGATCAATCCAGCTTACAAAAAAAGGTTGGTTTGGATTGTATCTTTTCGCAATTTAACACATTAGGTGCAGTAGATATTGAGTTGGAATAGCATCAACCCAATCTGCCGGCCTGACTGCTTGTCCGCCAAGTAGGGTTACTTGTTGATAAGTTAATAATGCTTTAGTTCTCCCCTGGGTGTAAGTAGAATGCTGTGTCTATTACTTAATTTTAAAATAGGAAAATGATAATGAAACAACTAAATCTAACGAGGCTTTGCCTCAGACCAACGAGTCATGGTTGGTGCTAATTGGCGTTGGGAGGGCTCCGCTGGAGCCGGTATGGTAAAATTTCCACGCCGGTATTAGATCGCTGGGCGATCAGACCTTATTAAGGTTAAAAGATAAAAGCCAACGGAGCCCACTACTATGGTATCTC
>JAQTMV010000264.1 GCA_028714175.1 Methylococcales bacterium
TGTCTTAGAGGCAGTACCTAGCGTGGCACCTGTGGCCTGAATTTTTGCAAGCCGTAGCCAAACGTCGCTATCCACCTTCTGAGACCATCTCTCTGGCTCAATATCGCCTTCGAACTGCCGGGGCGGGCCCTTCAATATGGCTCGCTCAAGCTTTGTCAATTCTGGAGGATTCAATTTCGGCGAAAGAGTCACCAGCAGGCGTATCGTCTCCCTTCGCACCTCATCCGACCACAGCCACCAAGCATCTTCGGCGAAGAGCCATTCGAGTGCCCGCTTTGAGGAAATCACCGATCCTTGGGCAGCAGCAAAAAATGCGAGGCGCTTGAATACTGGATAGGGTGTGTGCCACCAGCCTTCCGCAACCAGTCGCGCACGATCATCGCCAAGTTCTACGGTCGCTAGCCAAGCATCGCGGGTAAGCTCGATGAGCACGGTCCAATCGTGAAAGTCATTGTTCTGGGAATGATCGCTAATTGATGGCTGACTCGAAAATGAATGGTCGCTTCGATCATCAGCGCCGCCGAGTTCACGATTCAAATCGAGTGTATCACGCAACAGAGCACTGAAATCCTGTAACAGTTCCGGCAATGCCTGTTGCCAATGAGACTTGTCTTGCCAATCACGCAAGGCTGAATGTGGATGCTGGGTGTTGAGAACGACTTCCCAGCTCACCAGATCACCGATTCGTTCGGGTTTGCTGTTATGTGCCTCTTCACCGTCCCAGCGGAACGGCTCGCTCAAACTGACACGCGGACTTAATATTTCTCGTAGTTCCAGCCGTAACGTTGGGGTAAGACCATGTTGCTTGAACCGAGACATCCAGTCATAGAGATCGGCACGGTATGCATATGACTTTACTCGACTACTTAACAGTAAACGCCAAAGCGTACGCATGATCGGACGAGGAATTGCCGCTGGGGCACTTGCCCGAATTCGGTCCAATTCGTCATGCTTGCCTTTTGTATCGAGCTTGTCCAAATAGTTGATTTGGCGCCCGATCATCCGCGCGAACTGGCTATGTAACTGCCCACCATGCTTGGCGATCCACAAGACCAGATTTGGGTCGTCAAGATGCCGGAGAAGCCAGTTGGCCAATTCGGTCATTACGTCGTCCCACTGACTGTCCCTGCCTCCGGCATTGGCCAGCGCCATCCACGGGGCGTGCGTGTAGGGAGCGGGGCGTCGCACAAGGCTGAAGGTCAGCTTGTCATCTTTCTCAGTCTTGGGGGGAACATCAAATCGCGACAGGTCATTATGTTTGAATAGTCCTTGAGTCAGAGGCTCCAACCACGCGAGAGGGGGCACGGGGTCGAGGTCGGCAAATCGCTTAGCTGGCAGGCTGGACTTGTCGCTGATCGCCCAGAGAATACGCCCGATAAAGTTATCTTCGCGGGTGCTGGCCATCGGCGGATTGACCGCGTATTGCGCCACGATTCGCTCCTTACCCAACACACCATCTCGATGCGTATCTGCCCATTCTTTCAATGTTCGATGAAGCGCAGAATGATCGTGCGTACCTGAAGGCACCTCGTAAAGTACTGGGGTTACGCCTTTTGCTTCCCACTCGACGAGCCCCTGATCTTTCGCACCAGCCGAATAGTCTCCGAAGGCATAGGCTTGTGGCGTGAGCTCGCCAAGCATTTTATCGGCTGCCAACGCATCCATCATGTAGCGCAGTACGGGATCGTTGATGCTGTACCCAACGAAACAAATGATGTAGTTGCGGAACAACTCACTCACAAAGCGAGCTGCCCAGCGCTCTGTCAGGTAGGCAAGCCCAAAATCGCCGCTGGACACGACCAGCCTGTTCAGTGCGCTCTCGTCTGGTGTTTTGGGTAGCAAACCATGCAGATACACCACCCCGTTCCAACGGCTGTTCTTTGGGATCGGTAGCAATGGTGCTGGGTAGCTCGGTATAACCGGTTTAATTCGCGCCATCACATGCAGGAAAATTCTGTCGAAGTTGGTCGTTACCAGTCTAACGTTGTTGTTGCGGTCTCGGGCGAGTTGCAGCAATGCCGCGTGGGTGGTTGTTGCACCTTTCTTGCGTAGATTTGGCTGAAGTACTTTTGCCAGGACGTCTCTTACCGTGGCGCGCTGTCCAGGAATACGCCGCTCCAAGAGATCAAGCGTCGCGTCGTACTGTTCCTTATAATAGGCCTGTTCTTCGATGGGTGTCCGGGTCGCCCCGAGCTCAGAATAGATTTGATCAACAAGCCCCTGAAAACCAGGGAGGCCAGCAGGATAAGAAATACCCGCACCGCAGAAAAATACGACCCGACCGTCCTCGTGCGCTTGCAAAAGGCTTTCTGGGATATCCGGGCCGTTCTTGATAAACTGCATCGTCAGACCTGCTCCGGGAATAGTCGGTCCCGTGTTGCTAGCATGAGAGATTGATTCGTTTCATGAATTATGGAGTGATCGATTTTCAATTCTTTTGCAAGTTTGTGCAACTTTCGCAATTTGCGCTGAGTTGCCATTGGTGGGATAGGCATTTCTTGATTCATGAGGATCGATAGTTGTAAGCTTCAGAGATAACTATTTGTCCAAACACTGACTTTCGCCAGCACAGGCCAAACTTCCAGAGTTTGGAAGAAAATAGCTACCCTATTGCGCCTTGCCTGTCTGCCACCGGATCGTCTAAAAGCTATGCTTCTTGACGCCCGGTTACCTCCAACGTTATCACGGTTCAAAAACAAACATTCACCATCAGCCTTGTGTCGAAATAGGATTACAAAAACTGCGGCCTACAATAGGCTTTCAATGTCCCTTGATCCATAAATAACGCGGACAATATCTATGCCGTCCTCAAGCGGAAAATAGAAAATCAGGTAATTCCCCACAGGCTGGCTACGCAAACCTTTCTTGAGATCCTCTCGGTTTGTTCCCATTTGCGGGAAGCCGGCCAAGGCCAAACATCTTTCCTGAATGCGATCAAGAAACCTGTCGGCGTTGTTGGGGCTGTCCCGTGCAATATACCACCAAATTTCGTCAAGGTCGCTTTCGGCTTCTGGCCGCTTCAACAAACGGGGCATCCGGATTTCATCCTTCCATTTGTTGCGCAGAAAGTCGCGCTCGGCCTCGCTTCTTGATTTCCTCCATATTCAAAGGAGTGGCCTCGCCGCTGTCTATTCCCTTCTGAATTTCGCGTCTTAACTCCTCAAGCCGCAGTTCACGCAATTGGTCACGTTCTTCCAAGAGACGCAAGGCCTCCCGCATGACCTCACTTGCCGAGTTGTAAAGGCCACTTTCGACCTTGCTTTTCACCAGTTCTTCAAAATGAGGGTTCAGGGAAATGTTCATGGTTTTGATTCCTCCTCGTTGGCTATCTATATCAAAGAATAGCAAATATTGTTATTTATAACTCGACCTTTTTAGATAATTCACCAAAAACAGGAATGCCACCTAAGCCCAGGCCTCTTTTTCTGTCTAAAAAACGAAGGTTTTTTTAACCCGTAAAACGAATGTGCGTTGGTTTAGGGCCGTATCGTGGAACCGGTCATGAG
This sequence comes from Methylococcales bacterium, assembly GCA_028714175.1. Taxonomy (GTDB): domain Bacteria; phylum Pseudomonadota; class Gammaproteobacteria; order Methylococcales; family Methylomonadaceae; genus JAGXGJ01. Next base: position 3,507 of record JAQTMV010000264.1, read on the forward strand.
TTCAGTCGTATGTTAAACCGGGCCGTAGTTTCAATATAACAGCAAAAATTATACAATAAAACAGGCAGTTCATATGATTTCGAGGTTAAGGAGGTAGCGTGTGTGTTTACGTTTACCCTTCCGGAGCAAGGCGCCTTTACCACTAAATCCTGCAAATCCGGTGTAGCGGTGACTCCTGGTGAACCGGTAATGCTAATGTTTTTTTCCACACCCCCAAGCCATCTTTAAAGCCATCCGTACCTACACGAAACATTCTGGCCAAAACCTTTTCCTGGCGCGGGTTAAATTGTCCACTCAGGCGATCGTAGAGTTTGGCTTTATAAATCAGAAACTAAATCCACACTTGCGTAAAACTTTGGGCATTTATTAGCGCCAACACCGAGAAATAGATTAGCCAGGCGGTTATTACATTGCTTTTGTTTGCCCGTTCAAGTGCGCTGTTATAAGCTTTTTATTGCGTGCTATGGTATGGAGCGGCATCAACAGCTTCCGCAAGCGGTTTCCGGGGAAGCTATCCGACCGGGTGTAGATCTATTTGTGAGATATAAAACAACGCCTTACAAGCATGTCATATTACTTTCCTGATAAATTACCCGCTGGCTATTGAAAAGAGTAGGACTCAAAATCAAAATAGAGCTTCAAAAAAC
>JAQTMV010000265.1 GCA_028714175.1 Methylococcales bacterium
GAAGTCGCCCTGTTCGCTTGTCCGCGCGAACCTACCGACCCAATGGACATGGCCGTACACGCGCTCGCGGAAACTCAGATCGGCCCCGGTAAAGCAAGCTTCGCAAGCACCAGGCTGATTCGCGCTTATGGTCTCAGGCCGGATTTGTTTGCGGTAGCGAACATACTGTCCAGCGCTGACGATGGAAACGGCACGGCTTATGCCAAGGGGTCTCTCGAAGCGATAGCCGAGCTGTGTCAGTTGTCCGCAGACCGCTTGGTCAAAATTCGCGAACAGTTAGATATGCTTGCGGACGATGGTATACGCGTACTCGGCGTTGCCAGGGCAACCGGTATCGATGTGTCGCAGGAACAAAATCTGCCTGAATCACCCCGCGGCCTGAATTTTGAATATGTGGGACTCATCGGGTTTGCCGACCCTTTACGTGCCAATGTCCCCGCCGCCGTTGCCGAATGCCGAGCCGCAGGCATCAGGGTTGTCATGATAACCGGAGATTATCCGGCAACGGCCCGCGCCATTGGGCTGCAGGCAGGGCTTGATTCGACCGGTGTGCTGACCGGAGACGACATCGAAACCATGTCCGACGCTATTCTCGCCATGCGCGTGCAATCGACATCGATTTTCGCACGTATCCGGCCCAATCAAAAACTTCGCATTGTCCAGAGTCTCAAGGCAAACGGTGACATCGTCGCCATGACCGGCGATGGCGTAAACGATGCACCTGCAATCAAGGCCGCTCATATCGGCATTGCCATGGGCGGGCGCGGCACCGATGTAGCGCGCGAAGCCTCCGCAATCGTCCTGCTGGACGATGATTTTGGCTCCATTGTGAAAACAATCCGCCTGGGGCGGCGCATCTATGACAATCTGCGCAAGGCGATTGAGTACATTGTCGCGGTTCATATCCCCATAGCCGGACTCGCGCTTCTGCCGCTATTGCTGGGGCTGCCGCTCATACTCACGCCGATTCATATCGCCTTTCTCGAAATGGTTATTGATCCGGCCTGTTCTGTAGTGTTTGAAGCCGAGGAGGAGGAAGACGACGTGATGCAACGTCCTCCACGCGATCCCGAAAGCCCGTTGCTTCTGCCAAATCGAATCTTATGGGCGGCCCTCCAGGGCCTGATTGCTCTTGCGATTCTGGCTGGCGTTTTCATCACCGCCGCGCATATGGGAATGCCTGAACCGGATTTGCGGGCGCTCGTTTTCACGTCTCTGGTTCTGATAAACATGGGGCTCATTTTGGTCAACCGTTCGTTCAAATCTTCTCTGGTTCGTGCATTTCTGCGGCCCAATCGCTCGCTCTGGATTCTGCTTGGCAGCGTAACCGCAATCCTTGCGATAGCTGTGTTTTGGCGCCCGGCGCAAGTGCTTTTTCATTTTGGCCGATTGCACTGGGATGATCTTGCCGTATGCGGGATAGCCGGCTTCTTTAGCTTACTGCTACTGGAAGCAATCAAGTCACTATAGTTTCGCGGTGGAAGCGGGGATGGCAAGGCAAGATTGCCACGGCAGACTTGATTGTGGACCTACTTCTGGGCGGGATACACAAGCAAATCTGTCGGCATGCCCGGCTTTACGGCTTATACGGGCTTGCTCGATATCGGCCAGGCAAAAGCAGGAGAAACGGTGATCGTTGCCGCCGCGAGTGTGGCCGTCGGTTCGATAGTGGGCCAGATTGCCAAACTCAAGGGTTGCCGCATGGTTGGTGTCACGGGTGGAGCCGCCGACAAGTGCCGTTTTGTTGTCAAAGAGCTGTGCTTTGATGCCTGTATCGACCGACGCAGTGCCGATCTCCCCAGCAATTGGCGGCGGCTGCCTGCCCCAAAGGCATCGACGTCTATTTCAAAAACGTCGGCGGCGAAGTCTTCGATGCCGTAATCCCGCTGCTGAACATTAGCGCCCCGTATCCCGTAGTGCGGGCTGATCGTACAATACAACGATACCGGCCTGCCGCCTGGCCTTGACTGCCTTGGGTTACTGACCCGCAGGTTGCTTACCAAACGCATCAAAATGCAGGGCTTCATTATCTTCGACGACTATCTCCATCGTTACAACGAGTTCTTCGGCCAGATGTGCAACTGGCTCAAGGAAGGCAAGATCAAGTTCCGCGAAGACATCGTCGATGGTCTTGAGAACGCCCCGCAAGCCTTCATCGGCCTGCTTGAAGGCAAGAACTTTGGCAAAATACCAGTCCCCGATGGCCGGTTTCGGGTATCAGCGGCAGTGGTCTTATGTTCGATACCGTACAGACTATACCCGATTTTGCCGTTACACTTTTTTTAAATTGCTTTTTCACTTTTCTTAAGGAGGACAACCAAGAATATGAATATCGCGATCGAACCTCTGCTGGCACTTGTGATAGGGATATTAATTTTGCTCGTGCCGAGATTTTTAAATTATTTTGTGGCCGTGTATTTGATCGTCGCGGGTATTTTGGGCTAATGCACGATAGACTCACGTGAGGGGGAGCGATCCCAAGGATCAAGGTCACGCAGTTTTGGAATAGTTTTCAGTTTAACGTTTTTTCTCTAAGTTTTTTTATTTAACAGGAGCACTACCATGTCAATTGGCACAATTTTACTCATAATTCTTGTCCTGATGCTTATTGGAGTCTTTCCAACTTGGCCACATAGCCGGGAATGGGGTTATGGACCCAGCGGTGGGCTCGGGCTGATCCTGATCATCTTACTGGTACTGGTCTTATTGGGCAAATTCTAGCAGTGAAGTAATACTGTTCTGTTTGAGTCTTCAGAGCCAAAGCCGATGCGAGTTGTCTCTTTACCAATGTGAAAAAGGCAACACCTACGCCACGTCGCGAAACGGGAAACCGACTAGTCCTCAAAAGCCCAGTATCGCGATGTGGTGTCGAGTTATTTGCTGAATGCTATTCTGATCTTCTTGTTGCGTCGGATTAAGAGAAGCACGACTGCATGGTTTGAAGGAGGTACGACTCCAGGGCGGGGGAGGTAGAATCGCGTCTGGAACAGCGTCGAGAGCACTAGCAGTAGGCGCTTTAGGCGATCCATTGAGCAATTACCGACGACAGTAGCAACAAATGTTGTCGCGTTGGTGAGTCAATTCTGATGATTAGGATCTTTAAAAATCTGTCACAGGTAGCGATTTGCATAATTTTGTTTTTATTTGAACTCAGAGAATCAAACCATGGCGAAGAGGCGAGAAAGAAGGCAACATGTCAGAATTGACCATCCGGGCGGTGAAGAGGGACCCATCCGGTTCGAGTTATTCAGCAACGAACGGCTCGAACAGCATGCAATGAGTTTGGCGAAAGCGCAAAAGATCAGTAGCCGTAAGGAAGGACGAAAACTGATCCCGCGGGTGCGTGAGAATTGCCGGGTGTTGCTCGATGCCTATAAAGACGTCGCCAAGGCAGTACATGAACAACGTGCCATCACGCCGGCGGCGGAATGGCTCCTGGATAATTTTCATGTGATCGAAGAGCAGGTCAGCGATGTCCACGTCGATTTGCCCGAACGTTATTATCGGGAACTGCCCAAGTTGGCCGAAGGTGTGCTGGTGGGCTATCCCCGCGTCTATGGCATCGCCTGGGCATTGGTGGCCCATGCCGACAGCCGCTTCGACCCCGAATTGCTGACGCTTTTCGTGCGGGCGTATCAAAACGTCGAGCCTCTTACGCTCGGTGAACTCTGGGCGATACCGAGTACTCTGCGCTTGTTGCTGATCGAAAATCTGCGCCGCCTGGCCGTTCGCATCATGCGTTCCCAAGCCGGCCGTCGGCTGGCGGACGAGTATGTCGATCGGATCGAACAAGTTGCCGCTCGAAGCGATAAACCGGATTCGCCACTCCCTGCGCCGGTTTTACCCGCAGCCCCCATGCGTCAGGCATACGCAGTTCAGATCCTGCAGCGTTTGCACGATCCGCATCCGGGCGCCGCACTCTCCCTCGATTTCCTGAATGACTGGCTGGACGAACAAGGTGTTGGCCTCGATGAAATCGTGCATCGGGAACATGCCGACCAGATCGCCGATAATGCAACGGTCCGCAACATCATCATCAGCATGCGCGCCATCTCCGCGTTCGAATGGCCCCAGTTTGTCGAGGGTGTGAGTCTGGTGGACGAGTGCCTGCGCGCTCATGAC
>JAQTMV010000266.1 GCA_028714175.1 Methylococcales bacterium
CAAGCGTCACCTTGACCGCATCCGCCAGGATATTCACGCCCTCAATAATCCTGGTACGGGCCGCATCCTTGAACAAAACCTGTTTTGCCGTCATGATGGGTCCCAGAATATGAGTGTTGGGTGATCTTGATCAATCTTCCGCCACGGCTATCACCACGCTCCTTGGCTTCACTCTTTGCATGCGTTCGTGATATTGCTTGAGAAACTACTATATTGCTCCCCAGATTTTTCAGCGCGCATCGGGCGCGGTACTCAATAAGTTCTTGTCAATTGGCTGCCCCACGGCCCGACTGCGTGTGATTCTGTGAGCAACCTTTCAGCTGTTTCACAGCACACAGTCGTGCACAAGGGTGACGGTGCAGCGTTTCAGGAAATGGAGATTTCCTTGCGTGTTGCCCCGGGCTTCTTGGGTAACGTGAGTTCGAGCACGCCGTTGCTGTATTTGGCCTGAACCTGGCTTTGATCAACTTCGTCGGCAAGGCTGAAACTGCGTGAAGCCATGCCGTAATTGCGCTCGCAACGAATCACGCGCTCGCCCTCCTTTTCTTCCTTTTCCTGCTTGACTTCGGCGCTGATCGAAACCCGGTTTCCGTCTATAGTTACATGGATATCATCCTTGCTCACACCGGGAATTTCCGCATTGACCAGATATTTTCCATCCGCCTCCTTCACGTCCATTTTGATCTGTGGCGCGACCTCCATCCCTTCACGCAATATCGGGCGCATCATGAATCGGTTAAACATGTCGTCCAGGTCCCAAAACGGGTCGAAACGTGTGAGTTCGTTGCCGAAAGGATTAAAGCGCGTGATGTTGTTCATGATACATCTCCTTGAATGAAGTAATACTAATGGTGCGCGAACAAAAAACAGCCGTAAATTCCCTAGCCCAACAACTGATCAAGGATTTTTGATGTTGGAAGCTTGTTTGCCCTTGGCGCCTTGCGTCACTTCAAAACTGACCTTCTGGCCTTCTTTGAGTGACTTGAAGCCGCTCATGTTGATTGCGGAAAAGTGCGCGAACAAATCATCGCTGCCATCATCGGGAGTGATAAACCCAAAACCCTTTGCGTCGTTGAACCATTTAACTGTACCTGTTGCCATGTGACTATCTCCATACTAATAAAACAGGGAAACCCCCTGCAGGTTTTTTACAAAACCGGGGCATTGATCACTTTGCTCCTGGCTTTTTCACTTGGGTTGCGTGGCATTGATCATGTCGTCCTTAACTCAGCCTTACCTTGTTTCTTTGGCTGAAATGATCCTGTCACCAGACGCTCATGACAGCTCTCCTTGAGCGGTTTCAAAACAGTCCTCGCGCCAACAGCAATCCACTTGATCGCATACGCCGTCATAAGCTGTAGCAAAGCAGTCAAAGCTGCCCTCATTCGTCTGGATGGATTTAATCAACTCGGCTTTTGAATGCCTACCGGGCTTGATGCCGTGCGACTTGGCAATGCTACGTATCTCTTCAATCCTCATGATGGTTCTCCTGATTAATTGCGGTCACGGTTCAATTCGGGTTTTCGTCAGCCAGTGCAGCACCACCAGAATCGATGCGATGCCAATCAGTTTTTAACCCGACCGCTTCGGCAAGCCCAGGATTTGCATGCTGTGCCGAAGTTCTACCTGTATCTAATGGATAGTCCGGCGTGTCCACCTTCATGTCGCGCCACGCCATCTCCAACAGAATGTGATCGATTTCCTCGGGTTGGGTGAGATTCTGGCTCATGGTTTTTTCTTTCAAATATAAAAGCGGATTGCATCAGGTGGCAGCTGCATGACCACCACATTTGTATTGCATATTCAATCCAGGCAGTTTTTGTGTCTGACTATTCGTAACGCAGAACTTCGCGGCGCGTTCATTTGGTCTTATATCTTTCTTTGCCAGGGGGTGTTCCGACCGTTGCTTTAGTGCGGCGATTTCCTTGTGAGCCAAGGCAAGTTTGTCGCACAATGTGGCATTGCAGGATTCCAGCAATGCCAAGCGCTTCATCAGTTGTTCGGTTCTTTGTTCAACTTTCCGTTCAAGGTAGTATCGATGTTCGTTCAGTTCGGCCTCCATCGCCTTCATTTCGGTGATATCCCGCAACGCTTCCCTGATAAATAACGTGGCTCCTGATTCATCACTCACCACGCTGGTTTCGTCCGGTAATTGCTTTGAGCCAACCGTGGCGCTAGTCAAATATTCGCTTGGTCCGATTAGCGTTACGGATGGATTGGTTTGCAAGTATTGAACCATGGCACGATCTCCAAATGTCGATTTTTGAAAAACGGGGAACCCCAGCGCAAAACTATTTATATATTCACTACGCATTACTAGCTGTGCGTTACCGCACAGAAAAATGTTCGGCACCCACTCCGCGACTGGGCTCTCACTGGATTCCACCGACGGCTGTGAAGAATGTGTGGCATACCCAAAGTAATACAAATAACGCATTCATTATTCAACCCCGTGCAAGGAGTTAGCCATACGACCCACCTGATCGTCATAAACCCATGACCACAAAGCCGAGCGAACCAGCGAAAACTGAAAAGTTTTGTCGAAAAAACAATCAGCCCCGGCGCTCTTGCAACTATCGGCGTATGGCTTGTCGGTGTAGTTCGTCAGCACGATGACCTTAATGGCAGGATGGTGTTTTTTGATGTCTTCCAGCACACCTATCCCTGAGCCGGCTTGCAAATGAAGGTCGAGCGTCACAACATCGGGCAATAACGCGTTGATATGCTCTATCGCACCCAGCTCATCCTCCGCATAACCGATCACTTCGACACCGGGGATCACGGACAGCATGGACTGAATGCGCTCGCGCACGATCTCTGAATCCTCCACCACGAATACATTCATCAATCCTCCCGCCATTTAGAGTGTGGCTTGAACCAGGGGAATCCATTAACTTCTTCATTCCCGCAAAGGCGGGAACAACACGGTTTTTTGGTGCAACTGACAACCCAGGCTGAATCTGCGACCCCTACCTCTTTGGATAGTGTTCCATTGCACACGAAATGTGCATAGGCGCTTGTCTGATTTTGGCGTAAGGTAATAAGGAAATATTGCTGTCGGTGTTTGCCTGACATGGCTCGCCAGGGGCATTGACGGCGGCAATCTAACCTTTTGTTTTCTCAAGAATTGCGCCATTGCGGTAACGATTGATTACGCTTGGACAAATTCACGCTCCAACCGGGTCAAAGTCGTAAGGACAGGTTTGCAGCACCGGCCTGATAGAGGAGATGAGAAATCCGTTGTCAGAGTTTGCCAGACAGGATGCATGGAAGCCACCCTGTCTGGCTGAAACTCAAACTGCAAGCGTATTTGATTCTGGACAGCGTAAAAGCCTGCCTTGAACAGGAAGGTGGCGTACAACGCCAACAGTTACATCGAGAGCTGTTTCTCGATGGCGTAGTGCATTAATTCGGCATTGTTGCGCAGATTCATTTTTTCCAGGATGCGGCTGCGATAGGTGCTGACGGTTTTTCCGCTCAAGGCCAACATATCGGCAATTTCCGTAACGGTCTTGGCCGAGGCGAGCAGCAGGAAAATCTGGTATTCGCGATCCGACAGAGTTTCATGCGGAAGTTTGCCACCCGGATCGCCGATTTCGCCGGCAAGCATTTCGGCCACTGCGGGGCTAATGTACTTTTTGCCGCTTACCACCTGACGCACCGATTCCACAACGATTGCCGGCGCACTGCCCTTGGTCAGATAGCCGGACGCCCCGGCCCTGATGAGGCGCACGGCATATTGGTCTTCCGAGTAGATGCTGACGACCAGTACCGGCAATTTCGGTTTTTTCTCGCGAATCTGCTTGAGTAAATCGATGCCGTTCATGCCAGGCATGGAAATGTCAATCAGCGCAATATCACAATCGTTGTCACGCAGCCAATTCAGGGCGTCGACACCGTTGTCACACTCCGCCACGACTTTCATATCGCCGGTTCTTTCCAGGATTCGCGCCAACCCCTGGCGCACGATGGCATGGTCGTCGGCGATCAGGAGGCGGATCATGCTTGGTTCTCCATTCTTATGTTCTCAGGCAACGGCAATGTTACGGTCACTTTAAATCCGCCACCAAGGGGGCTGTCGAACTTGATTACGCCGCCCAATTGCCTGACACGCTCGCACA
>JAQTMV010000267.1 GCA_028714175.1 Methylococcales bacterium
CAAGCGTCACCTTGACCGCATCCGCCAGGATATTCACGCCCTCAATAATCCTGGTACGGGCCGCATCCTTGAACAAAACCTGTTTTGCCGTCATGATGGGTCCCAGAATATGAGTGTTGGGTGATCTCGATCAATCTTCCGCCACGGCTATCACCACGCTCCCTGGCTTCACTCTTTGCATGCGTTCGTGACGTTGCCTGAGCAACTACTATTGTTCCCCCGGTTTTCAGCGCGCATCGGGCGCGGTATTCAATAAGTTCTTGTCAATTGGCTGCCCCCGCGGCCCGACTGCGTGTGATTCTGTGAGCGCCTTCCATCTGTTTCACAGGCACACAGTCGTGCACAACGGTGGTGGCCCAGCATTTCAGGAAATGGAGATTTCCTTGCGTGTTGCCCCGGGCTTCTTGGGTAACGTGAGCTCGAGCACGCCGTTGTTGTATTTGGCCTGAACCTGGCTTTGATCAACTTCGTCGGCAAGGCTGAAACTGCGTGAAGCCATGCCGTAATTGCGCTCGCAACGAATCACGCGCTCGCCCTCCTTTTCTTCCTTCTCCTGCTTGACTTCGGCGCTGATCGAAACCCGGTTGCCGTCTATAGTTACATGGATATCATCCTTGTTCACACCGGGAATTTCCGCATTGACCAGATACTTTCCATCCGCCTCCTTCACGTCCATTTTGATCTGTGGCGCGACCTCCACTCCTTCGCGCAACATCGGGCGCATCATGAATCGGTTAAACATGTCGTCCACGTCCCAAAACGGGTCGAAACGCGTAAGTTCGCCGCCGAATGGATTAAAGCGAATGATGTTGTTCATGATATATCTCCTTGAATGAAGTAAATACTAATGATGCGCGAACAAAAAACAGCCGTAAATTTTCTGACCCAACAACCGATCAAGGATTTTTGATGTTGGAAGCCTGCTTGCCCTTGGCGCCTTGCGTCACTTCAAAGCTGACCTTCTGACCTTCCTTGAGTGACTTGAAGCCGCTCATGTTAATTGCGGAAAAGTGCGCGAACAAATCATCGCTGCCATCGTCGGGAGTGATAAAACCAAAACCCTTTGCGTCGTTGAACCATTTAACTGTACCTGTTGCCATTTGACTATCTCCATACAAATAAAACAGGGAAACCCCCTGCAGGTTTTTTACAAAACCGGGACGTTGATCGCTTTGCTCCTGGTCTTTTCGGACCTGTGTAGCGCGGCATTGATCAGCCGTCTTGAAACTCAGCCTTTATCTTGTTTTGTTGGCTAAATGATCCCATTTACCAAGTCATGATAGTTCTCCTTGAGCGGTCTCAAAACAGTCCTCGCGCCAACAGCAATCCATTTGATCGCATGCGCCGTCATACGCTGTAGCAAAGCAATCAAAGTTACCCTCATTCGCCTGGATGGATTTAATCAACTCGGCTTTTGAATGCTTACCGGGCTTGATGCCGTGCGACTTGGCAATGCTACGTATCTCTTCGAGCCTCATGATGATTCTCCAGATTAATTACGGTCATGGTTCAATTCGGGTTTTCGTCAGCCAGTGCAGCGCCACCAAAATCGATGCGATGCAAATCAGTTTTTAACCCGATCACTTCGGCAAGCCCAGGATTTGCATGCTGGGTCGAAGTTCTACCTGTATCTAATGGATAGTCCGGCGTGTCCATCTTCATGTCGCGCCACGCCATCTCCAACAGAATGTGATCGATTTCCTCGGGCTGGGTGAGATTCTGGCTCATGGTTTTTTCTTTCAAATATAGAAGCAGATTGCATCAGGTGGCAGCTGCATGACCACCGCATTTGTATTGCATGTTCAATCCAGGCAGTTTTTGTGTCTGACTATTCGTAACGCAGAACTTCGCGGCACGTTCATTTGGTTTTATATCTTTCTTTGCCAAGGGGTGTTCCGACCTTTGCTTTAGTGCGGCAATTTCCTTGTGAGCCAGGGCAAGTTTGTCGCACAATGTGGCATTGCATGATTCCAGCAATGCCAGGCGCTTCATCAGTTGTTCGGTTCTTTGTTCAACTTTCCGTTCAAGGTAGTATCGATGTTCGTTCAGCTCGTCCTCCATCGCCTTCATTTCAGTAATATCCCGCAAAGCTTCCCTGATAAATAACGTGGCTCCTGATTCATCACTCACCACGCTGGTTTCGTCCGGTAATTGCACGTTTGATGCAACCGTGGCGCTAGCCAAATATTCGCTTGGTCCGATTAACGTTACGGATGGATTGGTTTGCAAGTATTGAACCATGGCACGATCTCCATAATGTCGATTTGAAAAACGGGGAAGCCCGCACGAAACTATTTATATATTCACTGCTGCATTACTAGCTGTGCGTTACCGCACAGAAAAATGTTCGGCATCCACTCCGCGACTGGACTCTCACTGGAGTCCACCGATGGCGGTGAAGAATGTGTGGCATACCCAAAGTGATACAAATAACGCATTCATTCTTCAACCTCGTGCAAGGAGTTAGCCATACGACCCATCTGATCGTCATAAACCCATGACCACAAAGCCGAGCGAACCAGCGAAAACTGGAAAGTTTTGTCGAAGAAACAATCAGCCCCGGCGCTCTTGCAACTATCGGCGTAAGGCTTGTCGGTGTAGTTCGTCAGCACGATGACCTTAATTGCAGGATGGTGTTTTTTGATGTCTTCCAGCACACCTATCCCTGAGCCGGCTTGCAGATGAAGGTCGAGCGTCACAACATCGGGCAATAACGCGTTGATATGCTCTATCGCACCCAGCTCATCCTCCGCATAACCGATCACTTCGACACCGGGGATCACGGACAGCATGGACTGAATGCGCTCGCGCACGATCTCTGAATCCTCCACCACGAATACATTCATCAATCCTCCCGCCATTTAGAGTGTGGCTTGAACCAGGGGAATCCATTAACTTCTTCATTCCCGCAAAGGCGGGAACAACACGGTTTTTGGTGCAACTGACAACCCAAGCTGAATCTGCGCCCCCTACCTCTCTGGATAGTGTTCCATTGCACACGAAATGTGCATAGGCGCTTGTCTGATTTTGGCGTAAGGTAATAAGGAAATATTGCTGTCGGTGTTTGCCTGACATGGCTCGCCAAGGGCATTGACGGCGGCAAGCTAACCTTTTGTTTTCTCAAGAATTGCGCCATTGCGGTAACGATTGATTACGCTTGGACAAATTCACGCTCCAACCGGGTCAAAGCCGTAAGGACAGGTTTGCAGCCGGCCTGATAGAGGAGATGGGAAATCCGTTGTCAGAGTTTGCCAGACAGGATGCATGGAAGCCACCCTGTCTGGCTGAAATTCAAACTGCAAGCGTATTTGATTCCGGACAGCGTAAAAGCCTGCCTTGAACAGGAAGGTGGCGCACAACGCCAACAGTTACATCGAGAGCTGTTTCTCGATGGCGTAGTGCATTAATTCGGCATTGTTGCGCAGGTTCATTTTTTTCAGGATGCGGCTGCGATAGGTGCTGACGGTTTTTCCGCTCAAGGCCAACATATTGGCAATTTCCGTAACGGTCTTGGCCGAGGCGAGCAGCAGGAAAATCTGGTATTCACGATCCGACAGAGTTTCATGCGGAAGTTTGCCACCCGGATCGCCGATTTCACCGGCAAGTATTTCGGCCACTGCGGGGCTGATGTACTTTTTGCCGCTTACCACCTGACGCACCGATTCCACAACGATTGCCGGCGCACTGCCCTTGGTCAGGTAGCCGGACGCACCGGCCCTGATGAGGCGCACGGCGTATTGGTCTTCCGAGTAGATGCTGACGACCAGCACCGGCAATTTCGGTTTTTTCTCGCGAATCTGCTTGAGTAAATCGATGCCGTTCATGCCGGGCATGGAAATATCAATCAGCGCAATATCGCAATCGTTGTCACGCAGCCAATTCAGGGCGTCGACACCGTTGTCACACTCCGCTACGACTTTCATATCGCCGGTTCTTTCCAGGATTCGCGCCACCCCCTGGCGCACGATGGCATGGTCGTCGGCGATCAGGATGCGGATCATGCTTGGTTCTCCATTCTTATGTTCTCAGGCAACGGCAATGTTACGGTCACTTTAAATCCGCCACCAAGGGGGCTGTCGAACTTGATTACGCCGCCCAATTGCCTGACACGCTCGCACA
>JAQTMV010000268.1 GCA_028714175.1 Methylococcales bacterium
CAATTTTAAAGATCAATCTCACTCAAGGAGCTCTAGCCTGGCAATCGACCGGCTCATTCAGGAGGCTAAATTGGCGAACTGAAAACTTGACTCAATTTTAAAGATCAATCTCACTCAAGGAGCTCTAAATTGGCGAACTGAAAACTTGACTCAATTTTAAAGATCAATCTCACTCAAGGAGCTCTAGCGAAGCGTTGCCGCATGTCCTGCATGTGCGAACCCTCCCAATAGATCCGCCGGCAATCGGCGCACTGATAGAAAACTTCATAGTAGAGCCGGGTCTTGGGTTCGAGACAGTCCAGAATATCCGCCTTGGCGACAGGCGCTAGCATACCGTTGCAAACCAGGCATCGAACAAAGGGGTGAATCGAGCCATGCAGATCAAAGCGGCGCAGGACCTCATCGACCTGGCTTTCGGCGTCGACCGCACGCACCCAGTAGCCGTGGTTGATCTGTTTGACATACAAGAGGCGGCGGTCCCGTGTCAGTATGATGCGCTGCTCGTTCACCGCGATTTTTACCACCTCCTCATCCCGATAGTCGTTGCGATAGAGACTGTCGAAACCCAACAATCGCATACGTTTGGCAAGTTTGCCCAGATTCACATCCAGAATAAAGCGAGGATTGCGCAAGGGTTTTTCGCGCAGTTTGAGTAAGGGGCTGATGTCCAGACTTTCGAAAACCGGGTAGATCGCGACACGGTCGTCCGCTTGTAATTGATAATCGAATCCAACCGACTGACCATTGACGATGATCAGCTCAACTTCGGTATGAGGTACACCGAAAACTTCAATGGGATCCTTGATTCCCGGATGGCCGCTAAAACGATACTGTATAGCCCGCTTGTGTTGCTCCGGCGGAAGAAAATCGTTCAGTTCCTCGTAGAAACGAAATTCAGCCGTGTATTCCGTTTTCATGTTGTCCGCCTATCGATAACAGTCATTTGGCGAACAATAGGAAATCCAATCCCACAAGTCAAATTTTTGGTCTTGGCTATACTCATCGCAAATGGAAATTCGGCACTCGAGTGCCGCCGATGTCCTGAAAATTATCGGTCAATAGCAAGCAAACAGTTTCTTTGTAGAGAATAGCACAAAACATATTGTATAAAGCGACGGTGCGAGGACGGATTTTTTCACGCCCACTTTCCGGCAGTTCTTTGATTTGTTCAAACTGTTCTCGACTAATATCGCTTGGGTAAGCTTTACTGATGCCAATATTGTCAACTGTTCTCAGCAGCTATTGAACAGATTCTAGGATTGAGAACGGCGCTGCTTTTCTTTATGCCTGGCAATTTTCTCAAGTTGTTCTGCTGTAGGAATATATCTTCTTTCTTCAATGTTGCGTCTGTCTTCCATGATTCTTCGATCTCCAATATCTAAATTGCATTGGGTAATCCGCCTTTCTTTTATTCTTCTGGTTTCAATCTTTTCATCGTCTGCTTTTTTAGTGCGAAGGTAGCGGGCGATTTTCATCATTTTCCAGGCGTTGTTCATGCCCCAGTAATGGCATGCGAACAGGAGCAGAAAGGACATAAATAATACGCCTTGCGGAACTTTAAGAAAATGGCTGGCGGCGATACCGGTAATTGACAGGATTAATGAAGTCACCAGAAGTATGATCAGGATTTGATTAACACTATAACCGGCTAAAGACAGGATGTGGTGTAAATGTTCGCGGTCTGGAGTAAAAGGTGATTGGCCTTTGCTAATACGTCGCAGCATGATGCACACAGAGTCAAATAATGGTACGGCAATGATCCATAACACAGTGGTAGGTGTGATGATTCTGTTTTCATCCTGCGAAGCATAGATGGCTAGCCAGCAAACGGTAAAGCCAAAAAGTGTGCTACCGGTATCACCTAAAAAAATTTTGGCATTGGCTCGGCCGAAAATACGCAGATTAAATATTAAGAAAGCTATGATTGAAGCGATCATGACTAAGCAAAAATCCAGTAATGCCCAATACTGAAATAACCAAGATACTAGTGCAATGGACATTATTGAGATTAAGGTTAGACTGCCTGCCAGCCCATCGATGCCATCTATCATATTAAAGGCGTTAATGCCGCCAACTACAGCGAATACTGTGAACGCGGTTGCGTAGATGCCCAGATTAACGTTACCGGATGCAAATAAATTGCCTAGGTCATTTATTTTTATATCCGCCATTTCCGTCATTATAAGTGTTGCAGCAATTTGTGCTATAAGTCTGATTTTTACGCTAAGGTTTTTGTAATCATCTATTAATCCTACCAAAACTAGCAGTGTTGCAGCTGCAAAAAAAGCGGCTTGATTGGGAAAATTAATAAGTCTGATTGATAGCGTTAATAATAATGTCAGGTAAATCGCTAATCCACCAATGAGTGGGGTTGGTTCTTTGTGTTGTTTTCTATGACTGGGTTGATCCGTTAAGCCAATCTTTACGGCGATGGGATATAACACCTGAATAAAAACAATAGTCGCAATCAAGGGAATTAGTAAAATAGCTGTACGCATAATTATTTATAATTATTTATTGTTTCTATTGATGAGTGCGTTTTATATGTTGCGAAGAATTTGCAAACCGATAATGATATTTCAAAGTGACTAAAATGATATTATATTACATATATTACCTTAAGCTTAATAAAGTAATGTGAAATGTCAATGACCAACAGATAACAGCACAAAGCGCGCCAGGATTTTTCGCGAAAGCAAAAAAAGGGGTCATCCTCTTTTAGCATCAAAAATGACAAGGCGATTTCAGTTGACTGGGCGTATACCAGAGATGGGTTTCACACAACGCATTGTTGTAGGAGATTTTTCCAGCTTCTCCAGGAAGCGAATTTTTTCTTCTTTGTCAATCTACTGAATCACTGTCGGGCCGGAGGATGCGCGCCGAAACGCTGGCCTCCGTCCATCGCTCAAACTGGACATGCAGTTTTACAGCATCCAGCTTTCACGAGGGTGCAGTTTTCCGGGATGTTATCGAAGGAATCAATCCAACCAGGTTCACCACCCCAAACTCACCCTAGAGCTTGGACTCTGGCAGGCTTTTCCAGCCTGCACATCGCCATCTCTTAAACTTATGCGACCAAATACGCCGCACAATTCACCGGTCAAGCCGGTTAAAGAGCTTTCGGACGTGGGCACGCTTGAAATAATTGTCCCAACCTTGGACTCGATCCCAGGCTCTCTCCAAGTTCTTCCGTTGATATACCTTGTCAATTAAGGAATGGACTTTCTTTGCACCCGTTGGGTTAAGCCAGTCCGCCAGTCTCGCACGGATGGCGATGTACGGGTTTTCACTCATGGAACTGATCCTCCTCTACACCTTTACTCACTGGTTTTCTTTCTTCTACCCAACCGCCTTCCCAGTCCATTCCGCTGCCAATTAACCGGTCACGCGGCTTTCACCGCGCTTCTTGGTACTATTCGGTTGTCCGGCCACTGACAGAGCACCGCTCCCCACTTCGCTTCCGCTTACAGGCTTACTTCCTGCGGAGCCACCCGCAGACCCTGCCAGTTCTCCCGAAGTCACAGCGTTATTCTTCCATACCATACCATACCATCCACAAAAACCCCACGATGGACACCCTCCGGAAATTCCAGGAAGATGGCTTCGGTTCCGCCTTGGCTGTAGCCGGTTTTCGCCTTCGCACTTTATTAGACTTCTCCATACCTGCCTTAGTTCCCTTCCAGCGGGGCATTACCCACTTTCGGATATAGCGCCCCTCATTCGAGCGCCAGAGGGACTTTAACCCTCCTGAATAGCGCGCTGCCCAGCGCACATTATGAGAGGCTTGTGACTCCTGCCACAGTCACCTTTGTAACAGAGCTTGTCCTGAGTGTAGTCTTGAGGGTCTCCCCACTTCTACTTTAAACGTTCAAGTTCTCGGCTTTTTCAGAAAACAGTTGGCACTTCATGGTCATTAAAGTTTGTATGTTAGCCTTGAAGCGGGTGCTGAGTTCGGCGATACAGGTATCAATGCTTTTCTTGAATTTTTCGAACTTATCGTAGTGGATGCTATACAGTACCTGCTTTTTAACGAACCGCCACAAGCATGCGATCAAATTCAGGTTGGGGGAGCAGGCAGGTAAAGGAGTTCGATGCCCG
>JAQTMV010000269.1 GCA_028714175.1 Methylococcales bacterium
ATCTCCTGCTGGAATGGATCAATAAAGCGATCGCGACCGGATTCACTTATCAACAGCGCGAGGAACCCGGCGTCCAGACTCCGGCGACCACTTTGACGAGCCGCGCCGGTTCCTGCCGCGATTTTGCGACCTTGTTTATTGAAGCCTGCCACTACCTGGGCTTGGCGGCTCGCTTTGTTAGCGGCTACCAGTACTCGTCAACGTTGCCACGGGGCCAAGGCGCAACCCACGCCTGGTCGGAAGTTTACCTGCCTGGCGCCGGCTGGAAAGGATTTGACTCTACGACTGGCCAGGTGGTCGGCAACAACTACATTGCCGTGGCTGTGAGCCGGTATCCCGAAGTAGTGCCTCCTGTATCCGGCTCCTTTCAAGCTGCAAACCCCCAATCGCCAGGAATGAACGTGTCGGTGGAGGTAGCCGAGATCCCGGCGTAGCGCCGGATAGGCTACAGTCAAACCTAACCCAGGACACGTTTGTAGATTTCTTCATCGATCCGATAACACCAGCAAGAAGTGACTTCCAGACCGACGTGGTCGAAAATCGTAAAGTCCCTGCGGCGGTAGCTGATGAGCTTTTGCTTTACGCCGCATTGCTGATGCCGACGCGCCCTACACCCGGTATAGTCCTGGCTTAGCAATAACCAGCGGTAGAGTTGCTGAACCACCGAATGATACCTATTGCAGGCCGCCATCTGAGACATCTGGGTAATCAGCGCCTGGGTGTTAGAGCAGCAGCAAAGGTGCAACACCCCTTTGCGAGACGTCCTCCTGACAGAGCGGTCAAATTCCTTACTGCCGATGTCATCAGTACTAACATCCTGCCAGCGAAAAGGATTATCTCCTCCGATAATTTTATCGCGGACACGGGTTTTGAAAATAACGTTGAGTACAGTTAAATTCATAACGTGGATTCAACTCCCAAGGATCAACAATATTAGCAAGACTGTATTTTTTGTCGGCGGTATTGGCGAGTATTTCTTGAAAAAAGTTAAGTTCCTATTCGGTGAAAGTTGTCTGGAACGATTTTTATCGCTTTTGGACACTGTTTCTTTTAAAGTCGAACCTGTTATCATGGTTAAGTGTCGGGTTTGGGCACTTAACGTACTTTCGGCATAAAATTTTATAGCTTAAAATTTGGTTTTGCGTTAGAGATTTACATTCTGCATTTCGAAAACTTAGTGATAATAAATTGATACTTGATACTACTGTGAAGGGCTCTCAACGCTTTCCCCTAATTCACTCAACAATTGCTCAATCCGTTTACGTGTGCATTCATGACGTTCTACTTCACGTTCAAAACCGCGCACTTGCGCATCAGCTGCGAGGGCAATCTCACGTTCCCTCCGTTCACGTAACCTTGGCGCATACTCCGGCGTGGTGATGAACTTGGAGCAGGTCAAGTAAAGATCGCATTCGCAAGGACCTTCCTCGGGAAGACGCAAACAATGCCCCAGTTCAAGTTCAGTGCGGAAAAAATTGGCTTTCAGCCAGGCAATCGAATCGGGCGGCATGATGGCTCCGGCACGCAAGGTAGCTGCCAACTGACCGGCGATCTGGGCACCTGGGCCTAACACCTTTAGGTACTCTTCCCGTAAGGTGGCATCACTCAGGTGAGCATAAACCAGTGTCATTCCAGTTGAGGTGTGCCCCAGCATTTTCATGACCGTATGTAATCGGGCACCGCCTTCTACCAATTCGGTACCCACCGTATGCCGAAAACGGTGTGCGGTAATGGTCGCCTTGCCTTCATGATCGACCAATCCTGCCTTTTTGCAGGCAGCCTGTAAGGATTCCTCAAATAAATAAACATCGGAGAGGCAATGGCCGCGCCGTACAAAAAGACGCGCCGTTTCTTTATTGGAGTATTCATCTTTAAAACCCCGCGAAGGCGTCACAATAGCTTGGAGTTCTTTGATCGCTTCGGCAGCTTCCGGGTGTAAAGGCACTAATCTTTCCGATCCCGTTTTTCCTACGGGCAACCGTAGCCGAAGCGTTCCGTCAAGATAAGTGTCCAGACAGTCAAGTTCCAGCCGGTTTATCTCGCCGCGTCGGGCACCGCTCCACCGGGCAACGATTAACGCTGTCCGTTGGTAAGGACATTCAAGCGCCCGGATAACGGGCATCAACCGATCAAGTTCTTGGGCAGGAATGAACCTTGGAATCCTGTTAGGTCGCTTTGGAAGGTCGCGGGCGCCAATCAATGGCCGAGACGGTCCATCCGGCCAACCCCACGCAGTCGTGTCGTGAAACATGACTGATAATGATGACAGACGGGTGATATGGGTTTCTAAATTAATACCTTCCGAAATAAGGCTTGCCGAGTAGGCCAACACTTGCTCCCGCGTGAGTTCAGCGAAGGATTCAATTTCGGGATAGTGCGTTGCAAGCCAGTCAGCCAGATGCCGACCAGCATTCTTGAATTTGTCCACAGTCCCAGGCCGCATATGGAAGTCTAAACGTGCCTGACAATACCGGGCAATATAATGTTGGATCGTTGGCTTGACTTGCAAACTTGTGGGGACTGATACTTTGCGTTTTGGTGGAGCATTAATCCGGGATTGGTGGTAGAGCACCGTCCTGAAGATAAAGAGCATCAATTTCAATTCCCTAAAACTTTGTCTGAGTTGCTCCGGCGCTTTGTAAATGAAGAATGCGTCATCACGTTTCTGAAATGATGCCATGGCAAACTCGAAATCGGTGAGTTCCGGTTCGCCGACGTTAATGACATCGACGCCATAGCGAATAAAAAAATACCGGACGGCACGCTCGACTTTATTTACACCACCGGACTGATAACCAAAGTACCTCGCCGCGCGTGGTAGGAGCCAATTCTATCAATGAGTGATCCACGCTGCCATTCAGCCAAGTCCGGATAAAATCGGGCAAAACGACGGGCATTTTGGAGCCTGGTACTACGATTGTTGTTATTGAACGAATTGAGATAAGAAGCATACCCCTCCACATCATGGCTGAATGGGGTTTGCTCTATAAAGACAGAGTTACTGGCGTAGTGCATGAGATTTGCGCTCATTCAATACGGCTAAGGCACGGTGATAATCTTCAAGCATCATGGCGTCACTTATCCGCGTATAGCCGCGGGTTGATTCAAATGAGGCATGCCCCATGCGTTTCTGTAAGGCTAATTCTCTCATTCCGCCTTCCCAGAGCCTGGTCGCATGCGTATGTCTTAGCGAGTGTGGTGTAATCCACGCATCGGAGAGTCCAGCTTCTTTTTTACGCCGCTCGAAAAACTTTGCTAAAGCCGCATAGCCTATCGGTTCGATTGCCCGTTGCCCTGCTCCGCATACCAGAAACAAATGACTAGTTGGGGCTTTAGATGGGCGTTCGGACATGACATAGGCACTAACTGCGGCAAGGGCTTCAGGTTCGTAGATATCGACAACGCGCTCCGTGCGGCTTTTGGTGCGAACGCCTTTAGGGTGTCTGTACGATACCGGATGGTAACCCGGCGTCGGCTGTACTCGATATCTTCCAGATGCAAATTAAGTACTTCACCTGGCCGCAGTCCACCTTGCAACATGAGCAGGAACATAGCCCGATCTCTTAACCGAACGATAACCTCCAAAAGTCGGGCCACTTGTTTATCGGTCAGAGGCCGTGGAATCCGATGGATTCGGCGTAGACGGATAAGGCGACGTGCCGGTCTTCGCGCTTTGCCGACGCGTCCGTTACCGACGCTGGCATCTAATGAATTGTTAGCTACTCCTTCATATCCTGATAAGACCAGATACTCAAAGAAGGTGGAAACGGCCGCCAGAATTCGATTTATCGTCATCGTCGACGAACCGTGAGGAACTAACGAGGGGAAATAGGCGACTTTGCGGCGTTTAGGCTGAATACTATTGAGAAAAGCTAAAAAATTAATTGTGTGTTTTGGTCTAAATTCATCAACAGTCAATTCGGCTTCATTCAACCTAAAAACCGCAGTTGAACAAAAGCATAAAATCTGTAAGGCTTGTATTTTTTGAGTCGAGCCATGATTTTACCTCCCAAAGTTATTCACCCAACGGGTGAGCCAGAATTTACGCTTAAAAA
>JAQTMV010000270.1 GCA_028714175.1 Methylococcales bacterium
TATTGCCTTTACAATTTATTCTTCCTGATGCTACCCATAAAGGTATTATTCTGAATCTGGCAAATATGCGCTTGTTTTATTATCCCAAACAGCAGCCAGGCAAGGTATTCACTTATCCTGTTGGTATTGGACGTCAAGGATGGAATACGCCGATGGGATTAACCAGTATCGTTGCCAAAAAAGCCAACCCGAGTTGGGTTGTACCCGAATCCATCCACCAGGAGCATGCACAAAAAGGTGATTCATTACCCAAAGTAGTGGCCGCAGGTCCTGATAATCCGCTGGGACTCTATGCAATGCGCCTCGGTTTTCCCCGTTATCTGATCCACGGCACCAACAAACCCTATGGCATCGGAATGCAAATTAGCCACGGCTGTGTACAACTTTATCCGGAGGATATTAAGGTGCTGTTCAAGAAAGCATCGGTAGGAATGCCGGTACGGATAATTCACCAGCCCTATCTGACGGCCTGGGATCAGGGCATGCTTTATCTTGAAGCCAACGAACCGCTGTCAAAATGGGCTCATGATAAATCCCGGCTAAAAAAACAGTTAGTGAAACAATTACGTCATATTAGCGCTAAAAAAAATGTTTCTATCGATTGGAAGAAAGTCGATCGCATTATTCAACGATCGGATGGCATTCCTGCGCCAATTCTTACGCATAGCCCGGATCTGGCAGAAATAGCGGCAAACGCTGTGCAACTGGAGCATCCTGAACAACTCTATCAACAGCCTGTTGTTGGAGAATTAAAGGACAGCGACTGGTCAATTTTGGTGGCCAGCTTCGATAATGAGATAGAGGCGCAACAACTGGCAACAATGCTCAATCATCAGGGGCCGATCATTCCTGCGCGAAAAATTGAAAAAAACAATGCCTATCAGGTCATCGCCGGGCCTTTTAAAAACAAAAAGGAAGTGAATGCCGTCGCAAAACGCATTCGCATGGATTTTGAAATTGATGTTGAACCGTTAAAGCCTCGTGTAATTTCAGAAAATTAGAGGATAATCCTGGACTTTATTCTTGAAACTAATGATGAACAGCATCTTAATATAAACTGCTGATTGAGCAGGTATGATAGTAGTCGTATTAAACTGACCGTAAGGGGGAGACAAGCTGATGCGCCATTCGTGCTATTTTCATAGTGTAATGAATAGTTCACGACCCGGATTTCTTGGTCTGATGATGCTTTTATCCGGCTTGTTTAGCGGCTGCGCTTCCGAACCCCCCTTATTATATCCCGCCGCAACAGCGCCGCATGCTTCCCGCCATAAAGCAGCGTATAACAGACCTTACAAGGTGAAAGGCAAAACTTACTATCCCATGGCTTCGGCAGCAGGATACAGTGAGAAGGGCATAGCTTCATGGTATGGCTATGAATCAGGTAACCGCACCTCGATGGGAACCCGTTTTAGACCTCAAGGCTACACTGCTGCGCACAAAACGTTGCCTTTACCAAGTAAAGTACGGGTAACCAATCTTCGTAATGGCCGTTCCATCATTGTATTGGTTAACGATCGCGGCCCCTTCAAGAAAAACAGATTGATTGATTTATCTCATGGCGCCGCAAAAAAGATTGGTCTGCATGGACTGGCTAAAGTAAAGGTTGAGTATATCGGCAGTTAGGTTAGCGGTAACTAATAGCCATAAACTGCATTCAAATTCTCGTCATCATAAAGCCGCGTTTTCTTCCAGCCATTAAATTTATCATCATAAAAGTCAATATCATTATCAATTGAAAACTCATAGCAGCTTCTGAACAGTTTGGCTGTGCGAAACGCATGCAGTTCATCATCGGCTGATACTTTTTCTACATTGCCGACCTGAAAAGTTTTATTTCTGGATTTGCCGTTATTCACCCAAAAAACGGTATAGCAAAGATAGCTTTTATCCTTGCGATGGTCGTATTTGATCGTTCTGGACACGCCTGTAACACCAGTGGTGGTTTTATTTTTTGGTGGATTAAGGAAGCGCGTTTTACTGCCTTTTAAAACGACCAGCATCTGATCCCGCCAGGTAATAGCAGCCTGCAGAGATTTACCCTTGTTGCCCCACAGTTTATGAGAAAAATAGCGGCTACTCTCTTTGCCGCGCCTTACGATGCGTACTTGAAAACCAAACACATCGGGTTCAGTAATATGTTTATTTTTTGCCATGGACATAATCCTGTCAAACGAATTTACTAAAAATATTTAACAGCAGCTTATGCTGCCAAATGTCAAAGCATCCCTGAAAAGGAAATTTATTGTACTTGTTGTAATCCTATGATTACAAATTATCGCTAAAGCACAGATAAAATCAAGTAAAAAATAACAATACTAGACAATTTCCGACTAATTAAGTGTAAAATATAGACCATTCCACTGCGGTGGTTACAATTTAAATCCATAACCCTTTGCTTTTTCAATATTTTTGGAGATTAACAATGAGCGTATTAGTCGGTAAACAAGCGCCTGATTTTACAGTTCCTGCAGTTTTAGGCGATGGTCAAATAATTGACTCATTCAGCTTTTCTGAAAGTACTAACGGCAAATATGCTGTGGTATTTTTTTATCCATTAGATTTTACTTTTGTTTGTCCTAGTGAACTGATCGCTTTGGATCACCGTATCGATGAGTTCAAAAAGCGTGGCGTTGAAGTAATTACGGTATCTATAGATTCACATTTCACCCACAATGCGTGGCGTAATACACCTGTCAACAAAGGCGGTATAGGTCCGGTCCGTTATACGATGGCAGCTGATATGGCTCACTCTATCTGCAAGGATTACGATGTTGAAGCGGCAGCGCCCGCAGTAGCTTATCGCGGGACTTTCCTGATAGATCGTAGTGGTATTGTCCGGCATCAGGTTGTCAATGATCTGCCTTTAGGCCGTAATATGGATGAATTGCTGCGTATGATTGATGCCTTGCAATTTTTCGAAGAAAATGGCGAAGTCTGCCCTGCAGGCTGGAATAAAGGCGACTCAGGCATGACTGCAAGCCCGGCCGGTGTTGCCGAATATCTGGATAAAAACGCAGATAAACTGTAGTTAAAGTTCAAGGTTCAAGGTTAATAACTTAACACTTGAACCTTGCGCCTTTTGCATTAGCCCTGATTATTTTTTTCTGCTTCGGCGTCCGCCAATAATTTTTTTCTAATCAGAAAAGCCGCACCGACTGCACACACAGCAGGCATCTGGGTAATAATAAATAGTGCTGTGAAATTTTTAGAAAATAAACTCGACAAAGCGGAAACCACCGTCAGATTCACCGCCCACCACGCAATCCAATAGCCTATTACTCCTATAATCGCCCACTTTATGGGCTGCTCGCCGTGATCTTTTGCTGTTATATAAAACCATACCAGAACAACAATTCCGGCAAATTTAGCTAAAAGCAACATTTTTATACCCCCTTCAATTTTAATTAGTAGAATTATTCTGGCTAGAATTTAACTAGCAACAGCAGGTCATGATATTCCATAATAGTTCATCATTGCATCTTTTTAATACGAGGAAGGATTTGTGCGAAAATCGTTAAAAATCATACTATCAGTGATTGCGGCAGTGGTTTTGGCGATAGTAATCGCCGTCTGCACCTTGCAATTCTTCATAGATCCGAATGTCTTCAAACCTGAGATTGCCGCCGGGGTTAAAGACAGTACCGGCAGGGATTTGATATTGGAAGGCGACTTAAAATTATCAATTTTCCCATGGCCAGGCATATCTACAGGCAAGATGGCTCTGGGCAATGCAGCCGGCTTTCAAGATCAGCCCTTTGCAACACTTGAAGAAAGCAACATTAAATTTAAGTTATTGCCCTTATTAACAAAAAAAATTGAAGTCAGCCGCGTAGTCCTGAAAGGGCTTATTCTAAATCTTGCAAAAAACCCGCAAGGCACTAGTAACTGGGATGACTTAACAGCATTATATAGTACCAAAACCATATCGCCCTCTGTGAATAACAGCGGCAAACAGGATAAACCCGAGGCGCCGGAGGAATTCGTTATCGGCGGTATTGCGATAGAAAATTCCCGGATTAACTGGGACGATCAGCAGTCCGGAAAGCACCTG
>JAQTMV010000271.1 GCA_028714175.1 Methylococcales bacterium
AGACGACTATAAAAATTATGTCCAGCTTTCCAATCGAGGTACTGTGCTCAAGCCCCGCGCTACCGACTAACAGCCATTCACCAACAAATTACTGTGCATAAAAAGACACTTGTCATAATGGCCGATTCCAGATGTATAAAAATTGTTCGGTCAATAATACCTTGACATGTCTACATAACTGAGTGGCGGCCGATAGAAAAAGGTACTAAGCAGGCCTATCATATCACCCGGCCCGATCAGGCCGTTTTCGGTTTTGCGGGTTTGTGGGAACATTGGCAACAAGGCGAGGAAGCCGTTGATTCGTGTACCATCATCACGACGGCCGCCAACGATAAGATGAAGAACATCCATAGCCGGATGCCGATTATTTTAGAGCCAAAAGATTATGAGCAATGGTTACAACTGAATCAACCCAAGGAATCAATGTTAGCGTTGTTGGCCAACGATTCTGCTTATGATGACATGGAAGCCATACCCGTCAGCAATTTTGTGAATAATCAGAGGCATAACGGTCCAGAGTGCATTGAGCCGGTGTCTTTGCATAACGGTTCACCAGCGACGCTGAAAAAAGTGGTTTCCGTTTTGCGTTGTTGATAACGTCAAAAAAATAATAAATCCACGGCCTATGACGCTTGAATCAACTCATTCCAGTTGGTGGTATAGCCAGGCGATTTAAAGTTTTGCCTCATCTTCCAGGGTGCCTTAAAGCCCTCACTTCCCAGTTTTAAGGTTTGTCTTCCGTAGCGCTGGTTAATGGCGTCCAGGACAGCCATAACCTTAGCGCTGTGCGCATAGTTTGGTTGCGAGGCATCGAAAAACAAATCCCGTTGTCTGCCTTCGTCCGGCACCAGATCGTTCAATAACACGCCGGCTTTCTGATAGGCATAGCCCGGTTTATAAAGCCGCTTTACTATCCATAAGGCCGTCTTTACCAATAGTCTGGTATCGTTGCTTGGTGAAGGCAACGCGACCGTTAAGCTGCCACCATAATAAGGTGACTGGGCAAACGGGCTGGTTTGAATAAAGACGCTGATGCTATTGGCATGGGAGTGTTGCGCCCGCGCTTTTTCGGCAGCACGCGATGTATACAGGGTCACCGATTCCATCAGGCTTTCGATTGAGGTAACGGGGATGCCAAAGCTACGGGTGCTGGCAATGTTTTGTTTAGGCGGGGCCACTTGTTCCAGGTTAATACAGGCAATGCCATTGAGTTCAGCAATGGTTTTGGCCATGACGACGCTGAATTTATCGCGCAGGGTGCGGGAGTGGGCTTGTTTTAAATCAAGGACGGTAGGAATGCCTAACTGATTAAGTTTTGCCGAAAGTCTTGAACCGATGCCCCAGACTTCACTTACGG
This sequence comes from Methylococcales bacterium, assembly GCA_028714175.1. Classification (GTDB taxonomy): domain Bacteria; phylum Pseudomonadota; class Gammaproteobacteria; order Methylococcales; family Methylomonadaceae; genus JAGXGJ01. The sequence continues at coordinate 1,358 of JAQTMV010000271.1, forward strand.
GTATCGTGGCTAAAATAGGGTTGATGATAGTCCCCGGCATTGAATTAAAATTGCATACACCTGCGTATTCCGGCCGTTTTTTGGCGCAATGGTTGGCCAGTTTTGCCAGTGTTTTTGTACTTGCTATACCCACACAAACAGGCAGCCCAGTCCATTGCAAAATCGTAGCTTTAATTTCTTTGCCGTAACTGGTCAAATCTTTATTGCCAAATCCGGACATTGAAATAAACGATTCATCGCATGAGTATATTTCAATGTCCGAGCTGAATTGGCGAAGTATATTCATGACGCGGTTACTAGCGTCAGCATAGAGCGCATAATTACTCGATAAAGCAATGACTTCACCCGGTTTAAACTGGTCCTTAATTTGAAACCAGGGCGCACCCATCTTGATCCCTAATCGTTTAGCGGCATCAGAACGACTGACACAGCACCCGTCGTTATTCGAGAGTATTACGACAGCCTTGCTTTTCAACTTTGGGTTGAACACAGCTTCGCAACTTGCGTAAAAATTATTGCAGTCGATTAATGCAATTGTTGTCATCAGGCGTATTTTCTAATGGATCCCGTAACCACGCCCCAGATTTCAAAGTCCATACCATCCTTGATTTCAATGGGCTTAAAGTCTGGATTGGCCGGTAGTAATACGGGATGCCCATTTTTACCGAGTGTTAACTGTTTGATCGTGAATTCTCCATTAACCACCGCCAAAATAATATTTCCAATATTGGCGTTTTTAGAACGATCTACAACAACAACGTCTTTAGGCAGTAATCCCGCGTCACGCATTGACAACCCGATTACGGTAACCAGAAACGTGGCATCTTCCTGGTCGACTAAATAGTCATGAATATTTAATCTTTTAGCGATGTGGTCGTCACAGGGTGAGGGGAACCCGGCAGAAACTTTTGAGGAGTAGAGGGGCAATTCAACGCTAACTTCTGGTGCAGATACTTGTATGATGTGTTCGTAAAAATCTATCGTGCCAACACTATTTTTCAATGCATATTGTTTAAGATAATCGGTAAATTGCGTGACTTTACTTTTCGGAATGCGTATGGGTACGGTGGATTCACCATAGGCATTTCTACCTTTTGGTCTACCAGGTTTTGCTTTCTTTTCGGTGTCAGGGTTCATGGATAAAGCCTAAATTTTAATTAGTGTACACTAATTCAATCATGGCTATGAATCATTGTCAAATTGGCAATTTGAAGCCATGGGGCGGTTCGACAAAACGTACGGTTTTGTGATCTGTTTATTGTGCGTTTAGAGACGTTTCAAACAAAACCCCAATCATCTTGAACAAGATGTGTGAAGAAAAACCAATGGCAAAATTCAACGGCTTGGTCTTGTACGGTGATGACTTGTTTACCAAAACCCAGCAACGGGTATTGAGTTTGCTGTATGGCAGGCCAGAGCAAACTTTTTATTTAAATCAAATTGTACGACTGGCCGCTGTGGGTAAAGGCTCTGTGAGTCGAGAGTTGGAAAAACTATGTGCGGCCGGCTTACTGACGGTGTCGCGTCAAGGTAACCAGAACCATTATCAGGCGAATGCCAATAATCCGATTTTTAACGAATTAAAGGCGATCACTCAAAAAACGTTTGGTGTGGTGGACATTATTAAGGAAGTGTTAGTATCGCTGTTGCCGAAGCTGAGCCGTGCTTTTATTTATGGCTCTGTAGCTCAAGGCACAAAACACGCAGGCAGTGATATTGACTTGATGTTGGTGGGTGATGATATGAGTTATAGCGAAGTGATGGAATTGTTAGCGCCCGCAGAAAAACAATTGGGTAGGACGATTAACCCGACTCTGTACACGGTAGCCGAATTTACTGATCGTAAAACTAACCATCAACCTTTTATACAGCGTGTTATGGAACAACCCAAGCTGTGGCTGGTTGGCGACATGGAACTTAAAAACTAACAGGAGACGTTAATAAAACCATCATGGCTGGCCTGTTTATTCGGGAGCTCTTAATGCGTGCCGATGCCAAGCGTATTTTAATTGTGACGCCGGGAAGCCTGGTTAAGCAATGGCAAGATGAACTTTATGAAAAGTTCGGCGTGGAATTCAAGATTTTCAGTCAGGAATTGGTTCAAACTTCACACTCAGGCAATGCCTTAGATTTTCAGTGGATTAAAGGCCTGGAATTAATTGACCCGTTGCAGAGAGCGAAACTATGACGATAAAACCCTGGCGCGAAATCGCCGTTCCCCATCAGGATGTCTTGAAAGACACCTTTCAGGAATCCGAATTCGCCGCCGATATTTCGCAGGTTCATCAAGGTAAGGCTACACCTGAATATCAGGATGCTTCTCAGTTTTTTGCCAGAACCTACATCACTGAAGGCATGGCTTTGTTGCTGGATAGTGTCGTTAAGTGCTTGTCAGGGCACGGCGGCGATCCGGTTATTCAACTGCAAACCGCTTTTGGCGGCGGTAAAACCCACACCATGCTGGCTGTCTATCACTTGGCTAAAGGCGAACGTCCTGTCAGTGAACTCAGTGGGGTATCGGTCATTAGGCTCTATGTGAAATACAGTGGGTAATCGAATTTTAATTTTCCACAAAGGAAGTAAATCATATTAATGAAATTGTTGATGTTGCGATAGCCTCTGGCTCGCCGTTTAGCGAGCTGAATCTTACTAT
>JAQTMV010000272.1 GCA_028714175.1 Methylococcales bacterium
TGCCGAAGTAAAAAAGCAAGCTGACAAAACGACAGAAGATAAAGGCCTGCTTGATTCCGCTATGGATCAACTGGAGGATATAGTCACGATCAGACATACAGAACATGAAATTAAAGAAATACTGACACCTGAAGAAGCGCAATTTATTCGTGAGCAATTAAGAGTAAAACTGGAAATGGCGAAAATTTCGCTGGTTCAGCATAATGAAGCGCTTTTTCAATCCAGTCTTGCGGATGCAAAAAAATGGACGGAACAAAACTTTACGAAGAACAAGGATGCTAATAACTTGATTGCCGAGATAGATCGGTTTAAAAACATTAAAATTCGCAGTCAGTTTCCCGATATCAGCCTGTCTTTAAAAATGCTCAGGGATATTACCAAGCTGAGAATAGAAACAGATAAAGCAATGCAGCCTGCTGAAACTATGCAGCCAACCGAATCAATAAAGCCTACTGAAACTGTACAACCAACCAAGCCCATAAAGCCGGCTGAAACTGTGCAACCCGCTATAGAAAAACCAGCGGCGCAATAACCAGAGCATTCATAATGAAAAAATTATTTTATTTTCTGGGCTTTCTTGTTGCTATTGCAACCGCTTATTTTGCCAATAACTGGCTGCAACAATTTGATAATCCGGGCTATGTGCTGATTGGTATTGGACACTGGTCACTGGAAACATCGCTGGTGGTTTTTGGAGTTAGTCTGATTATCGGTTTTTTTATATTTTATGTATTCTTCAGATTGCTCGGCTGGCTGTTCAGATTACCGGGCCATCTTAAAAGCCGTGGTACAAACATTAAATTTAACCGTTCGCAGGAAGCATTGATTGCAGGCTTGGTTGATTCTGCAGAAGGTAACTGGGAAAAAGCGGAAAAAGTGTTGATTAAACACGCCTCCCACAGCGGCGCTCCGCTAATCCATTATTTGACTGCAGCAAGGGCGGCACAATCGCGAGGAGCGTTTGATAAACGGGATGAATACCTGAAAAAAGCAGCGGATCAGGCCCCTGATGCCAGTGTAGCGATAGGGTTAACTCAAGCGGAACTGCATTTGTCAGGTAACCAGTTTGAAGAGGCGGTGGAGACGCTGACCAGATTGCATTCAATCGACCCGAGCCACGCAACTGTGTTGAAATTATTACATCAAACCTATCAGAGTGCAGGGGATTGGCAGGGCATAAGAAAACTGATTCCGTCGTTGCATACCAATAAAATTTTGATGGAAGCAGAAGTAAAGCTGCTTGAAACTGAAGCGTTCAGCCAATTGTTAAAGCAGTCTGCTGAAAAAGGCAACATTGAAGAAATTCAATCGCTTTGGTCGGAAATTCCAGATCACATAAAAACGATGCAGGGTATTTCAGCCATCTACTTTGCCGCAATGATAGACGCCGGCGCGGGGGCCGAGATTGAGGCTGAACTGGCCGATACCTTAGCAAAAAATTGGGATGAAACTTTATTGGTATTGTTTGGCAGTATTCAGTCAAACGACGTTTCAAAGCAGCTTGAAAGCGCTGAGCGGTGGTATTATGTGCATCAGGAAAATGCCGTGCTGTTGGCGGTTCTGGGCAAGCTGGCGATCAAATGTGGCGATACCTTGAAGGCAGAAAGCTATTTAGCCAAAAGCATCGCTGCTGAACCAACTGTTCAGGCTTATCAATTACTGGGTGATTTGTTATTTGCACAAGGCGATAAAGACAATGCCAGCACCTGTTATAAGCAGGGCTTGGAGCTGGCATCCAGCGAGGTTGTCAGCCGGATTGATGCAATATCCTGAAAAACAGGTTGTCTTGAAGTTTTTAAGTGACTGTTCGCTATTTAAAGCCATACCGTGATTGATCAGATAAATGCTCTTTTGCCGCAGACCCAATGCGGACAATGCGGTTTTAAAGGCTGCCATCCTTACGCACAGGCCATAGCATCGGGTGCGGCGGATATTAATCAATGTCCGCCAGGTGGCGATGAAGGCATTATCGAACTGGCTCATTTATTGGGCGTAAATCCCAAACCGCTTGATACCAAATTCGGCCATCACAAGCCAAAAAGTGTCGCGTTTATTGTTGAAGAAGACTGTATCGGTTGCGCTAAATGTATCGCCGCCTGCCCTGTCGATGCTATCTTGGGAGCGGCAAAATTTATGCACACGGTAATAGCTGCAGAATGTACCGGTTGTGAACTTTGTCTAGCGCCATGTCCGGTGGACTGCATTATCATGAAGCCTGCGCCAGTCCATAAAGATAAGCCATCGACGCTGAAGTTTGTCCAGGCGCAACTGGCAAAGCGTCGGTATGATGCTCGCTGTTTGCGCAAAGAAAATGAAAACGCTGAAAAAGCCGAGCGTGCGAGAAAGCAAAAAGAAGCTTTGGCAAAGATGAAATCGGCAATCGCGCAACAGCAATAGTTCACAGACTACAGTTATAAGTTGTAGTGGTTCAAATCTAATCTGACATTGTAGATATATGATTCAACCCTTCGCTGACAATATCTGAAGCTTTGAACTTTACGCTAACGGCCACTATGCATAGTGGCCGCTATGGATAGCTATCCATGGTGGACAGTTAGAGACAGACACAGGTTTTCAGTGAACGGATGATTAACTTTGAAAAGAGGTCATTCAGGGGCAGCCACCCTTGCCTTCGCCTACCTTTTCTCTTTTCACAGGACAATGGTTGGACTTCCTCCTGCTAGCCAATTATTATACCAACTGGACCGCTGAGCTACTCGCCGCTTTGGTCAGTCAGCTAGATGAGTTGGTTGAGCAGCATTGCTTAAATTTGCATTGACGTTTACTTTAAATCGTAGGAGGATGAAAAATGTCCATAACGAATAAGCAGTCAGGAACGAATATCCAAGAGGTTGCTGCTGAAATTTATCGTATTAATACACCGGTTATTTTTGAAGGCATGTCTGGAGGATTCTCATTTAACCAATACCTCATTCTTGACGACGAACCACTGATTTTCCATACAGGGCCACGAAAGATGTTTCCCTTGGTTCGAGAGGCGGTTGCCAGCGTGTTGCCGGTGGAACGCCTTCGTTACATTGCCTTATCTCATATTGAGGCGGACGAGTGCGGATCACTCAACGAATGGCTTGGTGTAGCTCCGCAATCCTCGCCCCTATGCGGAACAATCGCTGCCATGGTGTCCGTCAACGACCTTGCTGACCGGCCGGCACGCGCGCTTGCGGACGGGGAGATGCTTTCGCTTGGCAGACATTCCTTACGATGGCTCGACACACCCCATCTGCCACATGCATGGGAATGTGGTTTCCTGATCGAAGAACATACAAAGACACTGCTGTGCGGCGATCTTTTCACGCAAGGCGGCGCCGATCTTCCCGCCCTCACTGAATCGGACATTCTGGGTCCCAGCGAAGCATTCCGCCACAAGATGGATTATTTTTCTCACACCAAATACGCCCGCGAGATGCTGGAAAAATTGGCGTCCACTGGGCCAGAAACGCTTGGGTGTATGCACGGCAGTGCATGGCGCGGCGACGGCGCGAAATTATTACGTGCTCTTGCTAATGAGCTGTCTCAATAACCCTGCCTGACTCGCTCTGCGACCGGAAAGTCCGGTAAGAACGCATGAACCACATGACTCTACATCAAGCGTTATTTTTGCCAGCAAATAGCCGAAAATCTAAAGACTTTGGTTTATGAAAGCCTACCTGTCTTTCAAGCCTGATTTAGCTAAAGAAAGACATTCATTTGGCTCATTAATTACCATCGATGATGCCATTTAAAACCAGGTGCAAAAGGCTTCGGACTGCATTCCCACAAAGATGTAGAAGTTGTCACATTCGTAGTTCAGGGCGAAGTAAAGCACATTGATCCTGGTAATGCCATGCATACCGGAACCCTAACCCATATTTAACACTTAAAAATAATAAACATTTATAATCAATATATTACATTACATAAAAAATCCATGTGGCACTACATTCTGAAAAATAGCGTCCCTTGTCAGTTGATTATACGATTGTCT
>JAQTMV010000273.1 GCA_028714175.1 Methylococcales bacterium
GCTATACCGATCAACAGGGTATTAAAGTGGAATCAAGCCTGGATGGGTTTGTTGCCAGGGTCTTCCAGCATGAAGTCGATCATCTGGATGGGAAAGTGTATCTGGACCGGGTTGAAGATAACAGGGATATTTTTGCCGAGAGTGAATGTTTTAAAAACGAAGCCCTCGATTTTTGATTTAAAAAATCGAGTAGGTAGGGTTTTTACCAACGATTTGGTGGGTTTTTGTTTTGGCGTTGTTAGATATATAGCCATGTAGCAGGTAAAGCTTTTTTGCCCACCCTTGCCTTAGCTATACAACCCCATAGCATCGGCGACAGCTTTCGGTAAAAGCAGCCGGTTATAACTGTGTCTAAGCTATATCATCTAATTTATCCAGTTTCCTGACATATAAATCTGGATATTATCCAGCTAAGAAAAGTGGGCATGTAAGGTTTTTAGGAGTTTGGTGTTAATCATCCTATATACTATGCGGACTTAGATAATAATTTATTAGACCTCAACTTCGGTACCTGTCCTTGCGAACCAAACCACCTGATCAGGAGCGAGCGCTGATTACACGACGAGACCCAAAGCGCCCCTACGGCGCGAAGATTACGTTTCAACTTCTACATTCCGCCAGTATTGGCGAACTCGAGAACGTTACGTTTCTTCTTGAGTCTGGCACGATTGCTACGATCCAACCTGCGCGAAGCGCCTCATGGGAAGGCTGTAAGCGGTTTCAGGTCACACTGGAAGGGTTCAGCACGGCAACTGCCGCTGAGTACGAAGGACTTCGTTTCGCTCAGGCGTTGCTGCTGTCCGCGATCAGTTTGAACTTCGGATTGCGGCTTAACTATCATGCTCAAGAGCCAGCAGTTGTATTCGAACGGTTCAGGTCCGAGGGTGCAACCATGTGGGGTGAGGGTGTCGCCGGCTGGTCCCAACCAATAGCATTGGCTGAGCTCGTCGGTGCCTGCACTCATCCAGTGCTGGATCGGACGCTGATCCTATCGATGGAGTTGTACTGCGCTGCCTTCCTAGAACCCAATGAGCGGGCGCGTTTCGTCACGGTCGTTTCCGCCCTGGAGCCACTCGCGAAGCAAGAGAGCCTAGGTACCGAGGTCTCGGAATTCGTGGATGGCGTAGTTTTCGCGCTTGAGAAGGCTGAAGGAATCCAGGACGGTATTCGTTCTTCACTGAATGGGCGGCTCAAACAGCTACGCGTGGAGTCAGTGCGTCAAGCGCTCTTTCGCCTATCCAACACATGGTTCCCACAGCGGGTTGACGTGCGGCATCGAATCGACCGTGCATACGCCCTACGAAGCGAACTACTACATGAGGGAACGCTTCTCGATCCTGATATCGACATAGCCACCGAGACCGCCCAGATTGCGAATATCCTTCGCGCAATATATGAGCAGGCATCAGGTCGGTCGTTTCGTGTCCCAACAGAGGTCTAACCCTCCCATCTACCAAACTGCAACGGCGTACCGCCGTTGCAGTTTGGCTATGGTCAAACAATATGCGCCAATTAATTAATTAATTCATATAGAGGAAAATAACGCGTTAAGGCGTAATTTGAACGCAATAACGTAGCGTATTGCATCGCATGGTGAAGTCGGCAGATTATACGGGCTAAGCATGTTATTAATTTAGTTAATCAGCCATAATCATTTTGATTTGTTGTAACAATAATTCAAAGGAAAACAATGATCAGAGAATACATAAAAGCTGCGATGAAAAATGCGCACTATGAAATAATCGAAGACGAAGAGCCATACTATGGCGAAATAACCGAACTAAAAGGTATTTGGGCAAAAGGTAAAACATTGGAAGAATGCCGGGTTAATTTAAGCGAGAACCTGGAGGGGTGAATACTTGTTCGCAATAGCCAAGTAAAGTTTAATGAAATTTACCAGGTGAATTAAAAAGAATGCCCGGAATTAAAGGGTGAACAATCAGACTTAAAAGGATGAATACCCGGCAGAATATCAGCTAATACTTGTTTAGCTTTTTCAATATCATAATCAAGCTGCAAGCGTGTCCAAAAGCTGTCACTTAAGCCAAAGAAACGCGAAAGCCTGAGACCGGTATCAACGGTAATGGAACGATTACCGGCAATTATTTCACCAATACGACGTTGAGGAACACCGATTGCTTTTGCCAACCGGTATTGGGTAATACTCATAGCCAGGTGGGCAACGCTGTTCTGCCCACGCTGAACGGTTACTTCCCCAGCATGGGTTTGGCAATGTTGATTGCATGGTAACACTAAGTGTTATAGAATCATCCAAAGGAATTTAATCGCAAGGTATGAGTTAAATCGGGTGGATTTCGCACGATGATTCTTTTTAAGGCAGGAACGCGGGCTTTTTTCGTTCATGGCTTTGCAAAAAATGAACGGGACAACATAAATGACGACGAGTTGACGGCCTTTAAGAAGTTAGCCGCAAAAATGCTGAACTATAAAGACGCAGAATTAATCGAAGCGGTTAACAAAAACACATTGACTGAGATTACTTGTAATGGGCAAACAATACCGTAGCAACATAATGGCATCTATCCACGAAACCGCTGAAGATTTGTACGAAGCGGGCCTGATGGAAAAACGCACGATGCGGGAATTTGACGGGCTGTGCTTAACGCCCATTAGCCCTTTAAAACCCGAAGAGATCCGCGATATCCGCGAACGCGAAAACGTCAGCCAAGTTGTCTTTGCCAATTATCTGAATGTTTCAAAAAGCATTGTCAGCCAATGGGAACGAGGAGAAAAACGCCCTTCTGGAACTTCGCTTAAATTACTTTCAATAGTTGAAAAAAAGGGGCTTTCGGCTATTTCCTAGGGCCGTAGGATGGGCTAAACACCGTGCAGCCCATCAATCGCGAACGATACCCGCGGGGCACAAGTGCACCTCGTACCTCGGCATATTCTATGGGACTATGGCATTGACGCGGGCGGAAACCGGATAGAAGCCCATTAGGTTTAACCAATAACCTTCGATGGAAGTTGTTGTTTCCGCCTCGCGTCCAATGACTCGTTGGGCGCAGTCTGATCAATACTTTCTTCCTTGACGGGACGACTCCACTTTGACGGCCAATCATCAAAGCTGATAACTTCTTTTCCGTTGACGATCAACGTGTAAAGATGTTCGTCGGGGAAATCGTTCAGCCTGATGACACATTGTTCATCTTCAAACTCTGCTGCAAACGGATGACATGGGTCTGCCGTTCGTTTCCAAGCTATATTTTTGGCGAGATAGTTCGTTGTTTTCGTTCGCATAATTTTTCGTTCTCCAAACTCAAAACCCAAGTTTCTTACTTACGCCGGTATTCGTTCGACGCGCTCCTTCGATGATAGCCCCGTAAATGGTGTTTCCCTTGAGTTCGGCTTTGCGCCATTCCTGAACCAGAAAATCAAAAGTTGGTCCATCCGGATTTCCGTATTCAGCAACATCACGTCCCTGTAATATTTCAACTTCTTCCGGGTCAATCATCATTGCGCGTGCCGCTAAACGTGCATCATGTCTGATTTGCCAACTCTTTTTAGCCCGCTCTTTTGCAGGTTAACCTTGCGCCAGCCATTGCTCGTTCAATTCGGAAATTTGGGCGACCTGTTCCAAATACCATTTTCGGATTTCAGCATTGGTTTTCGGCATCGTTCACAGATAGATATTAAGACGAACGCTTTATACTCTCAAGCAGAAAAATGTCGATTTTCACCCTGCGCCCACAAGCTATTATCTAGCCAAATTATCTTATACTCTTTTCAGTTTCTGTTGACAATAATAACATCGACACGTACCAAGCGAATTAAAGCCACCTGAGTTGAACCGGGATAGCTGTTCTGGATAAATGGCACGATTCGCCGTGACAGGTTTTCATCAAGCAAAAACTTAGATCGG
>JAQTMV010000274.1 GCA_028714175.1 Methylococcales bacterium
TTTGGATTATTTCGGCAACATTTTGAGATACCATAGTAGTGGGCTCCGTTGGCTTTTATCTTTTAACCTTAATAAGGTCTGATCGCCCAGCGATCTAATACCGGCGTGGAAATTTTACCCTACCGGCACCAGCGGAGCCCTCCCAACGCCAGTTAGCACCAACCATGACTCGTTGGTCTGAGGCAAAGCCTCGTTAGTATATATAATCTTGTTCAAAAAAAGGGTGCAAAGCCTCTTGACGTTACGCGCTCAGCCTTGTCTTATTTCATCAGTTCGCGTGAATTGCACTGACGTTTGTCCTTATCATAGCTGGATACACAGATAAATCCCGTGGAACTTTAGACCCGTTTGTTGATTAGCGCCCAGTTATAATGGATTTTACTTTAACTCCAATTATTCATTGTCCTCAATCATTCCGGATAATTTATGACTATGATAAATAATAAATTCTTTTTTTTGTCCGTTCTGATCTTTTTATTTACGACAAATTATTGTCCTGAAGTCTGCGCAGCAAAAGATGAATTTGTCTACGAACATCAAGGGGAAGTTTATCGATATTTCGTCTCGAAAACTGGCGAAAACTACACATTTACATTCGATAGAAATCCAGGTGACATGAGTGAAAAAAATAAAGCTGTTTATCATGTGCTCCAGTCCCTATATGACGATCCCACTATTGAAACGAATTATAGTCAACACTATATCAAGGAAAGAGCCCGGTGCTTTGTTTTCGACAGTAATTTTTACACTTATACAGCCTGCTTTCTACCCAATGAATTCTCCAAAAGAAACCGTGACCGCTTTTGGGGCTTCGTAACCCAAATACCTAACTGGAGGTGGCTGGTGACAAGGAATCTGCTGCCTGCTGCACTGGTATTTGGTTTGATCTTTTTTATATTCACTAAACGAAAAAATGGTTGAGATATTACGCTGGGAAACAAAGACAATTGCAAACTCTCTGGAAAATATGATGAAATTTGGCTTGTCCAATAATTATTGGAATGAAACTATTTTCCAGGCCTATGTGAATCACAAACCACACGTTATTTATCTTCAAGGGTTGCCTGATGTCAGTTCATCCAGACCCCATCACACCGATGTGCCCAAGTTTGCATCACTATTATTGGATAGCCCTTTCTCATGAGCAAATAGTTTTAACCGGCCGTCAATGAACACCATTACCGAAGTTTTGACGGGTATTGTCAGCAGGGTGACTTATCACAACCCCACGACGGGCTGGTCGGTACTGCGTGTGCAACCCTTTCAATCGCCACAACAACAAGAAACCGTCACGGTTCATCAAACCAAAGTCTTTGCCGGCGCCACCATGGAATTTCGTGGCGCCTGGACCATTGATCATAAATACGGCCGGCAATTCAAAGCCACTGAAGCCATTGAAAAGAAGCCTGCCACGACGGCTTCTATTGAAAAATATCTCGGCTCAGGCCTCATTAAGGGGGTCGGTCCGCAAACTGCAAAACAGATTGTAAAATATTTTCAGAAAGACACCCTGGCTATCTTTGAAAATGAGATACATCGCTTAACTGAAGTCCCTGGCATCGCCAAAAAGAAACTAAAAATAATTGAGCAGGCATGGACCGAGCATCGCGCCATCAGAGAAGTGATGATGTTTCTTCAGGGCCATGGCATCAGCACCCTGTATGCAGTGCGCATTTATAAAGAATATGGCGATAAAGCGATAGCGATGGTCACAGAAGATCCCTATCGGCTGGCGAATGATATTTATGGGATTGGCTTTTTCTCGGCGGATAAAGTGGCGCTGAGTATTGGCTTGGCGGAAAACAGCCAACCACGCATGCTGGCAGCGATCAAACATGTCTTGGCCGCCAGTCGTGAGCAAGGCCATTGTTATCTGACCGAACAACAAATCAATATCGGCATCATTGAACTGATTGCAATAAACTTGGATGAACGGCTAAAAGAGTATCTGGGCTTAATGCAACAAGCCGGTCAGCTTTGTACCCGACTCCTGTACAAAGATACTGTGGAAACCATTGGCTATTACTCAAAGACCCTTTTTTATGATGAAACCGCTGTCGCTGCCATCCTACGGGGAATGAAGGATCCAGTTGCGAGTGAGCCGGAGAGAATTGCCCAGTGGATCACTGCCTATTGCCGGAATAAACACATCTCGTTAAGTGATGAACAAGCCAATGCCGTTAACGGCGTGGTGCAACACCGATTTTCAATACTGACTGGCGGACCTGGCTGTGGCAAAACCACGACGACCTTAGTGATTGTTCGTCTACTGGAGGCCATGAACAAGACCGTTTTACTGGCTGCGCCAACTGGACGCGCTTCACAGCGGATGAGCGAGGTGATCGGCCGGGAAGCTAAAACCATTCATCGGCTGCTGGAATGGAAAGGCGGTGAGTTCCAGATGAATGAAGCCTCCAAATTGAAAACCGACTTCCTGATTGTCGATGAATGCTCGATGTTGGATATCAGTTTAACGGCGTCTTTATTAAAAGCGGCACCTCTTGACTGTCAGGTGCTGTTTATCGGCGATCCGGATCAATTGCCTGCTGTCGGAGCAGGCAATGTCCTTAAAGATATGATTGCTTCCGGGGTTATCCCCTGTTTTCGATTAACGCAGGTTTTTCGTCAGGCGCAAGCATCCCTGATCATTCAATACGCGCATCAGATTAATAAAGGACAAACACCGGCTATTGAATCGCCGTTTAAAAATCCTGACCTCTGGCACAAAAAAGCCGATTGTTTGTTTATTGATTCGGATGAGGCGACTCAAGAGCAACTGGGTTTTATTACCCGCGTGAAACGCCATTTTGATTGGAAAAACCCTGATTTGGAAAACCTGGTTGCCGATCAATCCCATCAGTCACCCTTCGAGTTCAGAATAGAAGAGGCTATCAAGTCCGCCTATGAAGTGGACTTCGTGGTCCCTGATAAATTCAAGCATGTGGATATTGAGCAATTAACACAAACTGAGGCTCAGGTTGATGCGCTGAAAGCGGTAGTCAAGAAAATACATCCCTGGTCTTCACTGCATTATGGCCTATCTGCTGTTGATACCGTGGTTAAGCTTTATCTTGAGTGGATTCCCAAATACCACGGACAGGATACAGAAATTCAGATTTTAACCCCCATGACCCGTGGCAGTCTGGGTTCTGCCCATCTCAATCAGGTGATTCAGGCAAAAGCTAACCCACCTGCTGAAAACAAGTGTCAATTGAAAGTGGGGGAACGGCTATTCAGAGAAGGGGATCGGGTGATTCACCGTCGCAATAATTACGATCTTAATGTCTTTAATGGGGATATTGGCAAAATCGTGACGATAGATAATGAGGAACTGACGGCTACGGTGACTTTTTATCCGGATCACAGAGAAGTGCACTATAAGAAAGAAGATATTATGGAGCTCGACCTGGCTTATGCGATTACCATTCATAAGTCTCAGGGCAGTGAATTTAAAGCGGTTATTATTCCTATTCTTAGCCAACATTTTAAGATGCTTTATCGTAACCTTATTTATACGGGATTAACGAGGGCAAAAAATTTGGCGGTCTTTGTAGGCACCCGGAAAGCTTTGTCCATGGCGATACGACAACAGGATGTGAGCCAGAGACAAACGGCTTTAGGGGTCTTGATTAAGGGGTAGGTCATTAGGTCCAGACAAAAAACCGGTAATCTGGAAACACGCACCAGCTAAACAGACATTGGGATAGACTTATTTTTAAGTTTTATGATCGCCTTATTTCGGCCATTATGACAAGTGTCTTTTTATGCACAGTAATTTGTTGGTGAATGGCTGTTAGTCGGTAGCGCGGGGCTTGAGCACAGTACCTCGATTGGAAAGCTGGACATAATTTTTATAGTCGTCTGA
>JAQTMV010000275.1 GCA_028714175.1 Methylococcales bacterium
ATCGAAGAAGGGCTCATTCCACTGATTCACGACCAGCTCAACGAAGCGCAGCGGGTGCGTTATTTACGCTGCTTGCGCCACCAGCAAGACATTAGTTACTGGAAGCACTGGAAACAACAAGCCATCCAGGCCGGACAACTTATCCTTAAGCTGGGGACAAAATTGTGAGCCAAAGTGGGGTAGTCACTTGTGGTTGCCCTTTCTGTCCATTCCCTTCCGGTTTTTCTTTGAAACAGGGATATTTTCAATAGAGCAACTACAAGGGTTTGCCCCTACCCATATATTAAACCCCGAATCTTATTCCGAACCGAAGACATCGCTAATTTACAAGGATGCCTGATTTTATTTAACGGCGGTTTACACAGATTTTTTCCGTGGTATATGGTTTAACCGTGAAGTGATGGGTTACGAAAAGCATGTAACCCACACTACGCGGCTTTTGCTGCGAAAAGATGCGATCGATCCAACCTGTCGGCTACGGTACCAGCCTTAACACCGCAACAATTAAACCGCCGATCGCCAGTAATGTGCCGAAACTCCAGCGCATCAACAATTTTATTTCATGATGCAAGCCCATAACCTCCTGATGCAACTGTTCAAACTTTTTGTCCGTCTGTTCAAAGCGTTTGTCTATTTGTTCAAACCTTTTATCCATCTGTTCAAAGCGTTTATCCATATTCAGCTGCATTTGCTCAAAGCGCTTATCCACCTGCTCAAAGCGCTTATCCACCTGTTCAAAGCGTTTATCCATCTGTTCAAAACGTTTTTCCATCTGCTTGAAACCTTCAAACATCAGTTCTCGTTGATGTTTCAACTCTTCTTCCACGCGAATGGTTCTTTCCCGTAAATCCAGCTCATAACGCACATTAGCATTTAATGTCTCCGGCATTTCGGATAACGTTGTTTTGATAAGTAACCGGATTTGCTCAATATCTTCTTGTGCTAAAGCCATTTTTAACGACCTTTTGTCTCTGCTTCATAGATGCTTGAAACTATAACATAATTTTATTTTACAGCTGCTTGATTTCCATGCTCTCACTGTTTGTGATAGCAAAGCCAACTATATATCAAATCAGCGGAGACAATAAAACTGCCAATGGGTTTCCTCAAAGGCTGTTTGTTGTCCATGGTTTAACCGTGTAATGCCCTGGTTTTTTGCATAGCGTATGATAAACTAAACTAACTGAACTTAATTCAATGAGGTTTATCATGCAGACGGTCAATATCCACGAAGCCAAAACCCAACTATCTCGATTGATAGAACAGGCGGTAAAGGGTGATTCTTTTATCATCGCCAAAGCTGGAAAGCCACTGGTCAAGGTAGTTCGGCTGGACGCTCCATCAGGCGGACAAATCCGAAGGCTAGGTTTCTTGGCGGGACAGATCACCGTTCCTGATGATTTCGACAGCATGGGCAGCAGGGAAATCGAGCTGCTTTTTGGCGATGAAGAATGAAGCTATTACTGGATACCCGCTTATTATTATGGGCGGCAGGTTCGCCTGACCGGTTGCCTGCCACGGCACGCCAATTGCTTGAAGATCCGTTGAACGAACTGCTTTTCAGTGCGGCCAGCCTTTGGGAAATCGTCATCAAACGAAGTCTTGGGCGTTCCGATTTTCAGGTGGATGCAAGGGTGCTACGCCGTGGGCTACTGGACAACGGTTATCAGGAATTGGTTATTACCAGTGAACACACCGTTGCTATCGACAGTTTGCCACCCATTCATAAAGACCCATTCGACCGCATCCTTGTTGCGCAGGCTACCGTTGAGGGAATCACCTTGCTAACAGCGGATGCCTTGGTGGCGAAGTACCCAGGACCGGTGCGGCATATTAATCCTTAAGCAGAAAGGGTGCATTGCTTGCAAAACTGGCGTAAAAAGTACCGGAATTATTTAATAAATGCGTTTATAATCGGGCGGAATTTGACATTTTTCCTAAACTCGAAATCTTGTGAAAAGTACGTAGGAGCAACTGCACGATGACTGTCGAACTCTTGATTAACTTTGCGGTGCAGTTTCTGGGAACCGGTGCCGCATTCTTTTTCGCCTATCGGTCCTTCCAGAAACGCCGAATTCAGTTAGGCGCTGAACCGACGCTACCCGAATACTTTAGCCGCAGAAGCACCTACTGGCTAGGGATCGCATCGTACTGCACCTTTATGGCAGCACTTTACTGGTTACTTACGTGGCTATGGCTGCCCCTGGAACCGCTGGTGACGCTCATCGTGAAGAACCTTCGCTCCGGGGAATTGGTAAATCTTCTCAATGGCCTGGACGGAAACACGATCATACCTTTGATTGCCGCCGGGTTGTTGCTATTTTTTATCGCCTGGGAAAGCAAGTTTAACCCCTTACTTATTTTGAGAGACAGCATCCATGACGCTTTCGCAATTCCGACCAAGGCGGTAGAGGTCTATAACGCGCTGATTACCTCGAGATTGTCGGCGGTCGACGATAGCTTAAAAGCACAAATCGCCAATCGCTTGCTGGTGTCGAGCATCGACTCCGGTGATTTCGAAAAATCCAGCGCCACGGTCGAGTATAAATGGGCCCATAATTGCCTACTTTTTGACCAGATACAGAGCTACGCCAACCAATCGTCCTTTCGTCGTTTTTTCAACGAACCGTCTCTGAAATGGGGGGAAATCTGTATTTCCTACAATGCGATGTCGGAAAAAATTGCCGTTTGGAAGGAAGCGGAACCGCACTATACCAAGACGGTAAACCTGATCAAGGAGTTGGACCACCTCACCGGTCTGCACTGTCGCTTACTCGCCTCTCTGGTCGTTTTCGGGAGCGCAAACGAGGATGATATATGGGCAACCGTGAAGCAGCTCGGCGGCAACGTCCACGAAGCCCGTCTGAAACACACCTATAAATATGTTCTGCTATTCACCGCTGCCACCGCTATTGGAGTCATGTTGGGTCGAGAGATTTCGGTCTCGCTACACAACGCTTTCCTATTTCCAGATAAACCGCTAGCGCACTTTGATTACACTACGCTTAGGTGGGTTGCCTATGCCATTCTTATCTATGTCCTGCCGATAGCGCTCGTCTTCATTTTACGGACGCTCGTCTTCAGGCACCAACGTGAGCAATCCGATCGATACTATGGGTTCTATATGGCAATGATGATAACGGGGTTCATTGTCAGCACCACGGCATCGGCGCTTATTCTCGAGTTAACTTACTACAAAGATAACTTCAGGTTTCTGGAAAGCTTCATGCAACATATGCGCTGGGGAATTCTTCCGGCGCTCATATGCGGTTTTGTGGCCTATCGAATGGATACGCCAGTGAGCGAATCGGAAACTCTCGGTAAACTCATTATGGCCGCTGCATTGCGTTTTCTTGGCTGGGGGTCGGTCGCCGTCATTATCATGCTTTATGCTACTGGTGAGATGACCATCGAGGAGACGAATCTGCGTTTCACCCTTGTCGGCACGGCTTTCTTTGTGCTCGGTCTGTTGGGGGCGACGGCCCGTTTCAAAACGGCGAGGCCGGATGATTAGCTATTCCATCCCGTGTAATGATATTCCGAAAAGGAATTCGCCGGTAGAGCGGGGGACAGGAATGTTCGTTCGTGTATCGATGGGTCAAAAAGCCATTTGCCCCTCGTTGATTTTACCCTTGATCATTTGCCTGTTCATGCCGGAAAGCATCCATTCCAATGTGGCGGTATTGCCGTTTGCCTTATTATTCGGGTTCTCGGTTAGCCCATATTTAACACTTAAAAATAATAAACATTTATAATCAATATATTACATTACATAAAAAATCCATGTGGCACTACATTCTGAAAAATAGCGTCCCTTGTCAGTTGATTATACGATTGTCTT
>JAQTMV010000276.1 GCA_028714175.1 Methylococcales bacterium
AAAACAGCATACTGAAGCGGTGCGTACACACATTAAAGGCTTGAGCACCAAAGACTACTCAGGACTCAAAGGCTTGCGATCCCTGGATTTTGTATTGTTATTCATGCCTATAGAAGCCGCCTTCATCGCCGCTTTTCAGGCCGATGAGCGTTTGTTTACCGATGCCTTTGAACATAAGATCATCGTCGTTACGCCGACTACGTTACTGGCAACGCTGCGCACTATCGAAAATATCTGGCGTTATGAACGCCAGAACGAAAATGCCAGAGCGATAGCCGATAAAGCAGGCATTATCTATGACAAGATCCGCGGCTTCGTCGAAGACCTCGATAAATTGGGCAAACAGTTAAGCACCGTCCACACGACCTACGACGGCGTTATGAATAAATTAACCCAGGGCCATGGCAATTTGATTCGCCAGGCGAGCAGTTTTGTTGATCTGGGTGTTAAGGTCAAGAAAACGCTTTCCAAAAGCATTACTGAACAGGCAGGGATTGAGACTGATGGGGATGAGGATTAGAATTCAATCCCGGTTTTTAATTACATATCGATAAAACATTCTATTTGACTTTTTTATAAAACAAGTTTAGTGTTTTGATCAGTGGAAGTTGCGGCAGCATTTCGTTAACTTTCCTCTCTTTGCATCAAGTAGATATCTATACAATTAAACAGAGTCAGTTATAAGGCTATTCAGCCCCTTCTCCTGCTGGAGAGGGTTGGGGTGAGGAGAATGAAATCAACCAATTATATCTCCCTCATCCCCACCTTCTCCCTCAGTGATCAAGAACGGCCGAACTTGGATAGATACCATGCTATACATCCAGCGTCATTAGCAGAAACACAGACCGCGTTATATCAGTAAGTCGGAGTGGTTATGGATTGTTTCACCCATTCAACAGAACATTTACTTGCGGAACTAGAGCGAGTAGATTTGCTTATTCAGGCCCAGGTAGCCCGGGCAAGGCAGCTCCATGTCGACGATGAACAGTTCCGGGGACTCTATATTTCTGAACAGGAGCTCGATGCTCTGCTAAAACAGCCTATTGGTCGGCCCCGCTGGTATCAGGCAAATAATTCCGTTGCCCAACCGGAATTGGCACTCCATGAACTAAAACAGCAGATTGATCTGCGCAAACAGGCAACCCTTGCTAAAGGTATCGACCTAAGGCTTGATGCACTTCAACAAATTTTCCAGCTGAATGATTTTGAGTCTGATGTGCTGCTGATCTGTCTTGCCATCGAGCTTGACCTGCGCTACGAAAGGCTTTATGCCTATCTTCAGGACGATGTCACCAAAAAGAAACCCGGAGTCGATCTGGTGCTTAACCTGTTACAACTCTCTGCCGCAGAAAAACTGAAAGGCTTGCAAAGCTTTTACGAACATGCTCCATTGCTAAGCAATAACCTCATTCTATTTTCGTGCGACGCTGCGCAGCCCGATCAGCCCTTGCTCGCAAAATCACTAAAATTAAACACCCGGATAGCGCACTATTTGCTGGGATCGGACGCAATCGATGAAAGAATCCGTCCATCAGTGACGATGGCCAGGCTAGACCCATCTGACTGCCCGGACGAGTATCATCTTGACCAGAATCTTATAGGTAGATTCAGCAGTCTGTTAAAAGAAGGATGGGCAACCTGCGCAGCCATTATCAATCTGATCGGTTCGTATCAGACTGGAAAGCTGGAAATTGCTAAAACGCTCTGTCGCGAAGCAGGCTTGAATTTGCTGGTTGTAAATATTGAACAGTTAATCACGGATAAGGACGCTTCTCCGGAAAAAGAGCTTCGGCTTATTACCCGGGAAGCCTTGTTACAAAGCGCCGCCATTTACTGGAAAGATTTTGACACGCTAATGGATCACCAGCACAAGGCACTGTTTGACACATTTATCCGGCATTTAGAGCTATTCCCCGGTTTGACGTTTCTGGCTGGCGCAACAACAGCCTGGCAGCCACCGGGCGAACTGCGAGGCACACCCTACATGCAAGTCGAGTTACCCAGGTCGACGTTTGCAGACCGCACCAGAATATGGTCGGCAGCACTCGGTAATGATCTTTCCGCCCAGACTGATTTCGATATTGCCGCTCTGGCGAGCAAGTTCAAATTTACCGGCGGGCAAATTCAGGATGCCGCAGAGACGGCAAAGAATCTTGCCAGGTGGGAGGATTCGAAAACCGGCAAGATCACAATGAAGCAACTCTACGAGGCTTGCCGCATACATTCCAATCAGAAGCTGTCGACACTGGCGCGCAAAATCACGCCCAAGTATCGATGGAATGATATTGTGCTGCCAACTGACCGGACAGAACAACTGCGGGAAATCTGCAACCATGTCAAATATCGGGATCGCGTATATAGCGAGTGGGGATTTGACCGGAAATTGGCGCTGGGCAAAGGCCTTTGCGTCCTGTTTGCGGGTCCCTCGGGCACGGGCAAGACGATGGCCGCCGATATCATTGCCGGTGAACTGGGCCTGGATCTCTACAAGATCGATCTGTCAACCGTCGTGAGCAAGTATATCGGCGAGACTGAAAAAAATCTTTCAAAGATTTTTACCGAGGCCGAAACGTCCAATGCCATCCTGTTTTTTGACGAAGCCGATGCACTGTTCGGCAAGCGCAGCGAGGTAAAGGATTCCCACGACCGTTACGCCAACATCGAGACCGGTTACCTACTCCAGCGTATGGAAGAGCACGAAGGCGTGGTCATTCTGGCGAGCAACTTTCGCAAGAACATGGATGAAGCCTTTGTCCGGCGTTTGCATTTCACTGTCGAGTTTCCGTTTCCCAATGAAGAAGACAGGCGCAGAATCTGGGAGGGAGTCTGGCCGGAAGCCACGCCGCGCAATCCTGCGCTAGACGTAGGGTTTCTGGCCGGACGATTTCAGTTTACCGGCGGTAACATACGCAATATTGCGCTGTCAGCGGCATTTTTGGCAGCAGATGATAGCGGTGTAGTTGAAATGCAGCATCTGCTACGCGCCACTCAACGAGAGTACCAGAAGATGGGAAAAGTTGTCATCAGTAGCGGGGAGTTTGAACAGCATGAGAACACATAATACTTGTTTTTGGAAATATATCTAAGTTTGAAAACTGTGAGAGGATAGACGTAATGAAGACTATAGTTAGAGATAATGACAAGATAACCGCAGCAAAAGCCACAAGTAATTGTCCAAAGATGCAAATGATCCCTCTTCCTACATCCCAACAACCTCGAGTAAATAAAGTCTTGTCGCTTCAAAGGAAGATCGGAAACTGGGCAGTTGGGAGAATGATTCAAGCCATACAAATCAAAGGGACTGATGTTCGCAACCATGCTTCGCTTAATAGAATTCAAAGCCTTTGCCCGGAATGTGAAAAAGAAGCAGCTCAATCCAGATTGCCAAATATTGCGAGTATGGGAGCCGAAGAGATGGAACCGGAAGAGGAATCGCGCCAAATGCTTTCGGCCCTTAAACGAAATGTAGCGAACGAGGAGAGACCTGTTTTTGGGATTCAAAAAAAGCTTACTGTAGGAAGCCCCGAAGATGAGCATGAATTGGAAGCCGAAAGAGTCGCGGAACGGGTAGCTGCTTCTTCAAATTCGGGAAATCCGGATACTCTTCAGCAGCCCTTTATTTCTCGCCCGGAGATTTTGGGGCTTTTGCCCTTTACCACCATAGCCGTGGAGAAAATATATCAAAATAACGTCAATGCGGCCAGGCGCTTACGAATTGCCATGACAGAACACAAGTCGGCGGACCCTAAAAAAACTGTCCCCGCCACTATTGAACAAAGAATCCTTCAAAGCATTGGCAAGGGCAATCCATTGCCGGCAAGG
>JAQTMV010000277.1 GCA_028714175.1 Methylococcales bacterium
GATGCTGCGCGAAACCCAGAAACAACAGCATGGCATCCCGGTAGGATGCAATCGTGCGCGGGCTCAAGGCGCGCTGCGTTACCAGATATTCAGTAAAGAATTGCTGAACCAGTGATGGAAACGATATACAAATTTCGCTGTGACCGATAGTGTTGCAGTACCTCTACAGTGCTTGGATGGAGCGGAACATGGCGTGATTTGGCAAATTTGGTTTGCCGTATGGTCAACATGCCCAACTTTAGATTGACGTCCGTGTCCAGCAAATGCAAGGCTTCGGAAATTCGAAGGCCGGCGGAAGCGATTAAACAGAACAGCGTCTCGTAGGTGTCGCCGCGTAATCCTAGAATAAATGAATCCAGTTTATGGGCTGCCGCTAACAAATCGATAATCTCTTGTTCGCTATAAATGTGCGGCGCCAAGCGCTGGCCGATTCGACCAAAGATGCTGGTGGGCGGCCGTTCATACTTCAGGTAATCAGCAATAGCTTGACCCGTTGCCGCAGGTAACGGCATGACATCTTCACGTCGCCCCTTTGGTTCCTCGTAGCGTGATAGTCGCGGCCGACCAGTCAATATCATCAAGCCCAAGATGAGCCACCTCGCAGCTGCGTAAGCCGAGATCCAGCGCGCAATGCACGATGGCTGCCGTTCTGAGTGCCGCTGTGCCCTCATGCACAAGAGCGGCCAATAAGCAATCAACTTCGCTATTACCGAGTGTCTTCGGTAGTGACGCTTGTTGCCAGTTGGCGGGAAAGTTGTACACATAGGGGTCGGTTTATCACCATCGTTAAGAATAAAAAAAATGAAATTGTCGAACGTCTGGTATGGAGCAGCCATATAAATTACCAATTCAAAATAGTTGGATACAATATTCAATTGTCATCATCAATTAACCTAAAACTGTTTACAATAGTTTGATGCCTATCATCAATACCATTGAGGACTGTTAGCTTTTCCAAGAAAACTCCTATTATCAGTTTTTACTAATGCACAAAACACGTGTAAAATCAGTCAAAAGAAGGGGCTTTACATGATGCCTGAATAGTTGTTGAAATCTATTTTTTTCTACCTTATTTAACTTTAATTTCTTTATGAAAAAACCAACTACCACCATTGAAAAGCCAGCGCCCAAGGCTAAAACTGAACAAGCTGTTGTGGCTGTTGCCTCAGAAGCAAAGACTAAAAAGCCAAGTTCAACCCCAAAGATGCCTAAACAACCGCCAGCCGTAACGCCAAAACCCGTATCTAAAGCCAAAACGGAACCGGCTGTTGCCGTGATTGTCGCCGAAGAAAGTCCCAATAAACCAAGCCCGGCGGCGAAATCCCCTAAAAAGCCGCAAGTCGTGGCACCTAAATCGGTCGTGACGACAACAGAAATAACACCGTTTGAACGCGTCGGTTTAACAGCCGGCAACATTTGGCATTATTTAGCTGAAAATGGCGCTACCCCGGTTGCAAAATTGATTCGTGAACTTCCGGAAGAAGAAAAGATCATTCAGCGCAGCATTGGTTGGTTGGCCCAGGAAGGCAAAATTACACTCGACACCATTGACCGGGTTGAGACCATCGGCTTGACAGGTTAGCCGTTAGGCCAATTTCTTCAGTTATTGCTGTTGATGTTCGAATTAAGATTATTGGCTTTATCATCTTAATTTAGTCTTCTATTACAAAATAGCCCTAACAATTTGGGTGGCTGGAAATCACTTCAATGAATTCAAGTCGGCAAGATAACGACACCCGAGTTTTCTTGGTCACAGGGGCCACCGGTACGATCGGCAAGGCTATTGCCCGGCAACTGGCTGAGCTGGATGATTCCGAAGTCGTATTGGTTTGTTGAGATAAAAAGCAAGCCGAAAATACGGTCAATGAAATTCTTATTAAAACGGGAAATACCAAGGTTCGTTTTGAACTCGCTGATTTGAGCCGGTATCAAGACATCAAGGATCTGGCTAAACGTTGGAAGGTGCCATTAGATGTGTTGATCAACAACGCCGCCTGTACACCTCGAACCCGACAGGAAACCCCGGAAGGCATCGAACTGCAGTTTGCCACGAACGTACTGGGTTATTATTGGTTAATCGATGGATTCACGGAGATATTAAAAGCCTCAGCCCCTGCACGCGTAATTAATGTCGCCAGTTACTGGGCCGGAGGACTGGATATCAGCGACTTGGAGTTTAAGCGCCGAAGTTATGATAATGGCAAGGCCTATCGGCAATCCAAACAAGCCAACCGCATGCTCAGTGCGGCCTTTGCCGAAAAACTAAAGCCATTCCAATAACGGTGAATGCCTGCCATCCGGGTGACGTTAATTCGGTGTTAAGTAATAATCTGGGCTTTGGTGGGCATGAAAAGCCCGACCAAGGGGCTGAAACCCCGGTTTGGCTGGCAACGCATCTCATCGACCAGAAAACTACCGGATGCTACTTCGAACATTTGACGGAAACAAATTGCCCTTTTGCCAGGGATAAATATGCAGTGAACGCTCTTTTTGAGACTTGTGCGAAATACGGAAAAACAGGTTAAGACCTAATTCATCCCAATAGGCCTCAAAATCGCATTGTTCAAGAACGGCTTTCCTGTGATAATTTTTCCATTGATCATTTCAAATGAAAAGAAGTAAAGTCTCAACTGAAACTAATTCGAAATCATCACTACCGGATAAAGGGTTATGGAAACTCAATATCAGAAAAAGAGGAGTTAACATTTTTTCAATCACCAGGAGAAGATCATGACCCAACTCATTCTTGCCGCACTGTTCTTTATGGCTCTGCACGTGGGTGTCTCTGGCACATCGGTTCGAGGACAAGCCATCGAAAAGCTGGGCGAAAAAAGCTACCGCGCAGCATTTTCCGTGCTTTCCGTGCTCGGCATTGTCTGGCTGTCCCATGCCTACCGGGCTGCCGGTTACTTCGAGACCTGGGGTCAACTGGCCTGGTTCAAGCCAATCGCAGCACTTCTCATGTTCATCGCGTTTCTCTTCGTCGTGTTGGGGATGGCGACACCGAATCCTATGGCAGTAGGCGGAGAAAATCTGTTGATGGCTGATGCAACTCCACGCGGAATACACCGGGTCACCCGGCATCCTTTCCTGTGGGGAGTTGCGGTGTGGGCATTTGCCCATGTGGTTGTCAACGGCGACGCAGCTTCCCTGGTGTTGTTCGGTTCGCTCATTGTGCTGGTGCTTGTTGGGATGGTTTCCATCGATGCCAAGCGGAAAAAAGCCTGCGGCCTGCATTGGGATAAGTACGCTGCCGCGACCTCAATCATACCTTTCCAGGCCATCAAAGAGGGCCGGAATACATTGGTCTTCGCCGAAATCAAAGTTTGGCAATTGGGGTTGACCCTAGTGCTATATCTCGCCGTGATGCATTTTCACCAAACCTGGTTTGGGGTTTCCCCGTTGTTCTGAGAAAAGTTGAACAAATACCCTTATGTGCATTTAGGTAACTTCCAACTAGCAAAGAATGAAACGCGTCGAGTTTATCACTATTGAAAATGAACCAGACCTCATCGTCTCCTTCGCCATTGCGCCTAGTGCCCATCGCAGCCTGACTCTGCTTAGATCGCCGCAGTATGAATCCCTGATCCCGGAGTATGAACGCGTTGTCAGCGTCTCTTTCGATCCTTCTGAAGTCGATGGGGACTCTTTACGATCGGTCCAATAGGGTCACCCATTAGCCTGCCGGTGTCAATAGGCCAAACAAAATCCTCAAGCAACTTTTGACCTTTTTTGTACGGTTCCATTTTCCATATCTACACATCCTGTTATTGAACCTGTGGACTTCGTGGGC
>JAQTMV010000278.1 GCA_028714175.1 Methylococcales bacterium
TTTTAAGCGTAAATTCTGGCTCACCCGTTGGGTGAATAACTTTGGGAGGTAAAATCATGGCTCGACTCAAAAAATACAAGCCTTACAGATTTTATGCTTTTGTTCAACTGCGGTTTTTAGGATTATTGGCGGCCATTAATGTCATACACCAACTGGATGCCGGAACATTAAAGAAAATTCCAGAGGATGCTCCCGCTTACTTTATCCCCAAAGAACTGATCCGTTCATACAAAGAAAAGGATGGTAAAATCCGCCGCAATGCCTGGGAACTTGGACTTTCGGTAGCCATGAAAGAAGCGCTGCGCTCCGGGGATTTGTACTTGGCGAAAAGCAAGCAGCACACGTCATTTGGGGAGTTGATACTGGACGGGCAAAACTGGCAAGAGATACGGGAAAACGCCTACCAAGAGCTTCCTTAGCTGCATTTCCCCGGTTTAGTAGACAATAAACGCCTGAATCTGGCATCATGCCGCCCTCAATCCAACTTGTATTCCACAAAGTTAAGTCAACACTACATTAAGGTAAAAAAGTAATGAGTAACCTCCCCCACTGCCCGGCATGCGGCTCTGAATTCACCTACGAAGACGGTACTATGTATGTCTGCCCTGAATGCGCACACGAATGGGCAAAAGATGGGACAGCCGAAGACAGCACCGAAGTCCGTATCATTAAGGACGCAAACGGCAATGTACTACAAGACGGCGATACCGTCACCGTAATCAAAGACCTCAAAGTAAAAGGGTCATCATCAATTGTCAAAGTCGGCACTAAAGTCAAAATCATCCGTCTGGTCGACGGCGATCATAATATTGACTGCAAAATCGACGGTATTGGAGCGATGAAACTTAAATCAGAGTTTGTTAAAAAAACCTGATATGAAAGTATCGATAATTATGAAAACAAGCAATTGCCTTGATCGATTTACGCTTTAAACTTGGAACGGCGATCTAAAATACTTTTTGACTGCATACACGGGGTCTAAGTTTTCCAAATTACGCGCAGAATGCGAAAAAATGCCCGGCTGGCCCGGGCATTAACGTGTTATCTGTAAATTCTGAGGTCGGGTTTCCTGCCGTATCTATAAATTCTCATCAAGCGAAGCTTTCGTCAGGTTGTAAAGAACTGCTGTTATCTTCTCCCTTACAGTTTGATTCGGGGCTGATGCAGTCTTTAATATCACTGTATTCCCTGGGAGGCCGCGCTTCTTTTCCAGCCATCAAATCATCGATCTGCCACCGGTCGATGGTTTCCCATTTCATAAGCGCGTCTGCCATGAGGTGCAGAATAGCCATATTTTCCTGTAAGATTTTCTCTGCACGATAATAGTTGCGATCGATTACCGAACGGATCTCTTCATCAATCATTTGTGCAACATTACTGGAGACAGCACTGCCTTGTGCCCCGGACTGACCGAAGATAGCCTGGCCGGCTTCTTCTCCATAGGTGAGCGGTCCGAGTTTGTCCGACAAGCCCCAACGGGTAACCATTTTTCTCGCTAATTCGGTCGCTCTTTCAATATCATTGGAGGCGCCGGTAGTAACCCGGTCATCGCCGAAAATCAGCAGTTCCGCAAGCCGGCCGCCAAACAGACTGGCTATCTGGCCTTCCAGTTTACGCTTGCTGGCGCTGTATTGATCATTTTCCGGCAGGAACATCGTAATACCCAGCGCCCTGCCCCTGGGCATAATGCTCACTTTGTAGACCGGATCATGATCCGGCATAAGCCGGCCGACAATACAGTGCCCCGCCTCATGATAGGCTGTCAGGCGCTTGTCATCTTCGCTCATCACCATCGTGTGCTTTTCTGCGCCCATCAATATCTTGTCCTTGGCTTTTTCAAGATGCGTCATGGCAACTTCAAGCAGGTCGGAACGTGCTGCCAGCAAAGCGGCCTCGTTCACCAGATTGGCCAGTTCCGCACCTGAAAATCCGGGAGTGCCGCGGGCAATATAACTGATTTCAACATCTTCAGCCGTAGGCACTTTTTGCAAATGCACCTTTAATATTTGTTCCCGGCCACGGACATCAGGCAAGCCAACATTAACTTGCCGGTCGAAACGGCCGGGTCTTAATAGTGCATCGTCGAGCACATCCGCACGATTAGTCGCGGCAATCACAATAATGCCTTCATTACCTTCAAACCCGTCCATTTCAACCAGCAACTGATTAAGGGTTTGTTCCCGCTCTTCATTGCCACCGCCGCCCAATCCAGAACTGCTCCGTTTTCTGCCAACGGCATCTATTTCATCGATAAAAATAATGCAGGGGGACTGTTCTTTGGCCTGGGCAAACAAATCCCTTACTCTTGAAGCCCCGACACCAACATACATCTCAACAAAATCAGATCCGGAAATAGAGAAGAATTTAACTTTTGCCTCGCCTGCTATCGCTCGGGCAATGAGAGTTTTACCGGTTCCCGGAGGCCCGATCATCAAGACACCACGCGGAATTTTGCCGCCCAGTTTTTGAAACTTTTGCGGTGCTTTTAGAAAATCAACCAGTTCTACAACATCTTCTTTTGCTTCTTCACAACCTGCAACATCGGCAAAAGTTATTTTCACCTGATCTTCATTAAACATCTTTGCCTTGTTTTTTTGAATGCCGAAGTTGACAGAGCCTTTACTGTTTTTTTGCATTTTATGCATAAAAAATGAACATATAACAATCAGGATCAGCATCGGAAACCAGGAAATAAAAATTTCCATTAGCAACGAGTGTTCTTCCGGGGCAGAGGTTCTGATTTGAGCCCCAGTTGCCAGCAAATCATCAATTAAATGCGGATCCCCTGGATTATAGGTTTCAAAATCCTCACCGCTGGAAGTCCGAAACTTTATGACTTTACCTGTAATTTCTACGCGTTCAATCTGGCCGGCCTTGACCTGTTTGACGAATGAAGAATACGCTAAATCCGCCTTATAGTCAGGGCCTGAATTTAACCAGTTATAAATTAAAATCGCGCCGCCAAGCAAAATTCCGAACAGTGCGATCGCCAATAGATATTTCTTCATAATATTTCTCCAAACCGGAAGCTGCTACGTTCAGCTAATGCAAGCCTCAAATAAAATGAGGAATACAGCACGAAGCTACGAAGCAGATTAACCATATATTCAAGAAATCTGCACAGGTCAGTTCCGACTTGGCATTGGTGATTCATAATGCGTATATTCCTTCATCGGCAAAACAATACATGCATTTTAAGTGCCATTTTTGTATTAAACTTAACTCATTGATAATAAGGCAGGATATTAAGCCAACTAAAAGAGCTTGATAGATTTGTATTTAGATTATTGAGAGTCTTCTGTTGATTTCGCACCATTTTGGGGCCTAAAATCAACGAATCTTGAACCTGGATAAACTTGTGCACCCGCTATTACAAAGTTAATTATATGAATACAAATGAGTTCAAGAATCCTGATCATATTATAATTACTTATAATTATTGAAGAAAAAGTTACAATAAAATCATTATATTAATTTTGGCATAATACCTGCTTTATTGAATCTAAATACCGTTTCAAATGCTACAACGTTGGTGCACCAACGCCCCTATATTATAAAAACCATTGCTACTATTACTGACGCAGTATCATGAATATACTCCGAACGGTTATTTTTTCGGTTTTACTTTTGTCAAAATATAGTAAAAATACCCAAAAATCTATCCATCATCAGAGTGTCCTTATGATCATCCTGAAACTAACCGAAAAACAACTGGATGAG
>JAQTMV010000279.1 GCA_028714175.1 Methylococcales bacterium
GAACGGTTACAAAAGGCCAGAATCAAACTCTTCCAGACTATTTTTGAAGGAACTTCCTATGCTGCCTGAAAAGATCAAAATTTGCTTTCAATTGGTGTGGTGGATAAGCTATGGACGGTCCCGTGGACAACCTGATGGACAACATCCCTGTTGC
Source organism: Methylococcales bacterium (assembly GCA_028714175.1). Classification (GTDB taxonomy): domain Bacteria; phylum Pseudomonadota; class Gammaproteobacteria; order Methylococcales; family Methylomonadaceae; genus JAGXGJ01. The sequence continues at coordinate 155 of JAQTMV010000279.1, forward strand.
CCACAGGTTGACCACCGGCCGCCCACAACTTACCCACCACCGATTAATTTGAATTTCAGTAATAATTTTTAATATTTTTTACCATCCTGTAACAGGATCTTACTCCTATTTCAGGCTCATTTATGGATTGGAATATAGTCGAAGCCGTAATGGTTCATTTACGATTTTTAACGTCTATGGCTAAGAAAGATAAATAGCGAATAACCCAGCGATTGAATGTGGCACGATCAACTTTAACGCCCCTTTCCTCCAGAATTTTTTCAAGATTGCGATAAGAAACGACATAGCGGGCATTGAAATAACAGCGTGGAGAATAATATCTTTCAAATACTGGTGCCTTTGAAACTGATCATCGGAGCTTTCTATTCCAAAAAGTAATAAATTATCGCCAAGTTTGACAAATTTTGCGATAGAACCGGGCCAAAAAACCAAAGGTATGTACTGGCGCACCTATGAACGCCATATCATTGTTGACATACCGGAAAATCTTTTGCACGGCAATGTACATGCTGCCAACAAAAGCAATACCAATGCCGCTTGCGATGTACTTGATAGAGCGTCAGAAAAGTATCCATCAATTCTGGCTTATTCAGGTGATGCGGGTTATCGAGGAACTGCCGTTAAATTTACCGGTGAGAAGCTCAATCTTACGCTTCATATCTCTGAAAAGATTAAAGCATGAACCCGCAATGCAAAAGAAGCTGGCTCTTGCCGATCAGAGGATACGCAATATCCCGCCAAAGAGTCACTTAAATTTAGTAAAATCTGACAAAATTTTTAATGTTCGATGACATACCATTATGTTAATTAAGGTTACAATAGTTAAATTTTATTTTTGAAACGAGGTTTTTTTTTGACTGTAAAAATTATTCGTATTGCAACGCGCAAGAGTCCTTTGGCGCTGTGGCAGGCGGAACATGTTGCAAAGCTCCTGGAGCGGACATTTCCAGGGACTAAGACAGAGCTGGTTAAAATGGTGACTCAGGGTGATAAAATTCTCGACGCCCCGTTAGCCAAGGTCGGCGGCAAGGGCTTGTTTGTCAAGGAATTGGAGCAGGGCATGTTGGAAGGCACGGCTGACATTGCCGTTCATTCTATGAAAGATGTGCCGGTAGAATTTCCTGAAGGTTTGCATCTGGCGGCTATTTTAGCCCGTGAAGACCCGACTGATGCATTTGTATCAAATCGTTATTCATCGTTAAATGAGTTGCCGCCTCATGCCAGAATTGGCACGTCCAGCTTGCGCAGACAATGCCAGATTAAAGAAAAATTCCCTGATGCTGAAGTCATATCTTTACGGGGTAATGTGAACACCCGTTTGGCCAAGCTCGATGCCGGCCTTTATGACGCGATTATTCTGGCCTCAGCAGGGTTAAAAAGACTGGGCATGGCTGAACGAATTACCCAGTCTCTGGATACAAGCGTGAGCCTGCCGGCAGTTGGCCAGGGCGCGATAGGTATAGAGTGTCGCGTCGATGATGTCGAAATCAATGAAATTTTGAGCGCCTTGCATGATGCTGACACAGGTTTGTGTGTTTCTGCCGAACGGGCAATGAACGCACGTTTAAACGGCGGTTGTCAGATGCCGATTGCCGGTTTTGCCCGCAAAGAGGGTCAGCAAATAGTCATGCGCGGATTTGTCGGCAATCCCGATGGCAGCGTGCTTTATCGCGCTGAACGCTCCGGCGATCTGGATCAGGCGGAAGCTGTCGGCCGATTGATAGCGGAAGATTTACTGGCTCAGGGTGCGGATAAAATTCTGCAGGTGTTATTGCATTGATTGCGATGTTGAACGGGGCGCGTGTTTTAGTGACACGGCCTGCACATCAGGCAGAAAATTTAAGCCGTTTAATTGCGGAACGGGGCGGATCGGTGATCCGGTTTCCAACCCTGGCTATTGCGGCAATAGATGATCCTCGCACGATAAAAAATACACTTGCGCACCTGGACAGGTTTCAATGGCTTGTTTTTATTAGCACCAATGCAGTAACAATGCATAGTTACTATATGGATGGTGGTAAAATAAATCAGTTTAAGTCCGCGCAAATTGCAGCTATTGGGCAAGCGACAGCACAAGCTCTGGCACAGGCTGGATTGCCGGTCGATCTGGTGCCTGCAAGTGGCTATAACAGTGAAGCACTGCTGGCAATGCCGCAAATGCAGCAAATCGGCGGTCAAAGCTGTTTAATTGTGCGCGGGGTGGGTGGACGTGAAGAATTGGCGTCCACGTTACGCAGCAGAGGTGCAAATGTTGAATATCTGGACGTCTATAAAAGAATTATTCCCGACATTGATAGATCACATTTATTTTTGTTGTTTGCTCAGGATAAGCTGGATGTCATCACTATTACCAGTGGTGAAGCTTTGCAAAACTTACTGATCATGCTGGATAAAGACTATCATCAAAGTTTGTTTGCAGTGCCTCTGGTGGTAATTAGCGATAGAATCAGGCAAATAGCTGCCGGGATTGGATTTAAACGAATTGCTGTGACGAATAGTCCTTCAGATATGGCAATTCTTGAAACAGTAATAATGTGTGTATCAGGGGTAATAGAGTGGCCGAATTAAGTGAACTACAACAGCAAGAGGCGGGCGAGACCCAACAAGCACGCCGGTCGCGCAGCGGATTCTGGTTTGGTGTCATTATTCTGATGATAATTATTGGCTTGGCAGGCGGCGGCTTTTACCTTGTTATGCAATTGCGGCATCAGCAGGAAGGCTTGGGTGGTGAAGTTAAAGGTGAAATGTCAAAACAGATTGCCGACTATCAGTCACAGCTTGCAGCCATTCAATCCCAACTGGCAACCCTGGAGGCCAATATTGGCAGTAAAGATAGTCATTTCACTAAAACTCTCGCTGATTTCTCGCAGTTACATAATGAAAAACTGGATAACACGCGTAAAGAATTAAATGAAGCGATTACCCAGGTTCAGCGCCAATTGGGAAAAACCCGCGGTGATTGGTTAATTGCCGATGCCGAGTATTTATTAAGCGTCGCCAGCGAGCGCCTGCATTTAGTCGGTGATGTCAATACCACACGCGAAGCGTTGGAAGCAGCCGATCAGCGGTTGAGAGAAAGCGGTGATGCAGGGGCCTTTAAAGTACGCGAACAGATTGCCAAGGAAATTGCCGCCATTAAAAATGTTGTAGTTCCCGATATTGTCGGCATTTATGCCTCGATTCAAACATTGCAAGACCAGGTCGATAAATTAGTATTGTTATTACCTTATACAGGTAAGGCATTAACAGCACCTGCCGAAGTAAAAAAGCAAGCTGACAAAACGGCAGAAGATCAAGGCCTGCTTGATTCCGCTATGGATCAACTGGAGGATATAGTCACGATCAGACGTACAGACCATGAAATTAAAGAAATATTAACACCCGAAGAAGCGCAATTTATTCGTGAGCAATTAAGAGTAAAACTGGAAATGGCGAAAATTTCGCTGGTTCAGCATAATGAAGCGCTTTTTCAATCCAGTCTTGCGGATGCAAAAAAATGGACGGAACAA
>JAQTMV010000280.1 GCA_028714175.1 Methylococcales bacterium
TCCTCCGCGTTCGGCGGCGCGGCCTGAGAAATAGATTGTGCAGTTGTGTCGGTCATGAGCTTGTCTCCGAAAATGTTCCCTAATTAAAGCATGGGTCGGTGTCTCAGGTATATTGACACAGAGGGCGGCTTCACGACACCATCGAGCTTGATCCTAGCGAACTTATCGAAGACAAGTCTCTCATCATTGAACTTCCTTCAGATGCAGAGGAAATCCGTTTGAAGTTAATGAATGGTGAAAGCGTCAATAAAGATGAAATCATCGAAGCAGTTCGCCGGTCTGCGCTTGGCAAGATCGGCTCGTGCCACGACTTTCAGTTCAATGACACCAAAGACTATCATCGCTTCAGTTGCTCTGAGTTCGTTTATTACTGTTTCAAAAGTATTCAATGTTATCTCGGCTTAAAACTCAAGATGCGCGGATTTCTCAATCTCTTTTTCCGTCGAGAAACCATCACCCCTTCCGACATCTATGAGGCTGCATACATTCAAAACAAATTGGAGATTGTGTGGCAAAGTAATTCCTTGCAGGAAAAAAATAACCCGTAATGCAGATTCGCATGAGCAATCTGCCCTCATCGGAGCCCCAAAAACCGACCTTCGCTAGGGTCTTTCAGAATGAGTTTTTTCTTCCATTGACCAGGTTATGACGAACGTTAAATGACTGTTTTCAATGTATCAGCTGACATTCATAAGAAATTGGTGACAGACCAGTTTTGGCCGTAATGCAAAGCTTTGCATTACGGCCATCAAGTGACGGACACTGCTATGTGGCTTTTTATAATGGAAAACGGGCGCATTCAAAACTAGGCTTCCAATCGCCATTAGATTTTGAGCGGGAATTTTATAAGAAAGTGGCTTAAGAAAGTGTCCGGTTTTACTTGACCAATACATAATACAGTGGAAGAGGAGGTGTGAGTTTCGCATTTAAAATCCAGCGACTCAGAATGGTTAGTCGCTACTTCAGCATAAAGGCTCAAGCTCAGGTAACGAAAATGATTCTACATCGACCGAGGAACCTGTCAAGATCGACTCCGCATCTTTCTGTTATCATGAGGATTAGGCGATATTACGGATTTCTTTCGAAGAAACAGTATAATTGGAACCCGGAAATATTAATGGCTTTGGCTTAACTGCGCCTTTCGGTATAGTGTCGTCATCAAAATGATGGGTCTAAACCAATGTGCGGCAGATTCAATTTATTTTCACTTCCTGAAAGCGTCAAAAACCACTTTCACCTCAGCGTAGCGCCAGAATTCCGGGTTGATTACAACATCCATCCCGGTAGCGATATTTTGGCGATCATGCCTGAAGCCAAAGCAGAACTTCTGCACTGGGGTTTAATCCCTTTCTGGGCGAAAGATCGAAAGCTGAGCTATAACCTCATTAATGCCCGATTGGAAAGGGTTGCTGAGAAGCCATCATTTCGGGCCGCTTTTAAACAGCGTCATGTCATCATCCCGGCAACAGGTTACTATGAGTGGCGGCCGATAGAAAACGGTACCAAGCAGGCCTATCATATCACCCGACCCGACCAGGCCGTTTTCGGTTTTGCGGGTTTGTGGGAGCATTGGCAACAAGGTAAGGAAGCCGTTAATTCATGCACTATCATCACAACTGCCGCCAATGAAAAGATGCAAGACATCCACAGCCGGATGCCGGTTATTTTAGCGCCAAAAGACTATGAACACTGGTTTCAGCTTAATCAACCCATGGAATCACTATTAGCGTTGTTGGCCAACGATTCGACTTATGACGACATGGAAGCGATACCTGTCAGCAATTTCGTGAACAATCCGAGACATAACGGTCCTGAGTGTATTGAGCCGGTGACATTGCCATAATTGCCATAAATGTTCATATAAACGTTCACAAAATGTTCATATAAACGTTCACAAGCGACGCTATAAAAAAAGAAGTTTCCAGATAGCGTTGTTGATATCGCCGAAAATTCAGTAAGCCACGGCCTACGATGCTTGAATCAACTCATCCCAGTGGGTAGTATAGCCAGGCGATTTAAAGTTTTGCTTCATCTTCCAGGGCGCCTTAAAGCCCTCACTACCCAGTTTTAATGTGTGTCTTCCATAGCGCTGATTTATGGCGTCCAGGACGGCCATCAGCTTAGCGCTCTGCGCATGGCTTGCTTCCGAGGCATCGAAAAATAAATCCGCTTGCCGGCCTTCGTCCGGCACCAGGTCGTTCAATAACACGCCGGCTTTCTGATAGACATAGCCTGGTTTATAAAGTCGCTTCACTATCCAAAGGGCCGTCTTGACCAAAAGCCGGGTATCGTTGGAAGGCGAAGGTAACGCGACCGTCAAGCTGCCGCCATAATAAGGTAACTTGGCAAACGGGCTGGTCTGGATAAAAACGCTGATGCTGTTGGCATGGCTTTGTTGCGCCCGTGCTTTTTCGGCAGCGCGGGAGGTATACAGGGTCACCGATTCCATCAGGCTTTCGATGGAGGTAACGGGGATGCCAAAGCTACGGGTGCTGGCAATGTTTTGTTTAGGTGGGGCCACTTGTTCCAGGTCACTACAGGCGATGCCATTGAGTTCAGCAATGATTTTGGTAATGACGACGCTGAATTTATCGCGCAGGGTAGGGGAGTGGGCTTGTTTTAAATCGAGTACGGTATGAATGCCCAACTGATTCAATTTTGCCGAAAGCCTCGAACCGATACCCCAGACTTCACTGACGGGTAGCGAGACTAAAATGGGGTTGAGGCTAGGGATGGGCAGGGCATTAAAGTTACACACCCCCGCATATTCCGGCCGTTTTTTGGCGCAATGGTTGGCCAGTTTAGCCAGTGTTTTTGTACTCCCTATACCCACGCAAACCGGCAACCCGGTCCATTGCAAAATCGTCGCTTTAATGTCTTTACCGTAACGGGTCAAATCTTTATCGCCAAAGCCGGACAGGGAAATAAATGCCTCGTCAACCGAGTATATCTCCTGGTCCGGGCTGAATTGGCGAAGTATATTCATGACGCGGTTACTGGTGTCCGCATAGAGCGCGTAGTTACTCGATAAAGCAATGACTTCACCGGGTTTAAACTGATCCTTTAGCTGAAACCAGGGAGCGCCCATTTTGATGCCTAATCGTTTAGCGGCATCTGAACGACTGACACAACACCCGTCGTTATTCGAGAGGATCACGACAGCCTTGCCCTTCAACTTGGGGTTGAACACCTTTTCGCAGCTCGCGTAAAAATTGTTACAATCAATTAAGGCAATGGCAGTCATCAGGCGTATTTTCTAATGGATCCTGTTACTACACCCCATGCGTATTCCGGTTCAAAGCTGCCACCCATTCCATTTTAAAGCTGCCACTGATTCCGGTTAATGTTGCCACCCCCTGGTGGTGATGTTTTAGCGTTTTTTGACGCGGGATAACTAAACGATATTCTGCTGCCTCTTTTCATTATTATTAAGAGGAAGCTGATGCCAGCCAATAGGTTATCCATGCGAAAAATAAAAGAAGTGTTGCGCCTGAAATGGGCCAATGATTTGAGTGATCGAAAGATTGCCCAAAGTTGCAATATCTCAAGGCCAGCGG
>JAQTMV010000281.1 GCA_028714175.1 Methylococcales bacterium
CGCCTTCATACCCTGCCTTCCCTGCCAAATCCTTGAGGACTACATTCGTCCACTGGATGCTCCTCTTCTTACTCTCAAGGAATGCTATGACCGTAGGGACCTTCTCAGCCGGGATAGGAGCTTGCAGGGCCTTCTGAGTCTTGGGCCGCCTCCACTGAATGTAGTACCGGGGGCCTTCTTTGACTAGGTTCTCTTTCGTGAGGGTCTTTAGAAGGGAGCCGTGTATGCCCGTGTAGTACAGGACATAGACTAGGCCCCGCTGCTCCTCGGTCTCGCATACGCCGATCATCATGGGCAGGAACTTGTCGTCTAGGATTGCGAACTTGGTGTTACCGGGCATGTGCTTTCAACTCTTTCTAATGTTGAAACCCAGATAGGGGTGAAGGGGGATTTCCCCCCTTATTACTTTCATCATTTCACCCGTGCCATATATAGTTTCCCTATCCCCTCAGCCCTCGAAGTTCTCCCAATGGTCCTCGGTCGGCTCCTTGTCGCCCATCCGCTCCATCACGACGGTTTTGGTCGAGCCTACAATCCTTGCGCCTACCGAATACCGACATGAGGCACATCGTTCCCTCATGAGCCGTTTAAACTCATATTTGTCCTTGATGGCGATTAGTTCTCTTCCAGTCTTACAGGTCTGGCAGCTCTTGTCCTCGTCGGAGATGGGGCGCCAATTATCGACTGCCTCACCAACTACCCTGTCTGCGAGCGTTGACATGCCGATATTGGCTAGAATCGCCCGGCTGGGGTTGTATTCGCATGACACGCAGAGAATCATCCGCTCCCGCTGGGCTTGCTGCTTTCCCACTATCGTGGATCTCTTCCCTGACCCGAACCTGACCCCGCATGTCCCGCATTCCTTGACGACTTCCTCTTCCAAGATTGAGACCTCTTCTTCCATGTTATCACTCCTTCTCCAACTTCTTCACCTACCTATACGAATAGTCGTCCTGCTCTTGAACTCCCGGGCGGTACTCCCCCTCGCCCTTCGCAATGTCCATCATCTGAGTAAAGATTCTAAGCACGTCCTGTAAACTAGCGTCCTTGGGGGTCAGATGGGCCTCAACTCTCAGCAGATCGGCCTTCTTCTGATACATCCGGAACCATGCGTTCCTGAATGCGTGAAGGGTGAGCTGCTTGAACCCACTCTTGGTCATGTCCATGTCCACGAAGTCCACATTCCATCCCCATTCGGTCACGGTCCATGAGGTATCGAGCACCTTACCGGATGCCCAGCCGTAAAGCCAATAGGCGAACTTGTCAAACTCCTCGAAGTCTAACGGGTTCTTCGTAGCTTTGAGCCAAACCAAGACCGTTGGGGATTCCCGATAGACCCTGATCGTGATGGGCCTCCCGTTGAACTCTTTCGAGTATTCCCCCATGCCTTTTATCTTCAAATCCGCATTTTGCTGGAGGAAATACCGAGTATCCTTAGAGGGACAAAGCCCCTTGAGTTGGATTCCGTGGATTCCTAGCCTTTTTGCGCCTGAGACCTCTTTGAAGGTGTCAATCGAGTGGGCATATCTGTACCAACCTTCTCGGACTCGGACTATCCTAGAACGGGGGTCTTTTAATTCACGCTGGATAGCCTTCTTTACGGCCTCGTGGGACACTCCTTTGAGCTTAAGGCTTATGAACTTGGGCGTGAACTCCTGGGGGGCATTAGACTCGAGAAAGGCGGCTACCCTAGCCCTCAGATCGCGCTTCGGGGCCATCATGCTATGAGGGACATGAGACTTGTCCCTCTTAGGTGTTTGTGTCCCTGTCACGGAAGCCCTTCCATAAGCCAATTCTGCAACTTCACCCAATTAAGCCGTACATCGTCCGGGCAGCTCTTGAGGTCGATGAAGAACACTTCATCCACACCTAGCCTCTTGAATTGAAGGCTTTTCTTGTCGTAGTTCTTCCGGGTGAGATTAGTCTCGACCTCCACTATGTAGGTCCTGACCTTACCATCATCCTCTCTTTGCTTATAGACAATGTCAGGGAGTCCGGGGTATTCCTCATGGTCTAAGAACACGGACCTCGCTAGAAGGCCCCAGAGTTGTGGTTTAGGGTGCTTTCTCATGGCTAGACCTTGGAGTATCAGACTATTGGCATTGACGTGTTCGGGGTCCCCTTCTATCGTGAGTCTGATCTCCTGCCTTATCATCCTAGCACCCCTTTACCATCGGATTATCTGGAACTCGATGTCCTCATCTGTGAACGGCCCGTGCATGGATTCCAGTACGGCTTTTAATCCAAGTCCTGTCGGGGGCACTATTCCATCAGCCTTTGCGATTCGGTCTATGACCGGGTGTTCGTCGTCCCAGGGATTGAGAGCCGTGCAGAATCCTTCGTGGGTCAGGTCGTAATGGTCCCATAGCACCCAATCTTCATTATCGACTTCTAGCCTATCGAGTTCCTTGACGACGGCCTCCATGCGCCAATTCCAGGGGCTTCTGTACGGCTTACCTGACCACCCGTGTATGAGCAACTTGTCTCCGAGCTTGAACGGCCTCTTAGGATTCAACCGCCTTATCGTCTGCCTTATCGTCCCGTCCCTCACTCCGGCGATCTTCGGCCCGTACGTCATGCTCAGTATGTGCGTCGTCATGCTATCGCCCCAATTTCGGCAATTTATAGTGTTTCTTAGAGATGGTGCAATCTTCGCGCCATTTCTCATGGTACTCGACATAATAGATGCCGTCCTCAACTCTCAGAAATATGGGTTGCTCAATTTCGTGGGTTGTGAATGTGATGCGGCGTTCCTTGTAGTTGTGCCGTGCCTTCACTACCCCCAGTTTGACAATCCATCCATGCTCGGATGCTGACAGGTTTAGTATGACTATGCAATTTCCAAGATGGCGCATGACCACTCGCTTGAGTTCGTGTAATGGGTCGCCGTTTTCTGGTAACTGATGCACTATGATAAATCCTCTCGCCGTCGTCATCTCATGCCCCCTACGTCATCTCCCTACCGCACTTAGGGCACTTCTTCCCCTCGCTAGGCATCGTGGTCTACCTCCGGCTTGCATGGGCATGGGTAATCATCTGGTGCTTCGCAACCACCACAATCATCCGAATACTGACAGGCCGCACAATTCCCGTCGTAATCTTCTTCATTCAATGGATACGGGACGGGCTTCTCGTCAGGCATCTACTCAGTCCTCCTCGTCGTCCTTCCCCACGAAATGAGGGCATCTGTCAGGGCATCCGTTGATTTTACCGAAGCCCAACTTGCAGTAAGACTCGCCCTCGCAGAGAAGGGCGCACTCCTCGTTGAAGAACCACTCCTCGCTAGGCATCCTTATCCCCCTCCGTGTTCCCCTCTCGCTTGTAATCCAGCCTACTCTTGCATCTTGGACACGCCTTTGGCTCTTCTACCCTAGATTCCCATTCATAGTCGCATTTCGGGCAAGTCTTGATCATGCCTTCTGTCCCTCCTCCGTGAAATCCACATAGA
>JAQTMV010000282.1 GCA_028714175.1 Methylococcales bacterium
GCGCTTGTTCGCTATCTCCCCATATCGTAGCTTGTGAAGCAGAGCTTCCGGTTGAACTGGTAAAAGTTGATTTGCAAAGCAAGCGCACTGAAAACGGCGATGATTTTCGCCAGATAAATCCAAATGGTTATGTACCCGTTCTGATACTTGATGATGGCAACAGGCTCATTGAAGGCCCAGCTATCGTTCAATATCTTGCCGACCAGGCGCCTGATAAAAAATTGATCCCGCCGGCAGGCACATTTGAGCGTTATCAGTTACAGCAATGGCTGAACTTTATTTCATCCGAGATCCATAAAAGCTTTTCACCATTGTTCAATTCCGCCGCACCTGACGTTGTTAAACAACTGGCGATTGATACACTGATGGCGCGTCTGGAAACTGTCGCCGTACATCTTTCAGCACAAGCTTTTTTGCTCGGTGAACATTTTAGCGTGGCCGATGCCTATCTATTTGTCATGCTGAGCTGGGGGCAATATGTTAATGTTGATATTTCCCGTTGGCCGTCGCTTGCAAGCTATGCAGATAGAATTTCCATGCGTCCCGCTGTTCAAAAAGCGATGAGAGAAGAAGGTCTTGTTTAATGATATGCCATCCTGGCGTAGTCGAAGTGCTCTCCACGAACGGAAAAAATGAATAAACTCAACATAGCTACCGTTCGTCCTGAGCCTTTCGAAGGGCAGTTACCTGGAGTTTTGCTTGCATCTTTTGTGTGAACCATTTTAATAAAAGTAAAATGTACCTATTCCCTTTCATTTTTTCTGGAAACGCTGCCAGACTCAGCGTAGCATAGGCAAATTCTAAATGATTTAATAACAAGGTGTAAATCCCATGCTTGAAAATCAATCTTCCCGGGCTTTTTCATGGGGAAAATCGGCACAATACTTTATCGCTATTATTATTACTCTGATTATTGGTGAACTAGTGGAGAGGATTTCACTGTTTTCTAATACGGAAATATTCAGAGGATTAACTTCGGCTGAACTCGTGAACTTTTTAACAAAAATGGCGGTTCTCGCGCTCTTCTTTGCATTTACCAAACACGCAAGCAACGCCTTACGTGGGATTGGCAACGGTGTATCTTTTCTCCGCAGAATAGCTGTACCAGTAGCTGCGCTGATAATAATCTGCGTTGCTCAAGAAAGCATAGGGGCTATACTTGCGCCCTATCTTGACTCTACTGGTAAAACCTTATTTATCATTATCTCTTCTCTTGCTGTATTATCGGCCGCTTTATGGGTGATACTTGCAGGATACCGATATTCGCCCATGCTGTTCGAGTTTTTTGTCGCACTTGGTCAGAAAATTCGCTCCCTGCTTCATGGTATTGCCACAGAAAGAACATGTCCAGCCTGTTCGGCTCCGGTCAGAGGCGGTGTAAAATACTGCCCGGTTTGCGGCAACGATCTTGAACTTAAGCGATGTAAAAACTGTGACGAAGAAATGGCTGTGTCAGCAAAATATTGTGGCCAGTGTGGACATCCCCGGAAAGATAGTAAAGCCGCATAGTCCGGGGCAAATGCTGTAGCATACGCATATTAATAAAGTTGGCATGAGATGCTTTTAGCTCAAGTTCAAACAATAATGCTACGCTAAAGCGAATACTCAGAGCAAGGGCAGGCTAATGGAAGCACTGGATCAAATATCAACAACCCTCGCATTAACAATGGGCTTGGCGTGGGCTAGCGGAATTAACCTTTATGCAACGCTATTAACGCTGGGTTTTCTTGCCAATAGCGGTAATATCGTATTACCGCCGGATTTACAAATAGTTGCAAATCCGATGGTTATGGTCGCGGCCGGGATTATGTATTTCATCGAATTTTTTGCCGATAAAGTGCCGGGTGTGGATACGGGGTGGGATGCCATTCACACGTTTATTCGCATTCCTGCCGGCGCTATGCTGGCAGCCGGAGCGATAGGCGACCTGAATCCGGCTGTTGAATTAGCCGCAGCCATCATGGGCGGCAGCCTGGCGGCAGCATCACACGCGACCAAAGCAGGTACGCGGGTGCTGATCAATACCTCTCCTGAACCTTTTAGCAACTGGTTCGCATCAGTAGGCGAAGATATTGCTGTCATAGGCGGGGTTTGGGCTTGTATCAATCATCCCTTTGTATTTTTAATCGCGCTGGTGTTTTTCATTCTATTAATGATCTGGCTGCTTCCAAGGATATGGGTAGGAGTAAAAAAAGTTTTTCGTATAATTATTAACGTGTTCAGGCGGGAACAGCCACCCCCGTTGAGTCCGCCGCAATAATAATTTCATTTATTATTGACTAGCGCGCTGTAATCGAGTCTAATAACCATCTTTTGCAGTACCGCCCAGGTAGCTCAGTCGGTAGAGCAGAGGACTGAAAATCCTCGTGTCGACGGTTCGATTCCGCCCCTGGGCACCATGAATTCCAAAGGCTCCGATCTAATCTGGGCCTTTTTATTTCTGCCCTCTGGTCTGAGCGGTCTAGCTCTTTCCAGCCCAGTCACAATTGTTCTGTGCTAAACTTCCATTTATTATCCTACTGCGGGTCACTCGGGCTTGGCTTCTTGATTATCGAGTTTGGTACCATAGGCCAAGGTCGCTTCCTTCAACAAGACAATATCGGCTTGAATCGCCTGGAACAGCCACAGAGCAAAAACAAAGCCCGCAACGCTAACAACCCCACCTTCACCTAAAAGTATTGTAGCCCAGCGTGATCCAACTGAAGGACCGAGGATGAGTCCCAGTGCTAACACAAGCATCGGCAAAGCCCCGGCCATTGCCAAATACCGCCACCTCCAGGAGTCGACATGGGTTAAAGTTGCCATATCGTCGGCGGCAACAGAACCTGGTGTGATGAATGCCGGGTAGAAAACATGTGTGCATAACCACGTCACGACCAAGAAAGGGTAAGTCGCGACAAAAATTCCACACATGGCTAGTGAAGCGATGAAGTAGACATAGTCGTAAAATTCCAAGGCACCAATCATCAATGGATAGATCGGTCCAGCTACAATCCATATGCACGCGCTGATAAGTGCGGCATATTGCCCCAACAACAAGCAACGTCGCCGTAAAAATATCAAGGATCCTTGCGGTATAACCCTGCCTTCGGCTAAGTCTGCAAGGCCGTGGCTCACGGGTCTGGCGAAAATGATGAATAATGCTATGCCCACCAAGAACCCGATGCTATTCACAAGTACCGCCCAAACCTGAAAGTAGTGTTCCGCATGCTCGACCTCCCGGCTAGCCATGGGACGCACGATAACCTCCAAGTTGAACAAATAGTTGAACGTTGCCGCTGATACATTTGGAGCAGGCTAACAATCACCATAAGTATTAAAGGATACCTGCTTGCTAAATCGTGCCACCTGTTCGCCTTTGGTCCGAGCCG
>JAQTMV010000283.1 GCA_028714175.1 Methylococcales bacterium
CCCGGCTCAATGCGCTCGATCAAGGTCTTGAGCTGTTTCAAATGCTGCATATCCAGCGCATCAACAGATCCCAGACACATCCCCACTCCATGCAAGCTGACGGGATAGCCGGCTCTGATTTTTTCCAGATAGAACCGTGGAGCGCCGCCTCTGCCGAAATAGTTTTCACTGTGTACCTCAAACCAGGCTACCGGTGGATGACTGTCCAGCACTTCTGTATAATGAGGAGAACGCAGTCCGATTCCGGCTGCTGCCGGAATCGATGTAGAGGCGCTGGCGTTATTAATGAAGTGCGCCATATCCGTTTCTTATTTGGCGCCGGCCGGAGCTTCCAGGCTGCCGCCTGCCAGGCGCTCACAAGTGCCTTTGGGCAAGGCAATAAAAGCGTCTTTCTGCCCGTCTGACAAGGAATGTCCCGCGCAAGCATTGGACAAGGTCTTGCAGTCGTTTTTGCCCGCCGTGGCAACGCCATAGCATTTTTCAACATCCTTCTTTTCCCCGGCAAACGCCTCGGATTGCACACCTAATGCGCCTAAGGCGATAATTGAAGCCAAAGCAGTCGTGACAACGGTATTTACTTTTTTCATAATAGTCCTCCAATTGATTAAGATTTTGTTCGCGCAGTGTTTGACTGCGACAAATACTTAAAGGCAATGGCTATGCCAATTCTTAAAAATTAAATGATTTTATTTACCATTAAGGAATTATAAAAAACATTGGGTAAATTTTCGGCTAACCCGTCGAACCCACCTATCAAAGAAATAAAAAAAACCGCGGGACACATGAGTAAAAATCATGTATAAATGCGGTTCATGGAAAGCACGAACCCATCACCAAGCAGTTCATCTCATCAACCTGACGCAGGGAAGGAAGGGACGCCCTTCGCCCAAGCAACTGTCCAGATAAGCAAACAGGAGCACGTTCAGCTCAAATGGGGTAATCGCTACTGGCAGCGCCAGCACGGCCGAGCGCTTGAACGCATAGCGGAACTCAAACAAGAGTTGGAATGTGCGCAGGCGGAAATTCGCGATTTAAAGCAACGGCTCTATGGAAAACACAGCGAAAAGGGTACCACGCTATCCGAGACCCAAGCCGATGATACAACCATACCGCCGCGCCCTCGCGGGGAAGCAAAGGCCACGGCCGCACGCCTCGACCACACCTGCCTGTGCTTGAGGAATTGCGTGCTTTGCCGTCCGATGAACAAGCCTGTCCCTTGTGCAATGCATCATTTGACCTCTTTCCGGGAACAGAGGACTCCAACATCATCGAAATCGATGTGAAAGCACATGTTCGCAAGATTATATGCCAGCGCTATAAAAAGACCTGCCAATGCCCAAATGTGCCCGGCTTGATCACCGCGCCACCCGCGCCGCGCTTGATTCCCAAGAGTTCACTGGGGGTTTCGGTATGGGTTGAGGTGCTGTTAGGCAAATACCTGTATGCTACGCCAACCCATCGCTTATGCGCAGAGTTAAAAAATCTGGGTGCGCCCGTTGCCATGGGAACCTTGACTGGCGGCCTTAAAAAGCGGGCCCCCTGTTTGAACCGTTGCTTGCAGCCCTGTTGGAAAAACATCTGACTGAGCGACTATTCCACGGGGACGAAACGCGTTGGAAGGTTTTCCAGAACATCGAGAGCAAGATCGGCAATCGCTGGTATCTGTGGCTGACCCGCTCGGCCTCGGTGGTCTTTTTTGGATGGCGCCAGGTCGCGGAGCCGATGTCATTAAAAAGCACATGACGGGATTAAATCGGGAGACCCTTATCATCTTTGTCTGCGACCGTTACAGAGCTTATCAATGTTGGGCCAAGGATTCCCCTTTGATCTTGTTGGCATTTTGCTGGGCGCATGTGCGGCGGGATTTTCTCGATAGCGCCAAGGCTTGGCCAGAATTGACAGAATGGTTGAAGCCATTGGCGAGCTCTATCACCTCAATGCGCAACGTCTGGCCGTTTGGGATGAGACGTTGCCTCTATCCGAACAATCGCCGTCATTTCAGACCCGGCATCAGGCCTTGACGGCTTCGCTTGAGACGATGTCGACAAGGCGGGAGCTTGCTTTGGCCGATCCTGACTTACATCCGATACAGAAAAAAGTGTTGTCCAGTCTCAGCAATCATTGGGCCGGATTAACGGTGTTTCTCGATCATCCGCAAACGCCGATGGATAACAACAAGGGCGAAAATAGTCTCCGCAATCCCGCCACGGGACGGGAAAATTATTATGGCTCTGGCGCGGTCTGGAGCGCTGATTTGGCGGCGATGTTATTCTCTATCCTGCAGACCATCCTCCTCTGGGGCCTCAATCCTCGGCATTGGCTGCATGGCTATCTTATCGCCTGTGCGGAAAACGGTGGCCTTGCTCCGACTGACTTAACACCCTTCCTGCCATGGGCAATGGATGCAGTGCGCCTTAACGAATTGAAACAACCCCTAACGCTCAACAATCCAGAGCAAACTACCCCTTTCGACACCTCTTGAAGCGTTACTGTGGACGCGATTTCAGCGAAGCAGAATTGACGCTGATCAGAACCTTGATCGCGGAAGATCCCAGGCGCACCCGCGCCGACCTTTCTCGTCTTGCCTGCCAAGCCATACACTGGTTTAAGCCTGATGGGGGATTGAAAGATATGTCCTGCCGGGTGGCTGTGCTGCGCATGCAGGAGGACGGCCTGATTCAACTGCCGCCGCCGAGAAGACAGCGGCCTGAGACGCGTATTCGCATCAGCGTTGAAACCGACCCGCAAACGCCTATTCAGGCGCCCGTCCATGCCTTGCCCGGTTTGCAACTACGCCTGGTCGGCACCCGTGCGGACTCCTGCCTGTGGAATGAATTCATTCACCGCTACCATTATCTGGGCTTTAAAACGCTTCCTGGTGCGCAACTACGGTATTGGGTTATGGCCGGGGATCGCTTGGTCGCGCTCCTGGGCTTTGGCGCTGCTGATTGGCAATGCGCTACGCGCGACCACTTCATCGGTTGGACTCATGAGCAACGTCAACAAAACCTACATCTGATCGTCAACAATGCCCGTTTCCTGATTCTGCCATGGGTGCGCTCGGAAAACCTCGCCTCCAAGGTTTTGGGACTAACGGCTAGGCAACTACCCCACGACTGGCAGTATCGCTATGGCATTCGTCCGCTGTTGCTGGAAACCTTTGTTGAAAAAGACCGTTTCACCGGCGCCTGTTATAGAGCGGCTAACTGGCTTCATGTCGGCAAAACCCAGGGAAGGGGTAAGCTTGGTCCTTCCGGCAAGCAGAGTGTTCCAATCAAGGACGTATGGCTTCATCCTTTGGGGAAAGGCTTTAGACAGGGGCTGGTTCGTTAATTTTCACAAACGGGTTAAACGATTATTTAC
>JAQTMV010000284.1 GCA_028714175.1 Methylococcales bacterium
CATTGATATACAGAGCCTTTATCAACGCACAGGCTTGTTTACATACGATCCGGGTTTCACTTCAACTGCTAGTTGCTCATCCAAAATCACTTTTATCGACGGTGATGCTGGTATTTTGTTGTATCGAGGCTATGCTATCGAAGAACTCGCCGAGCACTGCACCTTTTTGGAAGTCTGCCATCTGCTGTTAACCGGAGAACTTCCGAACGAAGGACAATTGAAGAGCTTCATCCATGATGTAACCCATCATACGCTTTTGCACGACCAGATCACCAATTTCTTCAATGGCTTCCGCCGCGACGCGCACCCCATGGCGATTATGGTTGGTGTGGTCGGCGCACTTTCCGCCTTTTACCACGAAGCGCTGGATATCCGTTCCAAAGAAGACCGCGATTTATGTGCGGTTCGGATAATCGCCAAAATCCCCACCATTGTGGCGATGAGTCATAAGTACAGCATCGGATTGCCGTTCATGTATCCGCGCAACGATTTGAGTTATGTCGAAAACTTTATGCGAATGATGCTCGGCAACCCCTGCGAAGATTACCGTCCAAACCCGGTCTTGGTTAAGGCTTTGGACAGGATTTTGATTCTTCATGCCGATCACGAGCAAAATGCCTCGACCTCTACTGTACGGCTTGCCGGTTCTAGCGGCGCTAATCCGTATGCCTGTCTGGCCTCGGGTATTGTCTGCCTATGGGGACCCGCTCACGGCGGCGCCAACGAAGCGGTACTGAATATGTTGCAGGAAATTGGCGATGTTACCAATATCGACCGATATATTAAAAAAGCCAAGGATAAGAACGACCCTTTCAGGCTAATGGGCTTTGGTCATCGGGTTTATAAAAATTTCGATCCTCGCGCCAAACTGATTCGCGCTACCTGTCATGAAGTGCTTGATGAACTGGATTTGCATGATGATCCACTATTCAAATTGGCTCTGGAACTGGAACGTATAGCCTTGGAAGACGAATATTTCGTAGCTAAAAAACTCTACCCCAATGTCGATTTTTATTCCGGCATAGTGCTTAAAGCGCTGGGCATACCCAGCAACATATTTACCGCAATATTTGCCATGGGCCGGAGCGTCGGCTGGATAGCGCATTGGGATGAAATGATTTCTGATCCCCATCAAAAAATAGGTCGTCCACGGCAACTTTACACCGGAGAGGCTCAACGTACTGTGCTACCGATCACCGCCCGAATATAAGACTGAATCCGAAAGCCAGGTCGTGTTAGTTCAGCCCAATCCGAGATTTGATTCGAATCCTATTCTATTGGTATGGGTTACAGTATTTCGACGCTGGGTAAGATTTACCCGGAATTTAACTATACATGAATGATACTCCTTTGGAGTCAACTAAAATGAATTCATCTGCTACTACAAGTAGACTTACTTTTTTAAGTCCAAATCAACTTCAAGAGCTGCAGTATATCAATCTGCAATTAGCCGCCCTTGGTCAACCTACTTGTGAACTTGAGGGTGATCAACAATTTCTCAAGATCGCAGAAGGTTTGCTGAAAAACTATTCCCAACACCGCCGTCTACTGGCCAACTACCGTTGTCCGGTAGACCAGCGTATTCAGGATTTTCTTACCGCTTATCTGCTTGAAAATGGAATAGATACATCAATTCGTTTACCAGGAGCGACTTTTGTTCTGGAACATAAAGGATTGGCCAGAGAACTGTCGTTACCTTTTCAACACAATGAATTTCATTCTGCGTATGTCGATTCTTTCAGAATTCGACAAGGGGTCTTGCATAACCCGCAAAATGACCGGCGCACCACTAAAGGTGTTTTTCATATTGCTGCTGGAGGGCTTCCGATACCGGCGGACAAGAACGAAGTTCCCGTACAGGCTTATGCGGAAATATTGCGGATCGCCCTATCTCCTCCGGAGGATCTGTTATGTTTGCCTTTCACCAGTCGACAAGAGAATCCTGCAAAACTCTGGCTTTCACTATTAATCAGACCTGTTGTAGCACCTGAGGTTTCTGGCAAAATGCCCCAAAAAACAATGGAAACAAGGTTTTTTACGCCAGGTGGACTAGTTGCCAATCTGGATTTTATAGAATCTATATTTGGAAATGCAGGCGACCCGTATCTCCCAACGAATGATGCCGCGCTGGATATTGATCATTGGACAGGACATACCGGCTGCATCATTCTAGCGCCGCATTTGGTGTTATGTCGTAAACAAGCCATCGGTTTACCCCACTATAAAGATGCCACAGAGCGTCAGCGCAAGGATGGCATGTGCTGGCAAACTGAAGATGAACTCTACAACGACGGTAAACCGTTTAAACTCGTATGCCGGAACATGCAGGGCGTCATAGTCACGATAATTGCTGATAATTATTTTGGTTATAGTAAAAAAGAAGTCAAATCTCAAATCAGTTATTCGGCCAACCTATATGGCGGCTGCGAAGAAGAGCACTCGGGCGGCGCGCTGGCTTTTGCAAGAGCGAATCTGGGGGAAATTTATCTGCCCTCCGACGCTGAAAGCATCAAAAACGACTTTTTTGACAAAATTCCTAATTTGTTAGGAGATACCATAGACATTAAAAGTGAAGGCTATGCGACAGATAATGCATATCCCTCCATTATTTTTATTCCAGAATCAGCACAAATCAATATTCAGCAACAGCAAATAAGCTGGCTGCATAATGGCGTAACTAATACGCTCAAACTTTTAGTCGACCGCACTTATATGTATCCGAATGGCTTTTATGTTCATATGGAACGCCATCCCAATGCGCCTAGCTGGAGGTTGATCGGCACCTATCCGGAAGGCACCTTCTGCCATAAACCGAGTACCGTATCCGGTGGCGGCAAATCGGAAATCTCCAAGTCAATTTCCGGAGCAATTATTTTCGGTAGTGTCTTTATAGAAAATTTCGACAAAGACATGGATATGGTCGCTGAAATTTTCGAGCATGATTATTCAAACCGGTTTCGGGACCCTGCACGCAATGGCAGTGATCAGCGTAAACTGTTGAGCAACAAACGCACCTTAGGCTCGGTTATCAAATTGCTGACACCTTCTCTAGGTGAATATTCCGATGCATATAACCAGTGGCTGATGCAGGTTCCCCAACATATTTGGGCCCTGGTACTGATGATAAAACGATTTTACAACCCAGAGTGGGGGCAAAACTGGCGCGAACATTTTTCTGTTGATATGGTCAATGGCTATTCCGGTAATGAATTGAAATTTCATGGCCGTAAACTGATTGCGAGCTATCTGCGGGTCGGCTATGACAGTAATGGCGCCTGGCGAGTTTTCAAGTTGAGGCAGGACTTCATTGCTTCGGAAAAA
>JAQTMV010000285.1 GCA_028714175.1 Methylococcales bacterium
TGGTAGTTGAGCGACGGTGTTTTTTAGCATTTATTTTCAATGAGTTCCAGTCCATTTTTCAATCGACACGAATCCATAAGCCGGGAAATTAAAATATATGCTAACTTACTGTATTTCGACAGCCTAGGTCTACACCCTTTATCAACAATTAAAAACCGCAGCCGAATTGCATAGACGCAGCATCAATAGCGAAGTTATTGTTTGTCTGGAAAAAACCTTAGCCGCCACCAAAATAACGCCTGCTGACCGCTTGAGCCGCATCGAACAAATGCGCTCCAGCATCAAAACCAACAACATCACAGTCGAAGATATTGAATTAGTTATTAACAGCGGACGGCCATGATTGTTGCGGATACCAACATCATCAGTTATCTGTTTTTGCCGACAGTCTATTCAGAAAAGGCGAGCCGGCTTTATCTGCAAGATGCCGAATGGTCAGCTCCCAGTCTTTGGCGCAGCGAGTTTCGGAATGTGCTCGCGCTCTATTTGCGACAGCAAATAGAGCTCTTACGCGGGTATTGGCGATTCAGGAAGCCGAGGCATTGATGGTCGATCATGAATTTACAGTAACTTCTGTACAGGTTTTGACATTAACCGATAGCAGCAATTGTTCGGCTTATGATTGTGAATTTGTCGCTCTGGCAAAACAGCTATCCGTAAAACTGGTGACGCAGGATAAAAAAATCCTGCTGGAATTTCCCGAAGTTGCGGTATCGCTAGATGATTTTTTAAATTGAGTTTTCAATAAATTGAACGTTGCTGATTTCACAGAAAACACATCATGAAACGTAATAATGCCCTGACCTTACTCCGAACCATCAAACCCATACTGGCGCAGCAGTTTGACGTCACGCAGCTGGCTTTATTTGGTTCAACCGCACGCGATGAAGCCAGTGATAATAGCGATGTGGATATTCTGGTGAGCTTCGATGGCCCTGCAACTTCTGCACGTTATTTCGGCGTGCAATTCTATCTGGAAGACCAATTAGGTTGCCCGGTCGATCTGGTCACCGAAAAGGCCTTGCGTCCAGAGTTACGACCTTTTATTGAATAGGAAGCGTTAGATGTGTGATTCTGCATGGCGTGAATGGCGTTTTTATCTGGACGACATGATTGGCTTTGCTGAAAAAGTGCTCAGTTATACCGAAGGTTTTGACCAGTAAGGCTTTATCGATAGCGGATTAAATTACGATGCCACCAAGCGCAATCTGGAATTAATCGGTGAAGCTGCCACCCATATCCCCGATGCTGTCCGGCAAAATAAGCCGCGAATACCCTGGCGCATGATGATTGCTACCCGTAACCGTTTAATACTTGGTTATCTCGGCATTGATAATGATACCTTATGAAGCATTATCCAGACTGAAATTCCCGCATTACTACCCCTATTGCAGCACTTGCAACAAACACACGCATGAGCAAAACCAAACTGGAATTGACCTGGATCGGCAGGGATAAGCGACCTAAACAGGAACCGAGAATATTATTGGAAGACCCAAGCTTGTCTTATCACGCAAAGCATCGCGTCAGTGATAATGACCAGTTTAATAACAAGCTGATTTTCGGCGACAACCTGCTGGCGTTGAAGGCCTTGGAGCAGAAGTATGCGGGCAAGGTGAAGTGCATGTTTATCGATCCGCGGTACAACACCGGCGACTTTGTCTTGATGGTGGAAACCAAGTCGCAAGCGAAAATGGCAGATAGCACAGTACAGCCTAAAGCCGGTGCAGCGGTTACATGGTGCGAGAATGGTGGCGATTATCTTTTGAAAAATGGCGGCAAGGCCTGGAAATATTTATTGATTCCGCATGATGAGGTTAAGGAGAATTTTCAGTTGGGGGATTATGTGCGGAAGTTTTGGCGCTTGCAACATATCTGGCTGAAAAATTCCAGGTTCTGGCAGTAGTCGAAGATATAGAAGAACTCTTTATCCTTTCCCGGCCCGAACAAATCCAAACACAGGCGTGTTCCGCGTCCCAGCATCTGCCAGAACTTGGTTTTCGAACGGACGATCTTGAAGAACACCAGATTGACTGCCTCCGGTACGTCGATACCGGTATCCAGCATATCGACCGAGATCGCAATGTGTGGCATCTTGTCCTTGCTGGAGAAATCATCAATCAGCTCTGTGCATACTCGGTCTTGTAGGTTATCGTCCTCGCGAAATTCCCTTTGAAGTGTGGGTATACTCCACGCGGTTAAGTTTTCGGTTTTCTCTTAAAATAACTGGAAATTCAAGGTCATCAAGCTTCGCATCTGATTTTTGTAACGGGTGCCGAGTTCAGTGATGCAGGTATTTATGCTGTTTCTAAAAGCGTCGAAACGGTCGTAATGTTTGCTATACAGAACCTGTTTTTTAACAAAACGCCATAACCGTTCGATCAAATTCAGGTTAGGTGAATAGGGTGGCAAATAAAGCAATTCAATATTCAATTCTCTTGCCTTGTTGGCGACCGATTGGCATTTTTGATATCTGGCATTATCCAATATCAGCGTGATGGGCCGCCCGCTATCAGCGTATGCGTTAGCAATTTTCTCGAGAAACTCGCAAAAAACGTCCTGGTTAATATAGGTATCATTGGTTATCGTAATGGCCTCGTGCGTGATCGGGTCATAGGCACCTAAGACATTGTGGCGTTTGCGCCCGCTGGCAGAAGGCAGCAATAGCCGTACGAAGCACCAGACCATCCCTAAAAATGCACCCATCACGAAGTGAGCCGCATCGACGAACAGAACCGTACATTTGCCTTGTTTAGCTTTGTCCAGAATGGGTTGCAACTGGTTGTCGTGAAATTCCTGTTGAGCTTGTCGCTGCTTGGTCATCCTCCATCGCTTTACCGGGAACCACGCCGCAACGCCTGCATTTCATACCCATTTTTTTCAGAAACGCCCTGCAAGCAGATGGCTTCAAACGGATACCTGTCTCTTTATCGATCATCTCTATAGCTTGGTTGACCGTATGGGGCAATTGCTTTTTAAAGAGCTCCTTTAACTGCTCTGTATATGGCTCCAATTGGCTTTTTGGCTGGTGATAGTTTTCCTCCAATAAGCCTGGTAAGCCACTTTCGTCGTACTTCTTCGTGTAATTAGTCACCGTGTCTTCGTCAATTCTTAAGAGCTCCGCAACTTCCTCGCGCCGATAACCTTTTTTTCTGAGGTAAACCGCTAAGCATTTTTTTCGTACGCGTGGGTTCGAATTCAATGTCATTTCAGGAAAAAGTTCGTCCAATTGTTCTTCAGTCATTATTTAGGGCGGGGTATAGTTAGTTTGGAGTATTTTTACAATATTTTAGGGTAATTGGGAACCGATATTTTGACCG
>JAQTMV010000286.1 GCA_028714175.1 Methylococcales bacterium
AGACAATCGTATAATCAACTGACAAGGGACGCTATTTTTCAGAATGTAGTGCCACATGGATTTTTTATGTAATGTAATATATTGATTATAAATGTTTATTATTTTTAAGTGTTAAATATGGGTTAGATTCGATGCTGGACACTTTGAATCTATCCTGGCACCATCGGCATTTATTCTTGCTTTTCCCTATTTGCAAACGCTTGGTGGTCATTTCTATGACAGCGCTGAACTTGCATTTTTTTGTGGAGCGGTGCTTTTGGCTATACAGGGTCGATTGTTAGCCTTGGTTTTACTGACGTCATTTGCCACCCTGAATAAAGAGAGCTTCCTTTTCTTCCTTCCAGCACTGTACCCCTTTCTGCGTGAAAAATTGGATCGAAAAAACACTTTGGCTGGTCTGGCCTTAGCCATTCTAGTTTCTGGCTTATTGAATGCTTATGTGAAGTTTATTTTTCATCAGAATCCTGGTGACGTTGCAGAAATCCATTTTTGGGAAAACTTGAAAGAATACCTTTTGCCCTGGACCTATATGCGAATCGAATGGACCTACGGACTACCAAGTCCGGAGGGGGCGAATCTTGCAACTCTGGTATTTATCTTCATTATTGTCGTGCGTGGAATTTCTCAGATTTCTCCGGCAATGAAGTCGCATTTGCTCATTGCAATCAGTATTAACTTCCCCTTGTTCCTGGTTTTTTGTCAAACCGGGGAGCTTAGAAATCTGAGTATGATGTTTGTGGGTTTCGTAGTCTTGATGGCAGGAGCACTTAAAACTGTAAAGTCTGATTAATATCAAAACTTGTATCGATCCTACGCTCCAGCGTGTCAAATTTCAGCGCGCCACTATTTTTCGCGAAAGCTAAAATGGGATCCATCCGATTTTAGCGGCGAAAAATCACGTGGCGGTTATTGCCTTCGGCTGCCCGGGTACGTCCTCCGTTCGCTGCGGCACACAACTCCGCGTTGCTACGCTGTGCGCCACGGCTACCGTAATGACTTGACGCCGTGTCGGATGGCCTTGTATTTTGACTATGCTTCCGCTCACGCTCCAACTCCGTCAAAACACCCGGCCTCTACGGCTACCCGGGGGTCGTCGTACACCGCTCCACTCGCGTTACGCTTCCTGTACTCCTTCAAAGTATTTTTACCAGGACATCAAGCGGATAGAAGAAGCCGTTCTGGGGTTGCCGGCAGAGCAACAGAACGCGCTCAAGCCTGTTTATGAACTGTTTGATGGTCAATACAGTTACAGTGTGTTGCGTTGTATAAGAGCGGCTTTGCAGTATCAGACGGCATAAGGGGACCTGCTCAGGCAATTCCACAACATCAGTCAATACCAGCATACCCTGCTCCAGAGCTTGCGAAAATGATTATAAATGGTGTCTTCTTTATAGCCTCGTTTTTCGGCAATCTGCTGCACGCTGTAACCCGGTTTGAACGGGTGCTGATTTTTGATAATATTAAAGTTTAAGGTAAGCTTATGATTTTATGAGAGATCAATGAAAACCAATGGCTGAAATTATAGCGCGAAACGAAAACGAATTGACGATCCAGGTAACATATTTATCAAACCTCAAAAGGGGGCAGAATTTATTGCCCTCTGGAGCACAATGCGCGAATTATCCGGGGGGCAACGGCAAAATTCGCCCAACAACTATCACATACTATTTAGGCATTGCGGATGGTGCAAAAAATAATTGGTCGTTTTTAGAGCAACATACCAGTTTTCAATTACTGGACTTTTTTACGTCACTGAGTATTTGGCAAACGTCTCTTACGCTGCCTACCCAGGAAAAACGGACAAACCCAAGCGCACCATTTGGCTGGATGAACGCTGTAAACAGCTAAAACATGAAGCCGGTGCAGTTGAATCTAAAAACCGCAGTTGAATATATCACTTAATTTTCCTTGTCAAGTTTATGCTGATTTTTATTGGCAGGGATATATTCAACTGCAGTTTTTAGGATTAAGGTATACAGTGTGTTGTTAAGTTGGTGTTAACGGCTATTCTTAAATACATCAGTCACTTCTAAATAGAGAAAATCATGCAAAAAACAATTATTCCGTTCTTGTCTTTACTCGTTTTAGTCGTATTGAGTGTGAATGCCTGGGGAAATAGAACCATTTATAAATGCAAAAACCAACAAGGCGAGTTGATTTACCAAAAATCACCTTGTGCAGATAACGCAGAAAGCATTACTTCGTGGACAGCCCCTATCGAAACCAGGCAAGTCAAAAGTTCGCTGGTTCTTGAACGGGGCAATGGCGGGCATTATTTTTTGGATGGCGAGGTTAACGGCATACCGGTCCAGTTTGTTGTGGATACCGGTGCATCAGTCGTCAGTCTGCCCAGTTCAGTGGCAAGTGCCGCAAATATTGTTTGTAAGGAAGATAGAGTTATGATGCAAACCGCTAACGGCTCAATATTGGTGTGCACTGCGGTTATTGCCAAGCTCAAGTTTGGCTCATTTTTGGTTAAAGACGTGGCGGCAGCCATCGTTCCTAATTTAGCTCAGCCGTTATTTGGCATGAATATTTTACAAAAGTTCAACATCAGCCAGGAGGATAACAAATTGAAAATCTCGGAACATAATTAATTGTTGGACGCAGTCGCTAACGCGGAGAAAGCGGGCTTAGCCGAAGTCAAAAGAGTGCAACATCCAAATTATGACTTTAACACCCTAAACGAACTGGCTCAATTGAAGCATGTGTTGCATCTTGTCTAAACCAGGGTTTCGAATTAAACTGCTTGACATGGAAATCACACAAAAAAGTATAAAATCCAAATTGTTGAGTTGCCTAGAAACCCACCTCAAAAAAGATATTTTCTAAATATCTTAAAATCATAGATTATCAAGCCTTACTTTTCCGTATTTTTCGACCACCGCTGAACAGGCCTAGCTTGCCCAACGAACAGTTCAGATTGTGTTTTGCTTCGCTCACACAATCTAACCTTATTCGTTAGCCTATTTTAATAACGGGTAAAAATATATCGAATTTTTCAATTATGAAAATTCTTTTTATCGAGAAACAGGTCAAAAACTAGAAAGACTGTAAATGCAGGGCAGATTCACTTTTGAGAAAGTGAAGGATTAACGCAGACCCTTAACTTAAAAACATTTTTTCCCCAGAATCTACGAAAACAAAACACTTACAAAACATGAAAAATTCTTGGGTTGTGAATTTTTTGGAATATTTTTATATTCTCGATAAAAAGCCGTTGCGCTCCAAATGTTACAATAA
>JAQTMV010000287.1 GCA_028714175.1 Methylococcales bacterium
CCGGCCGCCCACAACTTACCCACCACCGATTAATTTGAATTTCAGTAATAATTTTTAATATTTTTTACCATCCTGTAACAGGATCTTACTCCTATTTCAGGCTCATTTATGGATTGGAATATAGTGCACTACTCAAAATGAAACGCGTATTCAGGCCAATGCTACTTGCCCAGTGGTGAAATAAATGAAAATTGTGATTTATATTCTATTACTTTTTAGTTGTTCAGTATATGTCGCACAAGGGGATGATTTTTTTAAAGTAGAAGAACAAAATAAAGCTGCTGAAAGAGATGCTGCTAGAGTACAAGCTGATTATGCTCGGCAGCAAGACGACATTAAACAGGCTGCGATTAGAGCAGACCAGAAAAGAACAGCACTGCAAGAACAAAGAGCAATGCAAGAAAGAGCTGCGGCAAATAGAGTTGCAGCAATTAATGCTAAGGTTGCTCAAGACAAAGAAGATGCGCGAGCAAGAGCTGAAAACGAGGAAAGACTGAAAGATAAAGCTAGAGCTCAGGCTCAAGAAGATGAAGAACGTACCTACCAAATCAGAGCATCTGAATTAAAACTCCAAGAAGCTCAAGCTGAAGCTGATCAACGAACGGCTGATGCTGATTTAAAGAAGGCTATTACTGCCGCTAAGCTGAAACGTGTCAATGAAGAAGTTGACATTCAGCATAAAAGGGAGTCTTCAAATATCGATGTTATTCAATCTGAAGCTGATGCTACTCGTAACGTATCTAGTGGAGCTGGTGAAATGTTATCAGGTCTAGGTAGTAAGTAGTAAGGGTAAGTACGAGTTCTATGCTGTTATTGGTCTAATTTTACTTGCTTTAGTAATCCTAATAGGAGGATGGTTATTCTACTCCAATAGTCGTAAAGCTAAAATCCAGGCAAGTAGCCTCGATGCAGTGTAACGGAATCGAGGGTTTACAGACTTCTATATCCAGCAGCTTAGGTTGAGTTGATGCTGTTCCAACCCAACATTTTTCGCACCAACCCGTAAGGCGGATTCGCGATAGCAATTCGCCATAAACAGAGAGATAACCCTGACCCCCGCTCGGATTTTTCCCTGCGGGGTTTTTTTATGTTCGATTGTTTTTGATGATGTGATCTCGACGGCCAAAGGCTTAGGGGTTAAAGTCAATGTGATGTTGACAGGGGAGTGTGTTGATCAAAGCGCTACAAGCCTTTCAACAACCACTACAGTATTGTCTGCTTCGGTTTTGTCCGCTCGCGAAGTGTTTCAGCGCATTGCAAACGAAACAGGTGGCTTATATTTGTATAGACCTGGTGGCACCGTTAATGACTATAAAGAAATTTTAACAAAGATTTTTGAATCATCTTTATCGACGGGCGGCAATAACAATACAGGGGCGCCCGTTGTAACCGTAAGCGCCACGCCTACAGTAATATGGCCACCGAATCATGAATGGGTTTATATTGATGCCCATGCGTCGGCTACCGATGATAAAGATCCAAATCCAGTCATTAAGCTCGTTGGTGTTACCTTGACTGACCCTCCCACGCGGGACGGGGTTTATAACCCCGTCCCGAACTTTTTGATGCTCCCGCTATCTTTGAACCATACGAGAAACCCTGCGGACGGTGTAAGATACCCCGTTCGGCTTTGGGGGACTCGATTGATTTTATTATTTCTGGATTTATTTTGCTCACACACAAATAGATGAGGTATAAAAATGAAACGTGCATTTACGCTTGAATATTGGCAGGATGATGGATGGTATGTTGGTAAACTTAGGGAAGTCCCTGGAGTATTTAGCCAAGGCGAGACATTAAAAGAATTGGAAGAAAATATTGAAGATGCTTATAAGTTGTTGATGGAAGAGGAGTTACAAACGAACCATCCTGTTTCTCAGATGAAAGAAATTTTGGTTGAAGTGGCGTGAAACGAGGTAATTTCATTAGAGAATTAGTTGATTCAGGATGTTATCTTAAACGTCATGGTAGCAAGCACGATATTTATGTAAATCCAGCAAATGGTAAACAGACTCCCATTCCAAGGCACTCCGAAATTAAGGATACTCTTTGTCAACTTATCAGAAAGCAATTGGGTATATGAATCTGAAAACGATAATCGAGCAAGTAGCCTCGATGCAGTGTAGCGAAATCGCGGATTTGCAGGCTTTTAATATCCTCAATTATTGGGGTCAGAGTAATAATTATGGAATAATTGGGGTGAATAATTGGGGTCAGAGTAAAATTAAATGCCACTCAAACCCGTGAGCCGTATAGCAGAACGCGGTAAAGCGCAATCTGTAAGTCACAATAGGCGATAACCGTATTGCGCCGCATGTTGGACTTGGAAAATGGCGCAATACGCTTTCGCTATTGGGCTCTGCCTGGCTTTTCGAGACGGATTAACTTACGCTATATAGCCTTACAAGCCATATAATATGAGAAATAATAGGCCCCATGAAAGCGAAGTTATTAAGCCGTATCAAAGAGGTGTGGGGATCGTGGGTTATTGAAGGCGTAATCCGGGAGGTGCCTGATGCCGTTCTGCCTTCAGAGCATCGCGTTAAGTACCGTCTAGTCTATATTGTGAACGGTGTGCGCGTGGTGGGCTATGACAATGAGCGCGGCAAGGGCGATCATAAGCACATTCGCGATATCGAATCACCTTATGTTTTTCGTGATATGTCTACGTTGATTGGTGATTTTAAGAGTGATATACAGGGGATTGAAAATGAACAGACTTGAGGTAACAGTAGGGGAACCGGTCAAGGCTCATCTTGACCGGTTTGGCGACGCATTAACCACAGCCATGACAGGCGGGACAGTGGCGCCGTATTTTAGCGTCGGCTTTAAGAACATGGCACAGTTTGGCGAGATATTCACGCCCAAACGCTGGGAACTGGTGGAAGCCCTAAAGTCATCCGGGCCGCTGACCATTTATGCTTTGACCAAGCGGCTAGGCAGGCACTACCGCAACGTGCATAAGGATGTGACGGCTTTGATCGACTGGATGGTGATTGAAAAAGACGAATCCGGCAAGGTTTTTGTGCCGTGGGATGAAATTGCCGTGCGCTGTCCGCTGTTGAAACATGTGGCATGATCGCGCTACGGTATATGTCAATGATTTTGAGACACCCGTTATAAGAATATTAGTGTAGATCGAGTGTACCGTTTTCCTGGTCGTGAGCCTCCTTTACCGTCCGTGGAAGGGGCGGGTTAATCCAAGCGGCTT
>JAQTMV010000288.1 GCA_028714175.1 Methylococcales bacterium
ATTTCAGGAAAAAGTTTGTCCAATTGTTCTTCAGTCATTATTTAGGGCGGGGTATAGTTAGTTTGGAGTATTTTTACAATATTTTAGGGTAATTGGGAACCGATATTTTGACCGCGCGGAGTATAACGCAAACCGGTGCTATATCTTCGGTTGAGTTAATTCGGCTTGATCGCGATGACCGATAATCGAGTTGTCTATCTGGATACCAGTGTGTTAGCCAAATGGTATCTTGCAGAGCCCAATTCGGAACAAGTAAGTGATTATATTATCGGTTTGGACAGCGCCGTCATCAGCACTTAACGAAAACCGAAATGCGTTGCTTGTTAGCCAGACGTTAACGGATGCTGGAATTCGGAGCTGATTTAGTAAGGACAGATTTATGCGACTTTTTTAGATGATATAGCCCAGGGATATCTAACAGTGCTGAAAGTTGAAGACAAATATTTGGGAAGCGCTGCCAATCTTATTTCAATTCTTCCGGAACACGCTTTACGTACTTTAGATGCCTTACATTTGGCAATTGCTCAGCATCACGGATTGCAGCTTATTGCCACCGCCGATAAGTTATTGGCAAGCGCGGCTGAAGCCTTAGGATTAGAGTGGATTTTTTTGATTTATTCAATGTTCAAAATGATCTACTTAAATGAATCCCTGTTTTTAACAAGTCAGCGTAGCCTGGATGGAGTGAAACGGAATCCAGGATAGACATTGCTCCGACTCCCGGACTCCACTCCGTTTCATCGCACAACATCAAAAACACTCGGGTATAAAAAAACCGCTTGAAAAAGTTCGAGCGGGGGTCAGGTTCAAGGCTTCGTTTATGGCGGATTTCCTAATGGCTAATCCGCCTAACAGCTTTACAGCTTTGCGAAAAGATGCAACCCAACCTACGCAGCTTAGCAGCAGGTGCAATCCGTGTTCAATAAGTGAAATATTCATAGTTGTTACCTTGGACCCAAGCTTGCCCACAAAACAAATATTGTCAATAATTAGCCTCTCCCTATGCAAAATGAGCCTGTCAAATGCTCAAATCTTGTTCATGAGTTTTATTTGACGTGCATCATACTTAATCATATAGTTAATCGCACTATTTATCAGGTGAATAAAATGATTACAGCAAACGATTTAAAAATAAAAGGTATCGCCTGTTTGGAAGAAAGCCTTGCCGATTCACCGGAAGCAGTTATAACCGTGCGCGGCAAAGAATGTTTTGTGGTGATGAAGATCGAACATTACCACTACCTGCGTGAAATGGAACTGGAAGCTGCGCTCTATGAGACGCAGCAGGATGTTGCAGCAGGCCGGTTCAGCAAGGGCAGCGTGGATCAACATGTGGCGGAACTATTCGCCGAATGAGCTACACCTTAATCTTTACCAACAGCTATAAAAAACGCGCCAAACGCTTTGCACGACAGCATCCTGAATTAAAAGAGCAATATCGCAAAACCTTACTATTGTTGACTCAGAATCCATACCATCCGTCACTGCGACTGCATCCTTGAAAAGGCAAGCTGGCAGCTTTGCATTCGGTATCGATCAACATAAGTTATCGGATAACTCTGGAAATGCTCATCACCGAAAAGGAAATTATTTTGGTCAATGTAGGTAGTCATGATGAGGTTTATCAAACATGAGCTGTTACGATTCGGTAATACGGAACTTGGAAAATCGGTGAAGCAAGCAGCACATAGCAGCGTAGCTTGATGCTGTTCCAACCCGACATTTACTGCACCAATATGTTGGGTTGCGAAAAATGCAACTACCGATTACACAGCTTCCATCATCATTGACCGTTTCCGCTTTTTCGCGCGCTCCAGTGCCGGGCGAAGCGACTCCGACACTTTCGTCCAGGCCTCGTCCTTATTAGGTGCCGAGGTAATCCATTCGCCTGGGGTACCCTGAATTTCGGACAAGGGCAGGTCTTTCCAGTCGGTTTTGCGGAGCTTAACGGGAACAATCGTCTTGTCGCCCCGGTGATGCGCTGCCAAGGCCGCCCCGAATTCCTGTTGGTAGCAAAAATCGGAAGCGACAAAATCGGCACTGACTAAACATAACACAATGTCGGCCTCCTCCAATTGTTGAAAAAGCTCTTTGCGCCACTCTACCCCTGCCTCGATGTCGCGATCGTCCCAGAGTTGGAGTTTCTGGAGCCGCATCAGGGGCGAAAGGGCAGTACGGAGCGCTTTTAGGTATTCAAGATCTTTGTGGGCATAAGAGACGAACGCTTTGACCGGCAAAAGCTCAGTTTCGTCGCGCATGGCGGGTTCTTCCACGCCATCGAGCAGCTCGGAGATCGCCACCCGTTTTTTCAGTTTTTTTATAAAAACCTCTTTTTCACCTGCCTTTTCGGCTTCGACGAGGTAATCGTATTCCAGAAAATCGTCACAATCCGGCACCGGCACCTGTTCGATGAAGTTGAGGTTGGTAAAATCTGCAACTATTTCTTTCACCGTTTCCCGGATGAAACTGAGAAAACGCCGCCGCTCCTCGCCGCACACGTCCACGCGAATTTTCCGGTCTTCCTTGTCCCAACGCACCCGCGCCAGGGCATTGAACACATTGGGTTTGCACACCACCATGCCGGTGCGCCAGCGTTCTTGGCCGCGGATGAAGGTGTGCAGTTTGACCATCAGGCGGGGGAACACGCTGTTTGGCAGGAAACCGGGAAAATGGATCACGAAGTGCAGCAGTGCGCCCTCAGCCTGAAAATCCGGGGCGGAAGCAGGCAACAATTGCGGTACTACGTAGGTGCGCTCGTTAAGCATAAAACAGAGTTCAAACTCCTGCATCACTCGCACGATGTAGTGCAGTTTGTTTTTTGGATAACAGAACTGCCTTTCGCTCGTGTCGTGTTTTTGGTAGCGAGGGTCGTTGATAACGGCATCGAAATCGGCCTCCCGGAGCAGGCCGCTGCTGTCGGCAACCAGGCCGGAGTTGATGATGCGATAAACGCCATTGGTCAGCCAAAGCGGGTTGAGGATTTGGGTGTCGAAGTACTGGAGGTTCCGGAAATTGATAACCACACCGAGATCGTGCAGGAATTGCAGCAAGACATCTTGACTGAGCGGGCGCGTCACTCCGAGTTCTGTACAAACCCGACGATATTCCGCTGATTCAATATAGTCCGCCTGCAT
>JAQTMV010000289.1 GCA_028714175.1 Methylococcales bacterium
GGCGCGGCCTGAGAAATAGATTGTGCAGTTGTGTCGGTCATGAGCGTGTCTCCGAAAATGTTCCCTAATTAAAGCATGGGTCGGTGTCTCAGGTATATTGACACAGAGGGTGTACTCACTGACACACCAACACCAGGCATCAAAAAGCTTAGGATAAAAGGTAAAGTCCAGCTTAGACCTATGTTGTGCAAGGGACCAATTAATAAAGAAAAAGAATTTACGTTACTAATCGGTGCAAAAGAGCGCGGCTCTTGCCTCGTCCCTGATAAGGCAGATGAGAAAGCTAACGACAGAAAACAAATAATCATTGAAAATCCTAATAGGAGGTGTCTCCATGAAAGAATTAGTTAAAACACTGGTAACAGAATTCGATGATAAGGAATACGCACATGCTTATATGGAAGAATTTTCTAATATGGCTATTGCTGCGCAGATAAAAGTGTTGCGTGAGCAACGCGGTTGGACACAAAAACAACTTGCTGAAGCTGCAAATATGAAGCAAGAACGTGTTTGTGCGCTTGAGGATGTGGATTATGATGCTTGGACTATTAAAATCTTGCGTAGACTTGCTAAAGCTTTTGATTTAACTGTAAAAGTGTCTTTTGAAAAATTCAGTAGTGGTATTTTAGATGTTTCTAAAATTAGCCCTGAAACATTAAAACGGACTTCACGCGAAGAAGACTTGATAGAATTTTTTCGCAATGAATTTGGACATAAAAAAATAATTTGGAGTCAACCAGTAATAACCACGAAACCTAGTCTATGTTTGGCACTCACAAATAACATGGCTTTAAATGATATAGAGTATTGTGAACCTAGTAGAAAAAGAGCATGAATAAGGTAGCATTACAAAAAGCTATAGATAACCTATCAATACAGATGGTATATCTACATTCTACGGAAGCGAAAATTTACAATGGTTTTGATCCTTTAATTCCCAATCAGGAACTTATAGGGCAACACAATATTTTTACTAAATCTTTTTATATTAAGGAGCTTCAAGAGGAGACTGGTGTTAAGCATAAGTTTTTAGTCTATCAAACTGAAGCGCGTATGCGTTATTTAAAAGGTCCTATTTCCGAGGAGTTAAAGGAGTGCTTAGAAAACGAGGAACAGTTGGATAAACTAATAACTGCTGAAATAGTGGCCATATTCGTTTCAGAATATGCAATTAAATGCGACGAAGAATTGCTACAAGATGCAATTTTGGAATTCGGCAGAATAAATGCACCTCATCAAGTATGGCCCTACTGGAGAGAATATTGCCATTCAACTTGCGCAAGAATGTCCCTTCCAGTATCTATAATTCCAATGTTTGTTATAAATAAAACAACAGAAGACATCTAACCTCTAGCCGGACGGGGTATTCACCCCGTCCCGCTCTGTAATAGACTTGAAACGGCCAAAACCAGTCAAGCAAATTGAAGTTTTATTACCAAATCCAAGTAACCAATCCATATTTTATGTTGGCGATGCTTTACTTCGTAGAGGTTAATATCATCCTTTTCATCAGGTAACGCCAAGCCTATAATGACACGGTATTAAAATCTTACATTGAAACACATAAGCCATGAATCCGAGCAACCAGCTACGTTTCGCCGTTAATGACCGCATCAATGATGCCGAAGTCAGGCCGTCGCACGTCCCGTTGGCGTTGCTGGGCGAATTTCAAAAAGACGCGAGCGAGTTTTTAAAAGGGGCAAGCCGTGATGTTGATCCGGCTAAGGTTGTAGTTTCAATAAAGGATGGTTCACTGGCTTTCGTGGTTACGGGGTTGCTCGCTGCAAGCACTCTATGGGCCGATCTTGAATATTTAAAATCGTCAGATTCACTCAGTTTAATCGACTCAAAACGGGCAGGCGTGGTGGAGCGTTGGCAATCTGTAGTTCAAAAGAATCCACATAGACGTTATTCGGCTGCAGATCAATCAGCTCAGGTATCTTTTTCGATCGACTCAACATCCAACTTTCGCAGAATTGAAGATGCCTGGGTGTATGTGGAAAAGTATTTGCACGGTATCGTTGTTGATATGGGCGGTAGCACTAAGTCTAAGCGACTGTCCAAAAATAAGTTGTACAACTTCAGGCTGAGGATAATATCGTGTAATTCCATTCGCCATGAAAAGAAGCTCTTTCGATGTGAAGTTTTTCAAGTTCTTCTTCAAGCACATGAATGCCTTTTGTGTAGATATTCGTATCTATCTCAGCTTCAATCTTCAGTCCCTTCTCTGTGGTTGTTGCGGCAATCAAGTTAACGATCACTTCATGGCTAATTAACGGCTTCCCTCGCCAATTCATGCTGATATGGCTAAACATCCTATGCTCAATTTTATTCCATTTGCTGGTTCCGGGAGGAAAATGGCATACTGAAATATCAAGTCCACTTTGGTCGGCAAGTTGTTGCAGCGCCACCTTCCAAAGTCTTACTCTTGAGCCGTTACTGCCACCTCCATCTGCGGTCACAAGCAACTGCGTCGCCATCGGATAGCGAGCGTGACCCATGTGTGCCCACCACCGTCGCAATGATTCCACTGCAAATTCAGCAGTGTCATGGTCGACCCCAACGCTGACCCACCCCTCATTTGCTGTCGGATCATATACCCCATAAGGGTTGGCTTTCCCCAATAGCTTATCTACTGCGTATTCTGATTAATTTGAACACTGATTCTGGCCGAACTTGAACACCTAAAACCTAACGCATCGGTGGAAGTGAATTTTTACTCCAAGTGTTCAACTTGAGTCAAGGAATTCATTTTTTTGCGCATTGATTCGCCCTTTAAATTGATCCGGTGGGCGTTGTGCATTAGCCGATCTAAAATGGCGTCGGCCAAGGTATTATCACCAATCGCTTCATACCATTGATCAGTCGGTAATTGGCTGATAATGACGGTTGCCGACGGGTGTAGATCTATTTGTGAGATATAAAACAACGCCTTACAAGCATGTCATATTACTTTTCTGATAAATTACCCGCTGGCTATTGAAAAGAGTAGGACTCAAAATCAAAATAGAGCTTCAAAAAACCATTATCAAGTGAGCCTACTCAAATGTCATTATCTCATTCAGTCCAAAAAACCGACAAACA
>JAQTMV010000290.1 GCA_028714175.1 Methylococcales bacterium
GCTTCGCCTCCTTTGTTTACGTTTGCAGCAGTCGTAACCGCTTGCAACGCTCCGCCGGACACGCAACACTCGATACGGGTGGTTGGCTAGACCTTGCCCGACAGGGACTTTCACCCTGCAAGAAGCGGCAAGCTTCGCTTGCCGCGCTAACGTAAAGCTAATCGGGAGCAGTTCACGAAAGCTTGATTATAATAAAGTGTCAAATGACCACGCTCCGGTTGAGTGTAATTTTAGGGCGGGACAGGTGATCACCGGTTTACCGCCCATGGATAAAGTCGAAGGAGGACTATTGTTAGGGCAGCGGCTACAGCGAGTGCCACCAGCGAACCAGCGACAAACAAATGCCAGTTGTCAGGTCTGAGCGTACCCAAGGTGAAGATCAAGAACAACATCGGCAAATCGAGAAAATGCGTAAACGAGGGCAGGTTTTCAACACGGGCTTTCTCCAACTCGGGCGTGAAGGTTCAAAGCCGCAAAGCCTCTTGCGTAAGCCGACGCAAGCGCTTGAAGTAGAGGCGAGTAATAATATTGCCCTCAATAAACTCGAAAGCAAAAAGAAAGACCATGCCTGCGAGCCAAGGCACAGCGACAAAGTTCCAGCCGCCGAAAAACTCAACGATCATCCATATGCCAGATGCGAGAAGGATAAGAGCGCCCGGCACCACGATACCATCGTAAAACACGGCAATGTTGCGCACAGCTTCGGAAAAACAGGCAAGTTCACACGACTGCCGGGAGCGAAGATTGCAGATCCAGATACCAATTAAACCCGCGCCAATCAATATGGCACCAATGATGTGGGCGAGTTTGAGTAGATCATAGGTCAAGGTTTTTTAGTCCTAAAATAATTTTAGAATCCTAAATAATGCAAAACATTGCGTCATTTTTTTTCTAAAGGTTTGTAAAATTGTAAAACAAAAGTCATTTCATTGAACTATATCAAATCAACCTATGCATAAAATCACCAAGAAACGCTTCATGACTTTGCTCTGTCCATATAGAATAATAATGCAGTGTTTATTTTATGACCCCGTATACTCTATATCACAATAAATGAAAACCGGGGTAATTGACTTGCCGTATTCGAGTTGCTAGGGCGGCTGTTGATGCTGCAGGGTCTCAACGTGTCTTAACTCACGAGGAGAACAACCGTACTGCTGTTTAAATGCCCGACTAAAATGCGAGAGATCGTTAAATCCCCAGCGATACGCAATATCGGAGAGCCGATGGCCGGCATGAACCGGATCCAGCATATCCTTCCGGCAGTTCTCTAATCGACGCTTCCAGACATAACGCATAAGGGAAGTTCCCTCGTCTGCAAAGAGACTGTTGATATAACGTGATGATAAATCCACACTGCCGGCAATCAGGGTGGCATTGATACTCGACTCACCGAGTCTTTGTTCGATAAACGCCTTGATACGATTAATTGCAAGTGTCCGGCTTCCGGACAAGGCATAATCAACCGGACGCACTGAGGCTACGGCCAATGTCAGCAAGTCGAGGGCTGGATCAGAAAGGGTGGAAAATTCATGTGCTTTTAAGTGACCGGTTTGGCCGGCAAGCGAGCGCAGAAAGTTCGATGCAATCAATCCGGCTCCTGCTGAGCCTGGAATACGCAGCGCTGTACAATTATCGATCCCGGCTATGCTGTCTCTAAAGCGTGCGCGAGGAATTGAAATGATCAGTTTCGTGAATTCGTCAGGACACTGTATTCGGTGTTGTCTGGTGGCATCGTAAATGGTCATATCCCCCGGCTGCAAAAAAACTTCCCGGCCATTCTGCATCATCAAGTATTTACCGGCAACGAGGATAACCGCGAAGTAAGCATCCTGGCTGTGCAGATACGGCTCTTGCGGTAACCGTTCAATAGTAATCGCACTGGAACGAATGACTGATAACTGCAGATTGTTCCAGGGATAAATAGCCAGATTTTGAAACATGGCGCCTTTGGCAGGAGAGGTTATTGCAACATGGGCATATTCCCGGCATATCAACTCTCGCAACCATTCCTGTCTTTCGTGCGGTGGAATATCCTCTGTCGAAAGCCTAAGACCAGCTACGTCATTATTGCTCAGACGTTTCGAAGATAATGAAGTGTTGATATGCATGAGTCAGGCCTTCCAATCATAAATGCTGAAAATCGATTTCCTGTTAAACATCGGCAAAACAGCCGTTGTAATCAAGTTTTAGTTCCGTTTCACACCAGCGGTCAACAGAAAAAACAGCCATACTAAAGGCCCGATAAAAACTGCCTTGGCTCTTGTCACAAACCGGGTGCCAAACAATGTGCGTTTTTGTCAAAATCAAACTTTGTAGGATTCAACAATGTATCAAAATTGCAAACATGCAGGCAATATCGTTTTACTGAAAGGCGCCACCTTATGGCTGTTAGTGGCATTGGTTTTGGCATGGTGTCTGGTTTTTATGAAACTGGAGTTACCTTTCATTAAAATGATTTTTAAAGATTTCCATCGGTTACTTCAGGGTCATCTTGATTTTTTGTTAATGAGTGCGTTGATCTTCGGCTTTTATGCAGCGAAAGTGCCATTGCCGTGGCATGTGCAATGGTCTATGGTGATCGGCGCTTTTACCAATTCAAGTTTGTTTCTTATGCAGTCCATGTTTCCAGTATTGGAAATACCATCAGAAGGGCTATTTGCAATGGCTTTTCGTGCTTTTTTAATGACCAGTATTTCAATCACGACATACGGGTTTGGTATGGGGGCAATCATTATTTTTCGATCAACATTGGAAGCTACAGCTTCGGACTAAGGGCATGCAAACCAGTGGAACTTGAAAATACATACAAAAATATTAATTGGACAGAAAGCGAATAGCGA
Source organism: Methylococcales bacterium (assembly GCA_028714175.1). GTDB lineage: Bacteria > Pseudomonadota > Gammaproteobacteria > Methylococcales > Methylomonadaceae > JAGXGJ01. Next base: position 2,844 of record JAQTMV010000290.1, read on the forward strand.
GAATTCGGAATCATATCCCCGATTGCGCATGCTCAATCATCCATTGAATATACTCCGAACGGTTATTTTTTCGGACTATATTCCAATCCATAAATGAGCCTGAAATAGGAGTAAGATCCTGTTACAGGATGGTAAAAAATATTAAAAATTATTACTGAAATTCAAATTAATCGGTGGTGGGTAAGTTGTGGGCGGCCGG
>JAQTMV010000291.1 GCA_028714175.1 Methylococcales bacterium
TTCTTCAAAGTTTGAGAGTTGCCGCCGGTATCGTCGCCGGTGGTTTCCTGACTTGGCAAATCGTTCTGCCGTGGGCAATCTCCGGTGCGGTCATCTGGGGAATTTCTTTCCTGATTGCCTAGTGTCCGCTGAACCCGTTCTACTGGTTTTTCGGCCAGCTCGGACTGACTTACCTTATTGTTTTTTTTGTGTCTTGTTGCGCATACAGGCAAGGTCAAATCATCATTGATTTCAATTCGTTCTTTTTACTCTTTTTAACCCCATCGGAAGATGGGGTTTTTTGTTACTCGCCCAAAATTTATGAGTCCGCATTTTACGGACGAAGTAAATTTTGTTGGGAGTAACAATCCCGTATCAATCCGAAGGTAAACCCCCACACCCATATAAACATGACTTTAACTTTTTTTATTGCGACAAAAATAACTGCTTATCTTTATTTATAGATGAGATTTTATGGGTGTGGGGGTAAATGTTTAAATTAGTAATATTGTAAGGCGAAGTCCCGCGAAGCGAGACGCGAAGTGGGGCGAAGCCGGTTTCTTAAGATAAGTTAAAATTAAATGGAAGTATATGGGGATTTGATACTGGGATATTTTTTAAACAAGATTGCCTACCCTTTGCTAAAATAAATAAAACCTGTTAAAATTAGTATATCCAAATATAATATTATGGGCATAATTGAACAAATTCAGGCGGCTAAATTAACCGGTAAAGGTGGGGCGGATTTTCCCGTGCACATTAAATGGCAGGGAGTGATGAACGCCCATTCAAAATATCCCGACAAGCCGGTTTATGTTATCTGCAATGCCACTGAAGGCGAACCGGGAATTGAAAAAGATAAATTTATTCTTCAGAATTATCCGGAAAAAATGCTGGCCGGAATGAAAATCGCGATGGAAACTTTGGGAGCGGTGATGGGTTATATTTATCTGAATCCGGTTTATTATAAAAAATTCGGTGCTAAGCTGAAAAAACTGATTGGCAAGACGCCGATTGAATTTTTTGTTGAACATGGCGGATATATTTGCGGAGAGGAAACAACTTTATTGGAAACAATTGAAAGTAAACGCTCTGAACCGCGCCTTAAACCGCCGTTTCCGACTGAGCGGGGATTATTCAGCTGTCCGACTTTGGTAAATAATGTTGAAACATTTTATCACATAGCCGCCATCGCCGGAGATAATTACCGGCAAACAAGATTTTATTTTGTTGGCGGAGATGTGAAAAATTCCGGCGTTTATGAGTTGCCGGTTAATTTGAGCATTGGAAAAATTTTGGAGGAAACAAAAAATCTTCCGTCATTTGAATTTTTTATTCAGGCGGGCGGAGGAGCGGCCGGAGAAATTTTGACCAGTAATGAGTTAAACGCGCCGCTGAAAGGCGCCGGCTCAATTATTGTTTATAATTTAAAAAATACGAAACCTCTGCCGCTGTTAAAGAAATGGGTGGAGTTTTTCTATAAGAGTAATTGTGGAAAATGCGCGCCTTGCCGGGAAGGATTTTTCCGTCTCCGCCAGCTGTTAAACAGCCGTCCGTTGAATATCGCTTTATTGCGCGCTTTGGTTCAGACAATGAAAGATGCCAGTTTTTGTCCGCTGGGACGGAGTATTTTTTCTCTGGTTGTCGGCTTGCTGGAAAAAATCGGTTTGAATAATAAAAGATAATTTAAAAATCAAAAATCAAAAATTAAAATTTCAATTCAAAATTTAAAATTTAGAAAATTAGAATTTGTTTTGGATTTTGGATTTCGTGCTTTGGATTTATTTGGGGTTTGGGAATTGGGGTTTGGGGTTTTAAAAAAATAGAAATTAGGAATTAGATATTATTTTTTATAGGTATGGAACAAGTTGAAGCTCTGAAAAAAGAAAAAATATCGGCCATTGCCCAATTTCTTTTGATTCTGGGCGGTTTAATGATTGTACCGATGATTCCCAATCAGTTATTTTCCGGTCCGCTGGTAAACGCTTTGCTTTTTATCGTGACGGTTTTTCTCGGTTTGCGCAGCGGAATTATTTTGTCTTTCGTTCCCAGCTTAATGGCTGTCTTTGGCGGGTTGTTGCCGGCCATTATGGCGCCGTTTATCCCTTTTATTATTTTGAGCAATATTATAATGGTGACTTTATTTCATTACGCCCGGCGAAAAAATTACTGGCTCGGTGTCGGCGCCGGCGGAGTGTTTAAATTTTTATTTTTGACCGTGGCCAGCCGCCTTTTTTTCCAATTTTTTCTGAACAAGCCGATGACTGAAGCAATATCAATGATGATGTCATGGAATCAGCTTTATTCAGCGCTATTGGGCGGAATAATTGCTTTTGTTTTTTTGAAATTTGTTAAAAGGATTTAGTATGGAGAAAAAATTCATGGTAACAATTGACGGGCAAAAAGTTGAGGCGACGGAAGGTCAGACGATTTTACAAGTTGCTTTACGCAATTGCATTGATATTCCCCATTTATGCGCCCACCAGGACACAAAAGTTAAAGCTAATTGCCGGATGTGCGTGGTTAAAATAAAAGGAGTTAACGGCTTGCAAACCGCTTGTTCCACGCAAGTGTCTGAAGGCATGGAAGTGGAAACTTTGACGCCGGAAATAAAATGGGCGAGAAAATTTAATTTGGAATTGATTTTCGGTGAACACATTGAAGATTGCTCCGTTTGTATTTGGGATTCAAAATGTGATTTGCTGAAATACCGGAAAATATATAATTCTAAAATGCTGCGTTTTCCGGATAGAAAAATAAATCATCCGATTTATCAGTTTGGACCGATAATTTTTGATCAGACTAAATGTATAGATTGTCGGAATTGCGTGGAGGTCTGCCCGACTGAATATCTGGAGGTTAAAAACAGGGGAGCTGATATAAATATTGAACCGTCAATTAATAAAAATAAAGATTGTATCGCCTGCGGACAATGTCTGGTTCATTGCCCGGTTGGAGCCATTCACAGTCAAGGCGAATTTGATTCAATTAAAGAAATCAGAAAAGTTTTAAAACAAAAAGATAAATTTGTCGTGGTTCAGTTCGCCCCGGCTATCCGGA
>JAQTMV010000292.1 GCA_028714175.1 Methylococcales bacterium
ACCTGTTGGCAGCGGCTTTAGAGCATCAGCCAAAGTACCTGGTCAGCTCCTACATAGGCTGCGCCCTGCATATATCCGCAGGACTAAAAGAACGGGGAATAGAACTGGAGGTGATTCATCCGGTTGTATTAATCGCAAGGCAACTAAAATGATGAACCTTAAATGCCCCGTTGCTGGGTTAGCGTGACACAACAACGGGGAGCTTAATCAAACCGGATTACGCTACACCGGTTTATATTTTTGGGTCATAACAAAAAGCATCAAGACAGCTATTCAGCAACCTTTATCTTCTTGCGTCGATAGTTGTGGCCATAAAAAATTTCAGCCACTTCTCTCTGCAGCTTCTGTTCAATTTCCGTTTTTTGATCGACGGATAAATTACATTCTTTCTCGAATAAATAATTCTCAAGCTCGGTTTCCTTGAGCATCATCTTGGTGTGAAAAATATTTTCCTGATACACATTCACGTCAATCATTTGGTAACTTTCTTGCGTATCCAAAGCAATATAGTCCTGAATAGAAGTGATATTATGATCGATATAATGCTTTTTACCTGATATATCCCGGGTAAAGCCGCGCACTTTATAGTCCATGGTCACCACATCGGATTCAAAGCTGTGAATCAGGTAATTGAGCGCTTTCAACGGCGAAATCCGGCCGCAGGTTGAAACGTCAATATCTGCGCGAAAAGTGCTGATACCGTTATCGGGATGGCTTTCAGGATAAGTATGCACAGTAATATGACTTTTATCCAAATGCGCAAGCACCGTTTCAGGTAAAGGGCCGGGCGATTGACTGTTCATGCTGGGCGGCGGCGGCGCTTCGCCCTCGGAGATCAGCATGGTAACGCTGGCGCCTTGCGGCTCATAGTCCTGACGCGCAATATTAAGCACTTGTGCACCGATGATTTCCGCGACATCCTTAAGAATTTGAGTCAATTTATCGGCATTATAAGCTTCATCAATATACTCAATATACGCCTGCTGTTGTTCTGCCGGCGCATAACAAATGTCATAAATATTGAAACTGAGCGACTTTGTTAAATTATTAAAGCCGTGTAATTGCAATTTGTTCAAAATAGTTAAACCTCGATAACTTCAAAATCATGGGTTATTTCAACTGCCTTGCTCAGCATGATGGATGCAGAGCAATATTTTTCTGCGGATAATTTGACCGCCCTTTCAACAGCAGATGACTTCAAATCATGGCCGGTGACGATAAAATGCAGATGAATCTTGCTAAACACGCTAGGGACAGCATCAACCCGCTCGGCGGTAACTTCAGTCACGCAGTTGACGATATTGTTTCTGCCTTTTTGTAAAATCTGCACCACATCAAAAGATGAACAACCGCCCACGCCCAGCAAAAGCATTTCCATCGGGCGCATGCCTATATTACGACCACCGTGGTCGGGAGGACCATCCATAACTACAGCATGTCCACTGCCGGTTTCGCCGACGAACATCACGCCATCGACCCATTTGACTGTTACTTGCATTTATTTTCCCGGTTAAAAATGACACATAGAGTAGCATAAAAACGCTTATTGCCAGAGTGACAATGTTGATTTTTTTGTTAAAATCCTGCATTGTTATTCACATTTACCACAGCACTGATTATAGATGAATAGTTGTTATGACACTTAAATCCCAAGATACCGCTTATAAAGAAGCGTTGGAGCATTTCTTAAGCTTTTGCCATATAAAAAAATATCCAGCCAAAACCACTCTTATTAGACCTGGCGATACCGGCGATCGACTTTATTTTATCATAGACGGATCAGTCAGCGTTTCCGTGGAAGAAGCCGACGATGGTCATGAACTGATTCTCGCGTACTTAAATAAAAATGAATTTATCGGTGAAATAGGTGTTTTTAAAACTACTGAAATACGAAACGTCTGCGTTAAAACGCGTAGCGAGTGCCATTTGGCCGAAATAAGTTACGAACGACTTCGCCAGATCTTGAGAAAAGACCTAGCAGAGCATAGCGCCGACATATTTTTCATGATTGGAGAACAATTATCGTCGCGTTTATTAACCACCAGCCGTAATTTATGCAATTTGGCCTTTATGGATGTAGAAGGACGAATTGCTCGAACTTTACTGGATTTATGTAAAAGTCCCGAGGCAATAACGCACCCTGATGGCATGCAATTACATATCTCCAGACTGGAAATCGGTCGCATGGTTAGCTGTTCAAGAGAAATGGCCGGACGCGTTTTAAAAGAACTGGAAAATAAAAAACTGATTTCCGCACACGGCAAAACTATTGTGGTGTTTGGGACACGTTAGGCGATGCCCATGAAAAAACATCCCCAAGTTAACATTTTAACTCTGGAGATGCTGACACCATAATAAAACACGGATGACACTGATTGGACGAGTTTAAACGAATTTTATTTTTTATCCGTGCTTATCTGTCAAATCCGTGTCATCTGTCAACTGCCTGGACAGATATTTGCTCCTGCAATATCTGCATTCACCACATCCATGTGGATTATGCAGAAGCAGCGTAGCGGTGTGCCGAGTTCTATTTTTCTAACTGCTGAGTAATTACTGCTCTTTTAGATTAACCAAACCTTCAACCAGCAAACGCAGTTTATTTTGGATAATGCGGGTGTTTTCAGGCCCCATACGCAACATCTGTTTATGTATCGGACTTAACGTCTCAAGCTGTTGATCGGCAAATTTATAATGTACCGAGTGCCTTGCCAAGGCAATTTTCCCGTCTATAACAGGTGCGGCAAGAATTACCGCTGCCGATTTTGTGAAAATATCTTCCGGGCTGTATTCCTCCGGATAGCTAAATTCTCTAAAAACCTGTAACAATAATGGCCTGATTTTTTTATACACTGCCAGCGTTGCCGATACATCTAACGCATTTATTGCCGCGGCCAAACGGTCATAACGCTGATAACTTTTGGCTGCAATTAACAAGCTATCATTATACTGGTCAACTTCAAACGGCTGATCCAATGCAAGAAAGTGCAGGTGATTCTCTAGTCGCAAGCCCTGCGAAAAATCGTTAGCAATAACA
>JAQTMV010000293.1 GCA_028714175.1 Methylococcales bacterium
CGACGTACTGGTCCAGGGTGAAGATGGCGACTGCTTTTTTTCGAATCGCAAAGGTGGGTGCTGGCACGATAGGCGGAAATTGCCCGGCAAAGCGAGAGCCATCGAGGGGCAGTTCGCATTCTATGAGGGGTCTGCCCTTGGTGATTTCTTTGCCGTGGAAGCCTGCGATGGTCTTAATGATCGATTCGCTACGACTCGCCGATAGAGCGCCTATCTGCCGCATCTTTTCGCCCAGTCGTTCTTGCCAGAGCTTGCCATCGGAATTCAGCATAATTTCGACGGTTTTAGGATCGGCGAGAGCCGCCATAATGTCCGGACCGAGATCACGCTCCAGCTTGATTTTGGCGCGTGCTTTTACAGAGTCCTGCGCTTGATCGTCTTGATGAGGTACGTTTGGCATAGTGATTCAGCGTTCGGGGGAGTAGTTTGACGTATTATTACACAATATATCGATAATAATATTTTTTTAATCTAATTTTAATGTAATTAAGAAGATATTTAGGCTTGTCATTGAGCTTTATGCAACTGCTGTTATTAGCAATCCTATAAATTTAAGCTGAACGCCCGCTTAATAAGCTGATTTATTGGCGTGTTTTTGATGCGGCTTTGGGTGCCGGTGAATCAGATGGGCGATTAGTCATCACTCTGGATTACCGCGAACAAGCACCAAGAGATCGTCTGCGATAAGTTTATGGAGATGCTCAAACAGTATCTGCTACTCCAACATTGGCACTGTAGAGTTCTGCGGACAGCAGCATCTCCAAGCCTGGCAGAAAAAAGCCAAACGCGATAACCTCTCTCAAGAAGCGGTGACTGGCATCATGAAGGTACCTACGCATTTTAGAGACATCGGACGCGACAACACGCAAATTATTTCAGCGAGGGGGGTGATATCAAGTGACTGGAAACCGACATCATAAAACGCTGATTAAGACACGCAAAAGCTCTATAGCTCTATGAGAGCATTGTTTGTGCGCTTTGGAGAAGGCTTGGGCACTCGCTTTGCGGGTCAAATCGGCTTGCTTGGCGAGATGGGCAAAAATGCATTCAATTTAGTTTGAACACTGGCCTTGAAACCAGAAATCACGGTAACCAGCATGACGGGAAAGATAAATACGCGTTAGCGAATTAATGCGGTGGATGAGAGGAGTGATTGCTCTAAGCGTTCAGAGGAGTGGGGATGGTCAATAAAGTTGGCTGATTTTGTATAGTATTCAGATTGCGTAGAACTTTTGCTTAAGTTTATAGCGATTGGGTTATGCAGGGCTATTTTGATACGTTTTCTGCTCTTTTTTTCTTTAGGTGCTCCATAGCCTCCTTTGCCCATTGTCTAGCGATGAATGCTTGATGAGACGGCAGTATTAAAGAAACGCGCTCATACCCTTCCGCTACGCCTCTGAGTTTGCCACCCGTTAAGGCCTCTAATGTTTTACTGTCCATGTCTGTTTCTTCAAGCAGTGCGGGTAAAGAGGTATCCAGTGCATCGGCTATCTGTTCCATAATCCGTAAAGACGGATTACTTTTTCCGTTGGTTAAATCACATATGAAGCCCATAGATACCCCCGACATTTTTGAGAGCTGTTCTTTTGTGATCCCCTTCTCATCAAGTATTCGGAGGATATTGGTAAAAAATATTTGGTTATACATTAGATATTTATTGCCCGAGAAATTAAGCGGCTAAATTTTTTGGTCGTTTTTGATAAAACATTTCCCTTATTACTATGGAGTTGGCGGCGTTCATTATTGATGCTCCGGGTAGTATAAATGGTTTTTTGCCTATTTTGCAGAATGGATTTTTTCGGACATTTGATTGACTCGATTAATCGAATATACGATACTAGCCATTAATATATGCTCTCATTATAATGATATATATTAACTAGGGTTGCTAGTGCTGAAAGTGAAGCAAGTAACGAGTCTCACCCACCCATCAAATTAAGGTGCCTTTAATGATTGATGATCCCAATTGGAATAATTAATGTGTTATTTGCCATCATCAATCAACCCACAATGACCCTGCGGTGTTCTCATGGGCCTAAGTGACAACGCCTTTCAACAACGGATTGCTAATTTAGGCAAGCAAGCTTCTGCCCGAGAAAGGGATAGTAAGGTTTACCAGCTTCCCATATGGCCGAAGCCGGCGAGAGGGATACCCAACCCGGTTTTGCGCGGGGCATTATTTGCCGCCGTACAAGGTAAAAACAGGGCGGTTTTCCAGCGTGAGCTTTTAGCTTGTCAAAAAGGACTGCAAATTCGTTTCACAGGCATTCAGTTAGACCAGTCAGACCTTGATGTTTGGGAACAGGCTTTACATTTAGCAAGACTCCATCCGTTAGGCACACGTTGCGAATTTTCCGTGTATGGTTTTTTAAAGGCGTTAGGCCGAAAAACGGGGAAAAGCGAGCATGAATGGTTAAAAAATTCGTTTGCGCGGCTCATGGGTTGCGGGGTTGAATTAACAAACCAACAAGAACGGAAAACCTATGGAGGGAGTTTGTTAGAGTTTATGCGAGATGATGATAGTGGTCGTTATGTTGTTATTTTCAACCCAAAGATACTCACTTTCTACGAGGGCGGTTGGACGGCCATTGATTGGCAAGACCGGCAGTTATTACGAGGGAAGCCTTTAGCGCTATGGCTGCACGGCTATTTGGCAACGCATGCTAAACCGTATCCTATCAAGATAGAGACAATCCGCTCGTTCAGCGGCAGCAGTAATAAGGAAATTAGATGTTTCAAAAGGAAGTTGATTGCCGCATTAAACGAACTCAAAAAAATTGAATTCATTATGGGTTTTGATTTTGAGGGAGATAATGTGATCATCAATAAACCTCCCACACCCTCGCAACAGCGTTACCTTATAAATCAATAAACACAGGAAGCGGCTAGGCTGTCGAAATACAGTAAGTTAGCATATATTTTAATTTCCCGGCTTATGGATTCGTGTCGATTGAAAAATGGACTGGAACTCATTGAAAATAAATGCTAAAAAACACCGTCGCTCAACTACCA
>JAQTMV010000294.1 GCA_028714175.1 Methylococcales bacterium
AGCTTATGCTGTTCAGGAGGGTGTGATGGGAATTCAAACAAGGGCAACCCTGTGGCTAGTGTCGCTTACAGCCGGGTTGTGTGTGTTATACGGTGTTTTCAGCTACGGGAAGCACGTCCAGCATGTTGAGGACCTGGCGGCGAGCCAGAATGCGGTTATCGAGCAGCAGGCGCAGAACACGGCCATCGCCAAATACTATACAAAGAATATAATTCAAACGGAGAGTGAACATGACAAGGATCAAGCTACTATTAACCGGCTGCGCGCTGCTGCTGCTGGCGGCGTGCGCATCCACTTCCCAGAGTGTCCCGGCACCCTGCCCCGATCTGCCCAAGCCGAATCCGGTCAAGACGGAAGCGCCGGACTACTTTCAAACGGAGTGGATGAGGATTTTGCAAGACTTCAAACGGAGGTTGACGAACTTGTCAACCGCTGCGCCCAGCTCAACATCGACACCATCCGGCTCAACAGAGAAGTGAGCGGGATGATATTTAGGGAATCCCCTTAATTTTTGCTAGGTCGACTATCATCCAATAAATGCACTCTCCGCGTTCCGCTGAGAGTCGGAGCAAACATAGTGTCTGGGTACACCTCTCCCCAGGTATTTGCAACGGAATAGTCACTTTTTGACAGTGACGTCTGCGTAGCCTTTTCGGGGTTTATTTTGCGGATGTTGGCAATGCGATACATCTTCATCGGCCTGCCGCTGTCCGCGTTGTTCTTCATGCCGACACACACGATCTCGTCGCGCCGTTCCATCTTTGTTAGTGCTTGTCGGGCATTGGTATGCTCTCCAGCAAAGTCTCCCGAAGTAAAATCTCTGTCTAGGGTCAAGATGGCAATCCGTAGTTTATCTATATCCTTCATGTTTTTCTTCCATCATTCGTAGGTGTCTATTTCACGTTAGAGCGCATGTTCCATTTTTCTAGTGCCAAATCTTCTGACAGAGCAAATCCGCCCATTGCTCCGCACCCGCCTTTCCCTTTTGGTGTTTCGGCAGAACAAATAACGGCCCAAGACTCAGCATGCGGCCAGAACTCTTGTTCATAATCCATTAGTTCTCTGCCGGTAATCATTTCAAGCGCTTCGGTCTTTCCGCAAAACGGGCAGGGCAAGCGCTCTAACCCAACGCTCAACTCAGACCGCCCTACCGCGTGTTTTTCATCGTTCAGTGTATCCATCACTTCGTCCTTTCTGTTGGTGTGGGAAAAACCCCCTGGTTATTTCAATCTCAGGTGGTCTTTATTGGCAACTTGGGTATTTAGCCCAATAGTCTGCCCGTGAGCTTTACCTGCAGCATAGGCACTACCGATAAAAGAAGTTTGTCTAACCTTAGTAGAGGTTAAAGAAGTACCCGCCGCTTTGATAAACTCTTCATTAGCTTCAGCTTCTGTTTTGTACAAATTTTGAACTATTAGCGAGGTTGAAGCAGAACCTTCAGGTTTAGCTTCTGCAATCATAACGTCGACCCTTTCATTGATTACCCGAGCAGCACCCAACGCAAAAGACCTGGATTCTGGGGCTAAATTGTGCTTCCAACGTTTCCGACATTCACTCAAAATGGATGAAATGATATATTCAGCCATCAAAGCCGCTGTGGCAGCATTAGAAGCTTTACCTACAAAATGGTGCTTGATTTTGGTGCCGTTGATTTTTCTGCCATAATAATACTTGCAGAAAAACAATTTGGCAACTGCCGCCGAAACGCGTCGACACCACACCATGCCGAAAGTTTCATTACAATAGTCTTCCCGGCCTTCTTGCTGAAGATGCTTCTGCAAATCTGCCATGTCCAGATTATGTTTGGCGAGCAATCCATGCGCCATCCGGAGGGCGTTATCCCGCTCTCCTTCAGATGCTCCTGCATCGTTGGCAAGGGCAAGCAGCTTTTTAACTTTTTCAAGTATTGGATTCATTTTGATTCTCCTTTCAACGGCGTGACCAGTATGACCCATTCCCATGAGATATCTGTCCCGCAGCGCATTTCGCCAATGCAGAAGCAGATTGCGTCTCTTTTGAATTGTGCCGGATGAATGGAACGGCCTTGTTTGTCTTCAGCCTTCCCAGCAACTTGCCAGTTGGAATCCGGTTTGATGAAACTTGGCAGCTTAACTTCTGGCAATTTCATCCCATAAGAACCGTAACCGCAGCAGTTGATATTGCCCAGAATCTCGGTGCCTTTGGTGCCGGTTACTATGTCGTATGCGAAAACTTTCATCTCCATCTCCTCATTTAATCACTGTTCGAATGATTAGATTATCAAGATCTTCATCACCCTTGGCACGCACTTTCGTTCTCTTTTTCAGCAGGTTGATCCTCTTTCAAATACCCAATATCGTACAAGATTCTTGTTGCCATGGCTTCATACTTATGGTAGTCAATATCGTCCGGAAACTGTTCGGGCAAGTCCATACAGGGGCGGGCACCTTCCGTTAACGCTACTTTGTTACCTGTTTTTGCGTAGATGATGTCGCCTTGAACCTGATTGGAGTAATACCACCGGATCAGCTTTCCAAGGAAGATCCCGCTTGTGACCGGTTTGCCCGGCTCCACGGGATCACCTTTTACCGCCCCTCCGGATACTGCCCGCATGCTGGTGAATTTGGTCATGTCCCGGCATTCTGTAATTGTGGACATCAAGGGTTTCCCGGCTGCGATAAACTCTTTAACAGCTTCGACGCAGATTTCAGTGATCGCGTTTTTCTTCGGGGAGGTGAGCCCGTAAGCACCTTTCAGTTTAAACTGTTTCCCCTTCTGTGGTGTTTCATAGACGGCAATGTAGTTGTTAATGTCGCGGCTGTAAGTGGCTTTGTATCGAATTTCCTCGGTGATGAAACCTGTATCCTTTTCCCACTGTTTAACGATGGCATTGAATTCGGCTTCTTTGGTTCGCAGAGCTTTGACCACAATGCCGTCGGTATTGATTGAAGTTACTTCAATGCCTGCCAATTCG
>JAQTMV010000295.1 GCA_028714175.1 Methylococcales bacterium
TTTTTAAGCGTAAATTCTGGCTCACCCGTTGGGTGAATAACTTTGGGAGGTAAAATCATGGCTCGACTCAAAAAATACAAGCCTTACAGATTTTATGCTTTTGTTCAACTGCGGTTTTTAGGTTGATGCGTGGCTTAAATCAAACAAGCGGTCAACCCGTGGGGCTTTCCACCCCAAACGCCGCGCCAGCTCAGCCTTGCACCAGCATTTCGCGGTACACGGCCAGCTTGATAGATTCCAGGGCTGATGGGCGGACGGTTGGCAAACCGGGTTGCACTGATGGGACGGGTAAGGGCTTGCGGTCGCCAACATAAAACGACAAGGCGGTTTCCAACACGGTAAGGCACAATAGGCGATAGCTGTATTGCGCCGCATGTTGAACGTGGAAAATGGCACAATACGCTTTCGCTATTGTGCTCTATCAGGCTTTTCGAAACGGGTTAACTTATATGCTATATGGCTTTACAAGCCATATAGCATAAGAAATAATAACCCGTAAGACCGATGTGCTTAGAATGGATTAGCGAACCTTAATCCGACAATTTACTTCGAATTTCTACGTGGCGGAATTCGCTATCGCTTTTCCACCTGACAAACCACAAACAGTCATGTAGGGGGGGCAGGCTTTTTTTGCCCACCTATTATCTCTTATCCCGGTGGGTAAACAGCCTGCCCGCCCTTGGCTAAGAGGGTCTCACAAGTTCTCATCATTTCTCTCTAGTAAATATGTCACGCCTTCTCACACCGGCAAACCCTCAAGAATCTCACCAAAATCATTCTTTAGTATAGGCTTCCGTTTACCTCATAACGCTGCCATTTGCTTACAGCTTCAGGGATATGCATAACCATTGTGACCTACATAGTTTTCTGTGTACGCTTCGTCTAAGCTTTGTTCACGTTTACCTCAGCCGTGACCATTGACACAACGCGTCCCCGCCGGAGACGCAGCACAGGATACTATACTCTTGTTGGGTTACACACCCCCGAACCGCCATTCACACAGATTCTGCTGAGGAGCCAGAAATAGAGAGTTGGCCTCACCTAATTCACGGCATAGTAATCGAGTTGGAAACTTTATTGTTGGTTTCGTTAGACTCCGCAAAGCGGTTAACGTCATCGACGTAAGCCGAAAACGTGTGTGTGCCGGTTGGAATGGTGAAGTGTGCTCCGTCAGTGCCGATCGTGACGGAGGCTCCTGCGGCAAGGGGGCCGTTTAAGGAGCCCGAGGCCCTCCAAACCCCATCCACCGAGTATCCTACGCCGATGAGTGTGCCAGCCGGAGTCGCTGCGCTACCCTGGTTTTTCACCGTACTCATGAAAACTCCGTTGGCATAAGAGCTCGAGGTGATGACGACATCGGCGAGAGGGTTAGACTGCGGCGCAGTATTGCTCGCTATCACCTGCTGATACTGAGCAAAAGCCGGTTTGAACGTATCGATAACATATTTACCGCCGCTCTGTTTAAATTTCACAAGACCATAATTATGCTCATTTACGTCTGGGAGTCCCGGTTCGTCAAATAATTCATAGGCTATAAATGCGTCCACGTCCGGGTTCTTTGCCATTGCCTGTGCTGTTTGCGAAAGATAGGTTGCCTGCGCCGCTTCATTCCCGTTCATACTGCCATATTTCCGATTAGCTTCCGTAATCCACAGCGGTTTTCCAAAATGCGTTTTTATATAGGAAACAAGATCAAAACCGCGCCCCCTTACATTGGTAATGTCTCCCATATCGGAATACCAGTCAATTCCGATGATGTCGAAGGTAACGCCGTCATCCAAAAGCCGCTGAATAAATCCATAGTGCAACCAAGCGAAATTAACAAGTGTTTTAGCGTTCGGGTCACCGGCTTTCACTCCGTCATGTAACCCCCGGATTTCTTCTCTCCCTTTTACATACAAGGCATCGTCATAATCGCTTGGAAGAGTACCGTCGCTAACTCCCGGAAGCTTAGTCTCAACATCTTTCTCGTTCACCAATCCATACGCGGCGATTTGTCCGGCGTAACGCGTTGCGAATGACCGACCTTGATTGAATGCCGCGGTGTAGATTGCGCTCGCGCTGGAAGTGGTCCAATCCAGAGGGCCATTCAATGTCATGAGAAATTTAATACCCCGTTTTTGACCTTCCGCGAGGTACTGGTCGACCATTGTGTAATTAATGTGGGAAGTTATATTGAGACGATACAAACCCGTGCCCAGTTGATTCACAAGATCAAGTTGCGTTGCAACGGACATATCGGCATACGGTCCGTACGGATGACCGTTTATGCCAAAGAAACCATTAGTGATGGTCGCCGCGTTTGCGGAAACCGGAACCAATATCACGCTCGCTACAAAAATCGAAACGGCGACAAAAAGATTTTTTAAGATACGTTTCACCTTAATTATTAAAAAAAAATTAAACCAAATTAACATCATATGGCATTTGTTGTTCATTTTATATCGCCTTTGTGTTCTTTGCGAATGGGGGGGAAAGTATACGGTTTTGTAGCAAATTATGAGGAACCAACGGTGTCGGGTTATACCCAAAACGCCCATAGTTCTTTTCCTTGTTTCACAAAATCGGGTACTTTGCTCTAGGGTTTCAACGTTAATTGTTTTGACGTTTGAGCAATTTTAACTGGGTAAGTCTTAAGAACGACTTAAGTGTGACACGGATATGAAAAGTCAGATTAATAACAATCAATGGTTAAGGTGTGGAGTAAAAGAGAAGTTTAAATATGAGGTTGCTGGCGCCGGTTTGATATTTGACCAGCTTCAGGGCCTGATTCCAGATTTAACGAGGGAAGGCACAATTTGAGCGCAATAGGCGATAACCGTATCAGGGCAATCGCATTAAAATTTTAGACCAAACACGACTTCCTCTCGGAAGTCATCACTTAAAGCCGCCTTAAACTGTTTCTGCTTGAGACTCAGTTTGGAGGACACCTTTTCAAACAAATTGAG
>JAQTMV010000296.1 GCA_028714175.1 Methylococcales bacterium
ACAGATTAACCGGTTCCTCGAAAACAGGGGGAAAGGGATGCGGGTGGATCGCGAAAAAAAGACAGTGTATCTCTCGATGATTTTTGACTGGTATGAGGATGATTTCAAGGAAATGGGCGGTAGCATTGGCTTTCTCAATAGCGAACGGGCTGGCAACGGGAGTATTCCTCCGGACTATGCGATAAAGTACCTGCCTTACAACTGGGATTTGAATATCGTACGATGAATAGGCCAGCACCCTCATTCAGCTTTATAGTTCCAGCGCTCAACGAAGAAAAAAATCTTCCCGCCGTCATCGGAGAGATTGCTTCTGCCGCGGTAAAGGGCGGCATATCTGATTATGAGATTATCGTGATTGACGATGGCAGTAAGGATGGAACCGCAGCAGTGGTTGCTGAATTGAGTTCTCGATACGGCAGTGTCAAATTTGTGCGCAATGAAACCAGGCAAGGGGTTGGCAAGAGTTTCCTGGCGGGGGTTGCCATCGCTCAAAAAGATTACAGTCTCATAGTGCCAGGCGATAACGAGTTTGATCTGGGGTTTTTCCCCGGCGCGGTAGCTGCGCTTTCTGCCGGAGCCTCGAGTTTTGTTGTTACGCACGTATTAAACCCGTGGCTGCGCCCGTACCATCGGCGGACCATCTCTTTCCTGTACCTTTATGTCTTCAACTTTCTGTTCCGGACGGATTTCAGATATACCAACGGCATTGTTATTTACCCGACCGGTTGGATCAGGTCGATGGAACTGCTATCGGCGGGATACACCTTTCAGAGCGAGGCACTTTTAAAGGCACATCGTGAGGGGAAGCGCTTCGCCCACGCGGGTATGAATATCCGGCCCCGTGCTTACGGCAAGACCAAGATATTCTCCTTTAGCGTCATGGTGGAAGTCATGGCTTCGCTGGTGCGGATAAAACTGGCAGATCATCAAGTTCCACACGAGAAAAGGAAAATCCTGAACAATCAAGCAAAGCCCCCTCATTAGTTGATACAGATCAAAAAGTGGGGGTGTTGTTATGCTATATTTTCATTCGACGCATTGCAATGGCTTGGCCATTGTGAATCGTAGAGTTGTGAAGGCAGTGCGCCTGAGAACCAATAGTCACACCGATGCAATGGTGTGCAGCGGTCGCGCTGAGCAGGTTTGGGTATCCCAAAATACCCAAAAAAATATAAAAATAATAATAAAAATAATAATAAATCCGCATTAGTTTGTTTTTTTTGAATCCACAGTAATGATAATTAGAAAGGAGTGCGATATGAGACTACTAGCAGTCACCGTTTCCCTTGGGGCGGCTTTGCTGGTTATGGCGTCAGCACCCAGCTATGCGGCTGGTGGGGATGCGATTTTCAAGAAGAGTTGTGCTAGCTGCCATTACACCGATGGCCCGGCAAAGGAGAAGACAATATCAGACCAGTTGGCAAAGAAGGGGCCTGAGCTATGGTATGCCGGCAGCAAGTTCAAGAAGGATTGGCTTGTTGCGTGGCTGCAGGATCCTAAGCCGATTCGTCCAATGAAATACAATTCGCTCACTGATCCAAACAAGGGTGATCATCCCAAGCAGTCGGCTGGGGATGCGGCTGCTACAGCAGATTTCCTGATGTGTTTGACTTCGCCGGAAGTTAAGGCGGGTGCGGTCAAGCCTGCGGAGTCCGCGCCAGCCAAGGCTATTTTCACCAAAAAAATGCCCTGTGGCGGATGTCACGAGTATGCAACCAAGGGCGAGAAGCATGGTGGAAAGAGTGGGCCTAGTCTGGTTGGGGCTAGCAAGCGGTTGAATCCTGACTGGATATACGCTTACTTGGCGAACATCAAGGTATTCAAGCCAGTTCGGGATATGCCGGACTTTGCCAGCGTGCTTAATCCGAAAGATCTGGAGAATGTAGCGGCGTATGTGGCTACTTTCGAGTAATGCGAACGAACGGAGGGATGAACTCATGTCGAGATTTGTAATAACAACCACCTTGGCGGCTGGATTGGCTTTGGGTGCAGTGGGTTCCGCGCAGGCGGAAGACATAAAACAGGTGTATGACTTTTATTGCGCCCAGTGCCATGGGGTTAATGGCGATGGCAAAGGCGTCAATGTAACGGCAGATTTTGCTACTGATCCGCGTAACTTCACTGTTGGAGCGGAGATGGCGAAGCGTACCGACGAGGATATCAAGGGTGTAATCAAGGATGGTGGTCCGTCGATCAGCAAGTCGCCATTGATGCCGCCTTGGGGGGCAACGCTGTCTGCGGCACAAGTGGATGGGCTGTTGGGGTATATCCGGAAGTTCGCTAAATAGGACGCGGAGCTTGTATGAAATATCTGAACAAAAAATATCTCGCTGATAGCCTTATTTTTTCCGGGATGTTGGTGAATGTTATTTTCATTTGCTTGATCATGTATTTCTATGTCATGAAGTAGTTAGGTGGGATAAAAAAGGGGGAGCCTTCTCCCCCTTTTTTTGGGGTTTATGCATTCGCAATAAGTAGATAAACAGATGGGAGGGGCTGGCATGAGCGCTGATAATTGCAATACAGAAGAGTGTGGAGAATCGAAGTACCCTTGGGTGGGGCCGGCTTTTTTTGTGTCGGTTCTGATTGCGGTTACTGTTTTTTTTGTGTGGTTTTTAAAGGCGTAACGACATGAAATATCTTTTACCGTTCGTGGGTGCATTTGTTGTCTTTGGCATCGTATTTTTTGCCTTGGATTTCTCCATAATGAAGCTCCAGGGTTTGGCGCTGGTGTATCACCCTTAGGGGTGTGTCACCAAAAGGGAGTAGATCTTGCTAATACGGAACATTAGAATAATCGGGAGTAGATCTTGCTAATACGAAATATAAAATTAATCGGCGGGGCATTTTTACTGGCAGTTTTTGCCATGTTTATG
>JAQTMV010000297.1 GCA_028714175.1 Methylococcales bacterium
ATACGGTTCGGAAGAAACGCCAAGTTTTTTTCGACAATATTCGAAGCCAAAAAGCGGGGATAACGTAGCTTGGGCGTAAGGACAGATTTCGACAGCCTAGATCATCACCGTTTCGATTTTGGCTGGAGCTTGTAAGTAATCAGATTCGATTTTTATTTTTCAGGCAGGGCTATATCATTAGCCTATGCACCCCTATTGGCTCAAGCCGTCGGGATCACAAAATGTGAAAAGTTCATATTTTGTGAGTGAATTACTCCGCAGACGCCCAACCTAAATATCTCTATTCTCCAGACGTCTTAAAAGTTTCTTGCTTCAAACTTTGGGAAACAAGAAACGATTCCGACCTTACTGGATACTATCCTTCCGATCGGTAGTAACCGTTAACCTAAAGTTTAAAGAGGAACTACAATGAATATCAATTTTTTACACCCCAGACAATCTACACTGCTGGCCTTGGCGCTGTCAACCTATGCCACCTTGATGTCAGGCGCCGCGTTGGCAGTCGATGCCGTGGGCGGCAGTGCAAGGAATATCGATGTAAACGTAGGAGCAGCTTGGACTGTTCTGACGTCCGTTAACTTCAGAAATCCCACGCAACGGTTTTGTACCGCGACCGGTAGCGCTGACGCCTTTCGCCCTAGCGCAGCACCAGGACAGTACCGTTACTTATTTACCGTTAGTGACACTCCTAATCCTGCATTTGATCAGGGACAGGAGCGAGCGCTGGAGTTCCTGAATCAAGGCAACATCCTCGACAACACAAGCAAGGAAATTACCACTACAGGTGGATGGATGTCGAATGCTGCTGCTAATCCAGGATACTTTACGGTCGCCGCAAATCCTTTGATTTTTGGAAGCCGTACCCTTTATTTCCTGGCCAGAAAAGCGACTGTGTTTACCCCAAATCTTACGGTAGCTGACGCCTCGATGACAGTTACCTGCACAGATAATGTCCTTGCTCCTCCGCTTATTATTGATGTTGATCCTCAGGGACCGCTCGTACCAGCTAATTAATGAGTAAGCTGCCGCCTCTTCCTCCCGAGCGTCGAGAGGCGGCAATTCTCTGACGGGTCTATCGCAGATGGCGTATGAGTATTTTTTCCTTTAGGCTTAACAGGCCGTTCCTGCTAATCGTGTCATGGATTATGTCATGCCTGCCGCATGTTACTCTGGCGGACGATCAGGTACCCGCCAAACAAGCGCCAGTTCAGAAATTTGAGCTTCGCCTTGAAGGCAACCGCCTGACTGCCGAGTTTAGAAACGTACCTTTACGCGATGTTGTCAAGGCGTTAGAAACCAAGGCCAATGCGCTAATCCTGATGAACGATCCGGAAATGGCCGATGAACCGGTTACAGTGAGTGTTCACTCCAGCACGCTGGAAGAAGCGATGAAGATCATCCTGAATGGTTTCTCATACGCGCTTGGCTCTTCCGCACAGGGACTCACCGTTGTTGTATTGTCGACACCGCCGCAACGGTTTCGTGTTATCGAGAATCTTGAGACAGCGTGTCTGAGCAAACCCGCCGACACGACAACACCCTCACCAGAAACGAATTCAGCAGGCCCACAAACGCTGGACGAATTTCACTCGCTTATGCCGGATTCAGGAGATTGCGCGACTCTGGTCACGGACAATATCGATAGCGTCAGTTCACTATCGGCCGAGGATGGAAATCAAGAACAAGAAGGTATGTTGCAGCGAGCGCTGGATGTACTGGACTCTCCCAATAAACACCTATACGCTGATGCTATAGAGCAACTGGGCATGCTCCAGGACGAGCAGGCGAACGCGACACTGATCAAATTTGCCCAGCAGCCTCAGCAAGGACCTGAGCGCTATCTGGCCACGGAGGCACTGGCCAGAATCGCAGTCCAGAGTCAGTTTAAGAATGTGAACGTAATGTTGGTGTTGGAGCAGTTAGCCTCGGATCAGAATGAAGACGTCCGTCGCTCGGCAAGCCTGGTTATTGAGCAAATGCACCAGGTAGAATTAGCCAGCAGATAATCAGGTCTTTGAAGAATTTTCAAAGCCATAGGATAATGGCATGAATTCCAAAATCTTAATCACGCCATTCCAGTACAGCACCTGTTTTTTGTTAGCCAGGGTACGCACTGCGAACCTTTTTGAAGCTTATTTTCATTTATGATCTTTGTCTGGGGTTGAGGGGCAACTGTTAATGCTTTTTGATAGAGCGTTTGCCAAAAACCATCAAAATCTTTTGGTTCCTTCGGTGCCTTTACAGCTAACAGCTGCTGGAGCGAATAACCATAAGTTGGGTCAAAACCATATTCACTTGTATCCATATAAAGTTAACAATTAACAAGTCGGAGTTAAAGAAAGAGGTTTTGTCGTGCGTTGCAGACGCAAACGGCACAATGAGCAAAGCATGGATCCAACGAAAAACGCTTGCCCGAAGCCTGGTATCAGGCCGTTAAACCCCCCATTTTAGTTGTCAGAACTGCGCCACCGGCAAAGCTTCGAAAGCCGCATATGATGTGTTGACTAAACGATTTAAATCCACGGGAAGAAAAACGCTGTATTGATTTGGTGAAGCTTGCGCTAAGAAATAGGCCTGATAAGTGCAATGCCGTGCCGAAGAACGAGGCGCATTATTCTCTAACTACGGCGTTTTACCTAACCGCTCCACCCAATAATTCGGTTTTCGATGCAGGTGCGCTACAGCGATAATCCTAAAAACCGCAGTTGAACCTATCCCTGCCAATAAAAACCAGCATAAACTTGACAAGAAAAATTGAGTTATGTAGAGCGTTTAGCTCGCGTAACTTATCAAATCTGGCGGTTTTAAGACTGCCCCCTTCAGATATTTTTTCATTGCT
>JAQTMV010000298.1 GCA_028714175.1 Methylococcales bacterium
GCACCGCTTAACATATTGCTGCCGTCATTACCCGTTAAGGCGTTGTTGCCAGTGTTACCGGTGAGACTGCTGGCCCCAGTGCCTGCGGCAATCGTGCCTTGCTCAATGCCTTTGGGCAAGGTGTATTTGCTTAATTGGTAAGGCATAATGACGACATCAACATCGCTTGCCTAACCTTGATCATCAATCACATCCGCAGCATCGTAACCCAAATAGTAGGTGTCGTTGCCTGCACCGCCGATCAGGCTATCCAGGCCTAAGCCGCCGTCTAAGATGTCATTGCCCGAACCGCCGTTTAAATAATCGGCATCTTGTTCGCCATATAAAACATCGTTGCCATCGTCGCCGAACAACACATCGTTACCGTAACTGCCGTAAGCCGTGTCATTACCCGCGCCACCTGAGAGATCATCATCTGCCGCTTCGCCTAATATGTAACTCGGTGCGGATGTGCCTTGTAAAACATCAATACCATTGGTGCCGTTAATCGTTTCCACCTTGGCTATGGGCGTGTCCTGATTGGTTAGCGTTAAACTGTTAACGGTAAGACTTTTATAGATAACATCTATCGTAGTAATGGCGGCATTGATGGTGTAAGCAATATCGCCGTCAACAAGACTATCGTTTTGTCCGGTTACCGTGAATGTTTGCGCAGTAGACCAATTGGCCGAGGTGAATTTTAAGGCGGGATTGCTAATACTCGATGTTCAAGTTTTTAATTTTTTTTACGGATTGACTTTTGAAAGATCATCCTGCCTCCAGGTACTGCAGCGAAGCCGTTGGTTCCATGCAACCTAAGTCTCTCCCAACCATATGCTTACCTGAAGGCATTAACTGAAAAACATCGTTAACAAGTACAGCCAATTCTTTGAGTTTCTCCGCTGGATTCTGATGCTCCAATAAAGTTTTGATAAATTCAAGCAACACCTCCATTTGCGATTTTCTTTGCAGGCTGCCTACGGTATACGCGGGCAGTTTGTTTTCTATGCGGGCTGTCTGCTCTGGGTGAAGGAGGAGGCAATGGTCAAACAACAGACTCAGAATCAGGCCTCGGCTTGATCCCTCTTCATCCAATTGTTTGGCCTCGCGCCCCCATCCTTCATAAAGCTTCCAGTCCTCAAAGAAAACCTCCACAAGCCACCTTAAAGTGTAGGCTTGAATAATATCCAGAGTGCGCCACGTCATGTCCGTGGCCACCAAATAGCGATAGTCGCTTTCACCTTCATATTTTAGGGCAATGACAAAACGTTTTTTACCCTGTGCCGTTACTTTTAAACGCGCACTGCTCACCGTCGCATTAATGTCTTTACCGCCACGCACCCGCAAAATCACCTCTACGCCTTTGTTGGTGGTATTAAAATACTCTTTCAAATTCCTTTTTTTACCTTTGTACTCAATAGTCTGGTTCTCCCGCAACTGGCTGATGACCTGTACTGTACCGAATATCTGTGAGGCTTTATCCATAAAGCCCGCTTCACCATACAAGGCATCAGCCAGAACGGCTTTGACCTTAATATGACCGTGGGCATCCTTGAATTCTTTCAGCAACCGTAAAGCGAGCTGCATTTTTGTCGGATACCGGACGTTGCGTTCCGGCATAACAGGGCGATTTTTTTTAGCCACCCCCGCTTTTTTCAAGCGGTTATCTTCTTTACCCCATGCCTTCAGTGCAGGATCGGGCCTGTAAAAAGCAAAGCCTACAGGGATCGTAACGGACTGCGTGACCAACAACAATAAAACCACCGTCTGTCCGTTGACATAGCCGCCTGAAGCCTTATGTTTCTGCTTATGCACGCCATAAATTCGCTTGGTTCGCTTTGAGCGTGCCCGGTCGGATTCATCAAGAACCAGTACGCCTTCAGTAATCCCGTGACGATCCAAAATTAAGGTCACACTTGCCAAAAGCAAAGAGTCCCAGGCTATTTTTGCTTCGCGAAACATCCACGAAAGAGCGGCAATTTTATGTTCGCCCAAGCTCGCACGCTCGAATTTTGCCCAGCAAACCGAATTGGTCAGTAACATCCCTGTCAAACAAAATCCCAGCCAAGTCTTTTGTAGGAGCGTCAGTCTGGCATTGGACTTTAGCTTTTCCAGGGCTGCATCTAAATCAGTTACAAACGATTTTATAAAGTGTGCCGGCTCGTACATCAACATGGCGTTGAAATACGGGGAAGTTTACACTGATTAGCTTACCCGTTTTCCGGCTGTGTTTCTAAGCTTAAAAACTTGAACATCGAGTTAAAGAGCAATCCGGATTTGATAGCGGATGTTCGACAGAATCTTAAGGGCCGTGATTTAGTGTGCCATTGTGCGCCCCGGCCCTGTCATGCAGAATTGATCCTGACAATTGCGAATAACCCAAACTTCAAACTTGAGTCACTGTTATGAGGTAGGGCGGCTTGTCCGGTTGATCATTCGGTTAGACTGGGTGAAAAAAATACCGTTCAGTACGAGTCTATATCTTTTAAAAAATTATCTAAGCAAGTGTAGTGCTAAAATATCATAAAAACTATCAACAATTTGGTGTAAGTATGGGAAAAATAATATCGTTCTTTAACCATAAGGGCGGAGTCGGCAAAACAACTTTAGTACATAATTTGGGGTTTATTTTAGCAGATAGAGGGTATAAAGTTCTGCTCATTGATGCTGATCCTCAAATGAATTTAACGGCTGCAATGTATGGATTATCCACCAGCGTTGAATACTCTACAGATGAAGACTCTAAATGGAATGAAAATATTAAGAAATATATTTCATTGTCCGAACACCTTAAC
Source organism: Methylococcales bacterium (assembly GCA_028714175.1). Classification (GTDB taxonomy): domain Bacteria; phylum Pseudomonadota; class Gammaproteobacteria; order Methylococcales; family Methylomonadaceae; genus JAGXGJ01. The sequence goes on from JAQTMV010000298.1 coordinate 2,775, forward strand.
ATTGAGCTAAGGGAAATAGAATGCAATAAAACATTCTTTAGGATTCCGTCAGATAAAAATGAA
>JAQTMV010000299.1 GCA_028714175.1 Methylococcales bacterium
GAAGCCGCTTGGATTAACCCGCCCCTTCCACGGACGGTAAAGGAGGCTCACGACCAGGAAAACGGTACACTCGATCTACACTAATATTCTTATAACGGGTGTCTCAAAATCATTGACATATACCGGTGACGGGCAGGTCACGGCCAATACCAGTAAATGGAACAAGATTGAGCATCGAATGTTTAATTACATTACTGAAAATTGGCGAGGCCGCCCGTTGATCAGTCGCGAAGTGATTGTGAATTTGATTGGTCACACGACCACAGATACTGGTCTCTCGATACAAGCTGAACTGGATGAGAATACCTATCCTAGTGGAATCAAAGTGAGCGATGAAGACCTGCGAAGAGTCAATCTCACCCCTGCCAAGTTCCATGGTAAAGACTGGAACTATGCCATCAAATCGAGCCAATAAAAAAGTATCAGTTATTTATTTACACTGCCTAAGTATACTATTGAGGGAAGAAATAGCTGTGAGTTTTGAAAAAAAACGCTTTGGGAATTACTACCAACTTCATAAAGGATTACGGTTCGTGAGGTCTCCTGACAATTATGGACACGCCTGTTTCAAGAGGCTTTCTGCTGTTTGCGGTAGTTTTGTATAAACACGGCAGGAAGGAGCCAGGTTAACAATGCGCAAGTGGCGGTGTTGATGCTTGTAAATAGATTTCGATGCATTCCCTTATGTTAGTTTATCAATTGGGAGTGCCCATTTTCTTCAGGATACCTTACCATCTTACCTACGACTACATCAAAACGCTGTACGTAAGGGGCTTTCACAAATCCAACACCGGCTCGGCTCGTTGGACCGAATCGTCAAAAGGTCCATAGCAACCAGTTGATTCTGAGTCAAGACCGACGACAGGTCGCGGTAACACAGACGCCCCTGGACAGCTCGGATGCCGGACAGGAAAAATTGATAGAAGTTGACCGCGCGGTCAGCCAATTTCGCCGGTACCATGCTCGCTTGTTGAAGCATAATGACTCAACTGTTCTGCAGGAGGCGATCATGCATGAGATCCCTGTCGCCTCTTGTCCAGAGGACTGAGCATTGATCACAGATTGTATTATAGGCTTTGATAATTGTTCGGAATTGGCCCCTATGTTAAAGCTGGGGTTTGAGGCGCAATGGAACGAAAAACCGAGTTAGCGTCTATTATGATGCGCCATTAATGGCGTCAACTGTCCGAGATTTTCTCAATCAACTGGCAATAAACGACCCTTCGACTTACCTATACCTGTGGGTACTTTAAATAAAATTCAGACTGATTCCAGCTCTATTCTTACTTTTTTTCCAAGAGCGGCGGCGGCACTCACTAAGGTTGTAAGGGTTAAACTGGTGTCTTCTTCATCCAACAACCTATTAAGCGATGCTCTGCTGGTACTCATTTTTTTTGCCATTGCCGTTTTACTCAGCTTAAGCGAAGACATACCTTCTGAAATTTGCCAGGCAATGACACGTTTTGTTGCAACGGCAGTCACTTCCTCGAGAATCGCTTCTTCGCTAAGAAAGTCGTCAAAGCTGCTGCCAATATGAAGGTTTTCTTTGTGTTGATTATTCATCTTTTTCCCCGCAAGGTTCTCAATCTTTGTTTTGCCAAATCGAGCTCTGGCTTCGGTGTTTTTTGATCTTTCTTGATAAAGCCATGCAGCAGAATCATTGTTTTGTTGACGATTACAAACAGAACTCGCGCTATCCGATTATCAAGCTTTATTCTGACTTCCCAAATGTCGCCTTCAATGTGATCGACTAACGGCATACCACGAGGCCAACCGAATTGCACCGTTTTAATAGCTTCGCCAATAGTTTTTCTATCTTGAGCAGATAAATCTTTTAACCATTCTCTAACGGGTTCGCTACCTGCTTCAGTTGCAAAAAAATTAACAGAAAGTATTGGCGTCATATTTATAGTGTATCAAAAAAGATACGCAAAGAATAGCATGTAAATAGGAATAGTGTTGTCACTTTTCAAAGCCAGTGACAGCAGTGTTCAAATCTGAGTCGCAAAAAGGGGCTTTGACAGAATAATGAGGTTTTTATCGGAATTCGCACCGTTTGAAGTCACATTGTCCCAACACATAGCCAATATAGATGGTCAATTAGAAAGTAGCCAAATTACATTGTATTTTTCATTATTGGCCACATGATTTATAGTTAGCCAATTTCAGTATACCCATTTTGGCCTTAATCCCATGAAAGTCGCCCGCATTTATCTCCGCGTCAGTACCGAAGAACAAGACCTTACCCGCCAAACCGAAATCGTCCACAGTGCACGGGCAGAAGGTTACTACATCGCCGGCATCTATCGTGAAAAGGCATCGGGCGCCCGCGCGGATCGGCCCGAGCTGTTGCGAATGATTGCTGATCTGCAACCGGGGGGAAGTGGTCGTCGCCGAGAAAATCGACCGCATCAGCCGACTCCCCTTGGCCGAAGCCGAGCAACTGGTCGGATCGATTCGAGCCAAGGGGGCGAAGCTGGCTGTGCCGGGTCTGGTCGATTTGTCTGATTTTGCGGCTGAGGCCGACGGTGTAGCCAAAATCGTTCTGGAATCGGTGCAGGAATTATTGCTTAAGCTGGCACTGCAAATGACGCGCGATGATTATGAGACTCGCCGCGAGCGACAACGCCAGGGTGTTCAACTCGCCAAGGTCGCCGGCAAGTACGCTGGTCGTAGGCTGTCGAAATCTGTCCTTACGCCCAAGCTACGTTATCCCCGCTTTTTGGCTTCCAATATTGTCGAAAAAAACTTGGCGTTTCTTCCGAACCGTATAGGGGATGTTTTCTTGCTCCCACATT
>JAQTMV010000300.1 GCA_028714175.1 Methylococcales bacterium
GGAGCGCATCGAAATCGCAGGTGAATTGGAACTGAAGGAATGGATGGGCAAGTTCTTCAAGAAGTGAGCTGGATGGGGTTCGACAAGCTCGCCTTTTTTGATGCAATCGGATACCAGCCGCATCCCGGGCAGATGAAGCTCCACCTCGCAACCGCGCGGTACCGGATACTCGCATGCGGCAGCAGGTGGGGGAAGAGCACCGCGGCCTCCAGGGAAGCGATGGCCGCCATGATGAAGCCGGACAGCCTGGGGTGGGTGGTCGGGCCCACATACGACCTCGCCAGCATCGTCTTCAGGGAAATCATGTACGGCTGGCTCAAGGCCCGCCCAGACTTCGTGGAGGATTACTCGGAAACCCGAGGTTATATGCGCTTAATCAACGGCGCGGAGTGCTACGCGAAATCAGCGGACAACCCCGCGTCCCTGCTCGGCCGCGGCCTGGACTGGCTGATACCTGATGAGTGCGCCCTGATGCAGGAGCGGGTATGGCAGGAGTTCCTCCAGGCGCGGCTCATAGAGAAGAAAGGCTGGGCCATGTTCACCAGCACCCCGAAAGGCAAGGGGTGGTTTTACCAGCTCTTCCTCCGCGGCAAGGATGCCGAGCAGGCTGATTATTATTCGCAGGAAGGCGCCACCTGGGAGAACCCGATAGTGGACAAGGAGGCGCTCCTGAAGAATAAGCCCAACTGGACGAAGAGGTATTGGGACCAGGAGGTGCTCGGGCATTTCATAGAGGAGAGCGGCGCCGTGTTCAGGAACATCCGCGGGGACCACCTATCCGGGGACTTCCAGGAGCCGTCAAAAGGGCACTCGTACGTGGCAGGAGTGGACCTCGCGAAGCACCAGGACTGGACCGTGATTACTGTGCTTGATGAGACCGGGCACGTGGTGTGCTGGGAGCGGCTTGACCAGGGGACGGGCTGGCCCACGCAGAAAATGAGGATAGCCTCTACCTCAGCCAAGTACAACGGGGCGACGTGCTATGTGGACAGCTCGGGGGTGGGGGACCCGATAGTAGACGACCTCGGAGCCATGGGCGTGCCGGTCATGCCGGTGCCGACCGCGCAGCAGAAGACGCAGCTCATAGATGCGCTCGTGGTCGCGATGGACAATAACAAAATCACCTATCCGGAAATCCCTGTGCTTCTGAACGAACTCGAAATTTTCGAACATGAGAAAACCGGGACCGGAAGGGACAAATACGGCGCCCCGAGCGGCATGCACGATGACGCCGTAATCTCGCTCGCCCTGGCGTGGCGGGGGGTTGTGGGAGAGCAGGAATGGTTCATCCCAACAAAGGGTTTTGGATAGGAGAAAGTGTTTTAATGATTGGTGTAGGTTGGGGCGTATGCCGATAAACATACTCGGTTGGAATCTTTCTTCACCCGCGGAGCAGGTAAAATCGATAGAGGACGGCAACCGGGTGACGCGCGGCTGGGGCAATTCAGATTTCTTGTCCATGGAGCTCAAGTTCGACAACGTGGCCATGGGGGCGCTCTATGATTATGCATACTTTTCAGATACCTATCGAACAATCATAAATGTGCTCGAGCGCGAGACATTCAGAAACGGTGGGAAGTGGAAGCCGCGCTTCGTCCGGAAATGCCTGAAATGCGGAACAGAGTTCGAAACCGAGATGGATGAATGCGAATTCTGCGGAGGGACTACGCGTGCCCCGAATCCGATGCAGAAGAAATCATTCGAGCCTTTCCTCAAGAGCGCGAACGCCAACGGGCAATCATTCCTGGACGTGCTGAGCAGCATGGACCCGGACTATCACATCCTGGACAACGGCTACATCATGTTCCTCAAAAAGTATTATTACAACGACGACGGGGAAATAGTGTCCGCCAAGCCCGTAGAGCTGCTGCGCGGGGACCCGCTCTACCTGCGCATGATAATAGACCGCAAGGGACGCCCCGGCTATGATTACTACTCGGAGCAGAGGATGCTGGTCTGCCCCGAGCACAGGACCAGGACGCAGGTTGGGTACAAGTGCGGTGAGCTTGGATGCGGAAAAAGATTGTACCCCGCGTATTTCAAAACGGAAGGTGAAAAGACAATATTCTACCTGGCAGGGGAAGTCTTCCATACGACCAGGTACACCAAGACCATTTTCTACGGCTTCCCGATGGCCCTCACAGTCATCGGAAAAATAAAGACGCTCCTGAGCATGGATAATTTTGTCTGGCAATATTATTCCGGGCAGAAATCCCCGAAGGGCATACTGCTCGTGAGGACATCCAATATCAACAGCATGAACAAGGTATGGGACGACTTCCTGACCAAGGCCGCGGCCAACCCGCACAGTGTCTATCCGCTCTTCGTCCCGAGCACCGCAGCTCCGGACACGAATAAGCTGTTCGAATACCTGGATTTCATGCGCTCCCTTGAGGAGATGCAGTACATGGAGGCCCGCACGGAAATGATAAACCGGTGCGGCGCCCCGTTCGGAGTATCTCCTATTTTCCAGAACGATGTGAGCGCGAGCGGCGGGCTGAACAACGAGGGCATGCAGGTCACGGTCTCCAGCAGGGCGCTCGAAGCCAACCAAAGCGTGCACAACAAGGTTTCCCGATGGGTACTCGACCAGATAGGAGTGACCGATTGGGATTGGATACTCGCACCGGTTGAGGAGCGGGATGAGATGGCGGAGCTGCAGAAGGAGGCGCTGAAGATTGCGAATGCCTCGGCCATGCAGAGCATGGGGTTCGATGTGAGCCACAAGCCGGACGGGACGTTCAAATTCAGCGGGAAGCCTATTTCTAACCCCACCCAAGAAC
>JAQTMV010000301.1 GCA_028714175.1 Methylococcales bacterium
AGATACCGCGTCAGCCACATCTTCCGGCAGAATAGTGTTGCTTTCATCATCACCCGGCTCAAAAGTCAGATTTTCAAAAAATGCAGTTTTCACCATGCCCGGGTTAATCAAACAAACCCGCACATTGCTTTTACTGCACTCTTCGCGTAGCGCCTGGGTAAATCCCCGCAAGGCAAACTTGCTGGCACAATAAACGGCCCCCTTACGACTGCCTTTTAAAGCCGCCTCGGAACCGATAAAGATTAAATCACTGTTGGCTTTGCGTTTTAAAGCAGGTAGCAAAGCCCTGGTCAAAAAGACTTGACTGGTAAAGTTTATCGTCATCAAGGCTTCAATTTGTGCATAGGAAAACTCTTCCACTGAACCGAACTGTCCTCTCCCGGCAGAAAAAACCACGGCATCGATTTCGGGAAAGGTTTGCTCGAGTTCGCGTATTTTTTCCGGTAATCCATTTAGCCGGCCCAAGTTGAGCTGGACCGGACTAAAGCCATTCAATTGCCTAGTAAATTTCCGGCAATCTCTCGATACACCAATTACGTGATGCCCCTGCTGCAGCAGGTTTCGGGCGACGGCGCGGCCTATGCCTGAACTGGCGCCGGTCACCAGAACTGTCCGCTTTACAGTGTGCATGGGGAAAATTTGGCTTCAGGAATATAACGCAATAGTTGTTCAGTGCAGTAATGCATCATTTCCTGTTCCAGTTCCGGTAGATAAGAAATCATGTCTTGCTGATTGGCCAAAGGACTGGCAAACAGCTTTTCATCAGGATAAAGTTTTTGCATTTTTTTAAAAAATTTTTCCGGTAATCTGAATACGCCAAGAGTGACAGAATGCAGCTGGTCTAAATGAATTATGGAAAATACCTGCTCAAATAATTGCTGATACTGCTGTTGATAGCCTGCCTGATAAATCATCGGATCAAAACGCAACCCCAACTGCCAGCCCTGCTGCTGTAATTTACTCATTGCGTCAAGGCGGCGTTGCAAGGAAGGTGCTTTATCCTCAACTTTTGCGGCGATTTCCTTAGGGCTCAAACTAAAAGCCACAACGCAGCGTGGCAAGGGTTCGCGATTTAACAGACTTCTGACCTGGGTACTTTTAGTTCTTAGTTCCAGCCAGGCATTGGAAATTTGTGCAAAAAAAGGCAGGAATTGCTCGGCAAATCCGGTTACCGGCTCCAAAGCCAGACTGTCGCAATCATAGCCGGAGAAAAAATAAATGTCCTCAGCCGGGGCATCGTCACAGAGTTGTTTGATTTCATGTTGAAAATCTTCGTAATTAACAAACAGCAGATAATTGGCTGATTGATACATGCCCTGTAAGAAACAGTAGCGGCAATCGTATAAACAATTGAACATGTGTGAAAAATAATAATTTCTTTTTGCCCCAATGCCGTAGCCTGGAGGCACTTCCAGCGTAAAATGTTTATATTTTTCCGCCAGTATTAAAGCGGGTTTTTGTTTTTGCAGGCGAAAATTTTGTGCTTTTGGATTAAACACTTCACCATAGCGGCCACAGGTGATTAATCTTGCTTGAGGAAAACGCGCAATAATTTCAATAACTCGCGGATGCTGCCGAATATTTTCTTCAATATAAATAGTTTCAATCATAAGTCCTGCTTATCGTTCTGGACGAGTAAATATTCATTGCAGGCAAAAGGGACAAGGTGCAAGGTGCAAGGCACAAGGCACAAGGTGCAAGGTGCAAGGCGAAAAAAGCCTAATCTCTATAACGATCCCTGTTAACCTTTAACCCTTAACCCTTAACCTTTAACCTTTAACCCTTAACCTTTAACCTTTAACCTGATCTTCAGCATTTTATAGGAAAAGTCTTGTGATTGTTTGCACTGCCCTTATATAGGTTAAAATATCTTTCAACATCACCAACACATGGCAAAAATGAAAATACAAAAAATAGGTTTTATCGGTGGCGGCAATATGGCATCCTGCCTGATTAGCGGATTGCTTGCGAGCGGCCATTCCGCTCGACAGATATGGGTATCGGATATTAACCCGGACACATTGAAATCTCTGGCAACCAATCTTAACGTTAACACTTCGACCAGCAATGATGCCGTCATTAATGAAGTTGACGTCGTGGTACTGGCCGTTAAACCACAGATATTAAGCTCTGTAGCAAAAAGCGCTGCCACCTTGATCCAGCAAAAAAAATCGCTGGTCGTTTCCATCGCGGCTGGAATTAGCCAACGCAGCTTAAGTCTATGGCTGGGCGCTGATACCGCCATTGTTCGCTGTATGCCCAATACCCCTGCACTGGTATTAACTGGCGCTACGGCGCTGCATGCCAATGCCGGGGTAACGGCTGAGCAACGCAATCTGGCGGAAAATATCATGCGATCCGTGGGCATTGCACTTTGGGTTAAAGATGAAAGCGAAATTGATGCAGTTACCGCCGTTTCCGGCAGTGGCCCTGCCTATTATTTTCTGCTGATGGAAGCAATGGAAAAAGCCGCTTTGGAATTGGGCCTAAGCGAAACGACTGCGCGTCTACTGGTTCAACAAACAGCATTAGGTGCGGCCAAAATAGCGCTGGAATCCTCTGATTCCCCCGAACAATTACGTAAACGGGTAACCTCGCCAGGCGGCACCACGCAGCAGGCCATAGCGACTTTTGAGCAAGGCGGATTTACTGAGCTGGTTTCAAAAGCATTACACGCGGCGCGAGAGCGCTCTATTGAAATGTCCAGGCAATCGGAGAATAGCTGATGGGATCTACTTATATGACAG
>JAQTMV010000302.1 GCA_028714175.1 Methylococcales bacterium
GGCCAGGCCCGGTGTATTCCAGGCAGTTAGCCTTGTTGCCCTTGATGCCGATCACCTTGAGCACGTTGAGGATCACATCCTTGGCCAGTACGCCCGGATGCAGCGCGCCGGTGAGGTTCACCTGCACCACTTTCGGCATTTCGATCTTGTAGGAAGTACCCGCCATCGCGAAGCTGACGTCCGTACCGCCCGCCCCCATCGCCAGCATACCCATGCCACCGGCGTTGGTGGTGTGCGAATCGGAACCGATCACCGACTTGCCGGGCACCGCAAAATCCTCGAGGAACACGCTGTGGCAGATGCCGTTGCCGCCGCGCGAGAACCAGCAGCCGTATTTCTTGCTGAAGGTCTCGAGGTAACGATGATCGTCGCCGTCAACATAACCGACTTGCAGGGTCTTGTGATCCACGACGATGACCGACGTGGTCTTCACGCGATCCACGCCCATCTTCTCGAAAGCCAGCGCGGCAGCGGTGCCGGTGGCATCCTGATACAGGGTGTGGGTGAACTGGATTTCCAGCGGTTGTCCCTCTGGCGGGAGCTCTTTCAACCCCCCGGCCGCGTTGGCCAGGAGGATTTTCTGTGCGACGTTTAATGCTGCCATAGTTTCTCCGTAATTATTGCGTTAAATAAAAATTCAGTAGTCCTCACGGGACGTGTGGTGAAGCAGCGCAAACCACCGGAGACTGATGAACTGTATGACGGGTTACGCGCTGTGCTCCACCCATTCTGCGTTCCTCTCCAAATAGCCGCATTCAAAGGTAAGATTATCGCGTAAAAATTGTGGGTTTTCCAATGATTTATAGTCGATTTTTCCGTCTTCAATAAAATCCCGCCTCCGCATTCCGGATAAGCATCGGAACTGACGGGGGAAATTCGCCAAGGCGGCTTTGGGGGAGGCAGAAACAAAATGAAATCGTGGCCTGCCCACATTCGCACATACCCGCTTCGCGCCATCAAACGTTCCCGAAAATATTATTTTTGCGCTTAAGCGGTATTTAAGTATGGCTCCGTATTCTGCGTACCAAGTTGTCCAACTCAAGGAGAATAGACATGATACAGAAACTATACACACCAGGCCTTACGCTTATGGTCGCTGCCGGATTGACGATTGGTATGACAATGGCCTCAGTAAAGGCTCACAAAGACTTCAGAGAGGAATACAGTGTTGAATACCTCGATGAATCGATCCAGCCTGCGCAGATCAATGCCAATCAAATCTCGGATAAATATTCGATGAATATTGATCCTGCCGGGAAACAGCAGCTGGGAGAGCAGACCTTCAACGAAGTGGCAATGTTTTTTCAGACCACGCAGAAGGCCATTGAAACAAAAAACATGGCAGCCCTTATGGCGCACTATTCAGACAGCTATCACGACGGAGATCTTGATAAAAAATCCGTAGAGCAGGCATGGCAAAGAATATTCGCCAGGGTCGAGAACGTCGCAGCGCTCAATAACCTGAAGCTGGTGAGCGTATCGGCAGATGGAAACATGATTGTCTTGCAGTCCAGCGGCCTGCTTGTGGGTGTGCCTGGCGATGCAAAATGGCCGGTTACAATCGATAGCTGGAACAAGCAGGATCATCTGCTGGTCAAGGAAGCCGGTGAATGGAAGCTGATCGGCATCTATGGCCCCGAACGTAAACGCTTATGGTTTGATAAGCCGATGCACCCCCTTATTTAGGGTAATTTGCCGCCATGCACTTACCACGATGAATTTCAATCGTGGTATAGGCAATTCCCTCATTGGGGCAGCGCCAGAAACCGGCCGTTCGCCATTGTGAGTCCATTCCTGACAACCGAAATCCAAATTGTTTTTGCTCGACGGTTTGGATAAATCCGGATCCCTAAAAAAAACGCCCCTGAACCCGGGAGGGCAGGGGCGAATATCTTAACAACATAAGGAGGAGGGGGTTGTTAAGGTTTTCTTGCGAGGCTTCGACTGGCGAAACCCGCGCAAATAATATTCATCGCAGGCAGAGGGTGCTATCGGCATTTGCCTGATTATGTTGTCAGGGAGAGCGAAATTTTGCCATCAGTGTTTGTCTGACAGAGCGCTTGGGGCAACCTGATTCTTCGCCGTCCTTGATGGGGCCTTCTATCTCCATAAATTAGCCGCTTATTCCTTTTTCTGCGTCACTTATCTCCGGACTGGCAAAGCAGCCGAGCGGCCTTGTTATCGCAATCAATTTCTTGCTAGTGTCTCGCCCAATCCGCCGTTATGGCGGGTCAATTTCAAGTGAAAGGAATGGATCATGGAAAACCCAACCAGAATTGAGCATAACTGGAAACCACCCTGCAACAATGCTCTATTTGAAACTCCAACGGACCAGCGGTATTTACCCGCCGGCGGGGTAACAAAAGCATCCCTTGCTAGGATGCCGTATTTGCCGCTACTCCGGAATACGTTGCGTCGTTTAATCATCAGCCTCGCTTTGTTTTCTTCGTTAACTGCGCACTTTGCATGGGCCGGTCTCAATGAAGGCCGGCAAGCATACGAAAAGGGGGATTATGCTGCAGCTCTGATGGAGCTTCGCCCTCTTGCGGAGAAAGGAAATGCCGAGGCGCAAACGAAACTGGGCTTCATATATTTTCAAGGGCTGGGGGTGCCGCAGGACTATGCTGAAGGTCTGAAATGGATTCGCCCTGCTGCTGAACAAGGTTTTGCCGAGGCGCAGTTTGCACTTGGAATCATTTATGTCGGTGGCAAGGCTGT
>JAQTMV010000303.1 GCA_028714175.1 Methylococcales bacterium
CCAGCCCGTCCCTATATCCTGTCAGGATTCTCTCGCAGGCATCGACCGCGTTCACCGCCAGATGGTTCGCCGCAATGGCCAGATGCGCGCTCACGGCCAGCCGGACCAGGTCGTTCGTATAGGCCAGCGGGTACGCTTCGTCGAAGTCGTTCACGCCCCAGATCAGGCGTCCCTCCGTGTCGCGCCAGGTCCCGAAGTTCTCCACGTGCAGGTCCCCGACGGCCAGCAGGGCGGGCGCCTTCGCCAGGTCCGGGCAGACCTCGGGCCACAACTGGAGCCAGCGGTAAAACGTCGCCCGCAGGAAGGAAAATTCATCTTCTGCCATCCGCCGGTGCTTCAGCGTCAGATCCGGCTTGACGAGCACGGCGCGCTTCGCTACCCAGGCTTCGTACTCTTGCGTGGCCTTTTTGATCTTCATTGCTTCCCCATCTCCCACTAGGACAAGTAAACCACCTCGGCATCATAGGATCGCTGGGGGGCCGCGCTCCCCGTGCTTGCCGGATGCAGGCACGCTGCCCCGTTCATTTGGGTTCGGAACTTTGGGCCCGCCGGCGGAAGTATTCCTCGACCTTTTCCAGGTCCTCTTCGGTATCCACCCCGATAGTGTCCTGAGAAGTCTCCGTCACGATAATCGGAATGCCGTTCTCGAGGAAGCGCAGTTGCTCCAGTTTCTCGGTCTGTTCGAGAGGCGAGGCCGCCAGCGCATGAAACTTGGCCAGCGCGGCGGCGGTGTAGGCGTAAAGGCCCAGATGTTTGTAATAGCGTGCCTGGCCGGTCCCATCACGCCCAAAGGGGACCACGGCCCGGGAGAAGTATAAAGCTCGACCGTTAAGGTCCGTCACCACCTTCACATTGCCCGGATGGCGCGCCTCCTCGGGTGACATGGCCACCTTCAGCGTCGAGACCTCCGTGCCCGGGCGCTCCTGAAAGGGCCGCAGCAGGAGATCGAGGTGCTCGACGGTAATCATCGGCTCATCACCCTGAATGTTCACGTAGATCTCCGCTGGGCGCCGGCCCATAACCTCGACCAGGCGATCCGTGCCGGAGCGGTGCTCGGCGGAAGTCAGCATGGCGGGGATGTTGTGTTCCTCGCAGCACCGGCGGATTTCCTCCGCGTCGGTGGCTACCAGCAAGTCATCGAGCACCGCCGCCTGCCGGGCGCGCTCATAGACCCAGGCGATCATGGGGCGCCCGCAGATCGGCCGCAGCGGCTTGCGCGGCAACCGCGTGGACTCAAGCCGCGCGGGAATTACGCCCAGAACGCTAATCGATGATCTTGTCGTGGCCATCACAATTCCGCCTTGCCGCAAGCGCCGAGTGGCAGGATGGCGGCGCTTGTATCGTGGCTGGAGCAGGCTCCCGACATAGGAGGCGTAGGGGCACAAGGCCTTGTGCCCCTACAAGCCCGCGGGAGCGTCAATCGCGCTCCGCAATCCTCAGCGAGATTACGCCGGATTGTCTCCGTTTGGCAACCCCCACAAGGCCGATGACATTCCCGCTCACAGCGCTTAGAATCGCGTATCATGAGGGGCGTTACCGCCCGTGTTGAAATCCCGTAAGCCGGACTCTGAAGATGACCATCGCTCGTACTCGACTTCCTGCCGGTAAGCTGCCCGCCGCGAGGCTGGAAGCCCTGCTGGCCGCCTGCCGCGTCCCCAGGGGTTCAGGCGTCGTCGTGGGTCCGCGCTTCGGCGAGGATGCGGCGGTCATCGACGTCGGACCCAAGTATCTCGTAGCCAAGACCGATCCCATCACCTTCACGGCCGAACATATCGGCTGGTACGCGGTGAATATCAACGCGAACGACATCGCGACCCTCGGCGCGCGCCCGCGGTGGTTCCTGGCCACGCTGTTGCTCCCGGAAAAGAAGAGCACCGCGCGCCTGGCCGAGAGCATCTTTGCTGAGATTCTCGAAGCCTGCCGCGCGCTGGGGGTGGCGCTCTGCGGCGGTCACACGGAGATTACCGTCGGCTTGGACCGGCCCATCGTCGTGGGGCTGATGCTGGGCGAGGTGGAAAAGGAGAAGCTTGTCCGGAAGGAAACCCAGCGGCCCGGCGACTTGGTGATCCTGACCAAAGGGATCGCCCTGGAAGGCACCGCCATTCTGGCGCGCGAGAAGGCCGCCGTATTGAAAAGGAGATTCGGCGCTGCGGTGGTGCGGCGGGCTCAGCGCCTGCTTTTTGACCCGGGTATCAGCGTCGTGCGCGAGGCCAGGCTGGCCGTGCGCGCCGGCGAAGTCCATGCCATGCACGACCCCACCGAGGGTGGGCTGCTTTCGGGCGTCTATGAGCTCGCCCGCGCCGGCGACGTCGGCATTCGGATCTGGAAGGATAAAGTCCCGATCCTTCCCGAAACAGAACTGTTCAGCCGGTATTTCGGCTTCGATCCTTTCGCTTTGATTGCTTCGGGCTCTCTCCTCTTAACGGTTAGCGCCCGAAGCACGGCAAAGGTGCTCCAATCCCTTGCGAAGAAAGGAGTTCACGCAACAATCATTGGCGAAATTCTCCCCCGGAACAAAGGGTTGTGGGCTCTCGAAGGCAGCCGCCTGCGCAGGCTTCACCCGCCGCGCCGGGATGAAATTGCCCGCTTGCTGGCTTGATGTTTTCCTTTGGGAAAGGGTGCCGAGA
>JAQTMV010000304.1 GCA_028714175.1 Methylococcales bacterium
GGCGGTAGAAAGAGTGGAATGTCCAGACATATTCCAGTATGCCATTAGATTAGCAATCGCCGCCATTGATGGGCTGAGGCGCAAATGACAGCCGAAGATATACATAACGCACTTAGATCGCATTATAACAAATCTGGGTGGCTATATATCAGAGAACTACGAACGGGAACTGGGTATGGCTCATGTCAAGATCAATATATTGACGGATGGGCCATAAGTGAATGGAAAGTAAAAACAATATCAAACCTTATTCGTGCGTTTGAAATTAAAGTAAATAAGTCGGATTTCGATTGTGAATTGAAAAACCCAGACAAACGTTGGCTGGCATACACGGTTTCCCATGAGTTTTATTTTGTGTCTCCGGTTGGTTTAATTGATGGACGCACTCTGTCTAAAGACGATGGATTGATTGAGATAGACAATTATGGTCTTGTGTCCATAAAAAAAAGACCACGCCAAAGAGCGATAACGTTTCCGAGATGGTCTTTTGTTGCGTCCATTATTCGTAACATTGGTGATTGCAAATGACCCTGCCCAAGCGATTCGACCCGGAGGGGCTGAGGAGGAAGGGATGAAAATATTTCTTTCCTTGTTTTTACTTTTCATTGTTATTGGCATCGGTCAAATAGTGCAACGGCTTGATATTATCATTGAACAACTGAGGAGGAAAACATGATATGGTTTAGAAAATCAAGAAAACGGGTGACTGACGCTGACGGCACATCTCATAATGTTGCGACATGCGAGCCGGTGTATGATTTACCGTATACCGATGGGCCATGTGAACGGGTTGTCGTGCGAGATATAATCGTCTACCCATCTCACGAGGAAATCTGTGCATTGACAAAAAAATTGCAGGAGCATTTCAATGCGTACACCTGCATTTTTATTGAAATCAAAAAGCATCCTCAATATCAAGAAGCGATACTGAAATATTATCTTTACATCGCCGACAAATGTAATGAATATTTCGACACTTTCGAGGACTTGCGGTTGTTCGCGGCCAGATTAGCATGACCCTGCCCAAGCGATTCGACCCGGCGAGGTAAAAATGAGCGCCATATCAATCAGTAAATTCGACAAGCGGTACATCGACCGGCATATTAACGAACTGGACATGTTTGAGGAAAACGATAGCGATTCATGGCGGGCGTACATTGACACGAAGCAGAGCCGCGGCAACCATCATTCCAGGGCGCGGATCAAATCGCAGCTTTACGACTGGCGGCGCATCAATGAGTGGTTCACCAAGTGCCGCATGAGCAATACCAATTTCTGCATCATTTTCGAGCTTCACTACGGCAGGCATATCAGCGTTGGCACCGTGGCGAATATCCGTAGCGGCCACTACACCGGCGCACCGATGATAGCCAAAGTAGAAGCGCTCATTTACGGGCGGATGATCGAGAGGGAGAGCGATAGGAGGACGGCATGAAGAATAAAATTGAATTTGATCGAGTATGTGAAAGTTGCAAGGGAACGGGGCTTTATATCGGGATGGCAGAAAGAGATGGTGCCGCCGTTGTTTGTCACAAATGCAAAGGGACAGGATGCGAACACATATCCATTGAATACGAATCATTTACCGAAAGAAAAATATCCGAAAAGGTGAAACGGGTTTTTCGTGTGAATCCTGGAATTATTTACGGAGGTCCTAACCTGTCATTGTTTGGCGGTATGCCGGTATATGAATGGTTGCGTGGACTTCCATTCCCTCCTGGTTCTGAGGACAGACTGTATAGCTGCCCTTGTTGGTTTTATCAAATCGCAGACTATAAGAAAAAACCTGAATGGCGAGAGTGCCAGATTGGTTGCACATTTTCAAATTGCCGTCAATTTTTCAGCAAGGAATCGTGCTGGGAAAGATGGGATAGGGAGTTTGGCAACAAATGACCCGCCTCCTGATCCTCTGCGCCATCTACTGGCAGAGCGCCATGCACAACGTCGACCCGCGCATCGTGACGGCGATGGTGGCGGTGGAGATGGCATGATGGAACTGTGTCCAATAACCCTGCGGGAAGCAAATGATTTTGTAGAATCATTCCACCGGCATAATAAGCGAACATCTAGAGATGGTGGAAAATTTG
This sequence comes from Methylococcales bacterium, assembly GCA_028714175.1. Lineage (GTDB taxonomy): Bacteria > Pseudomonadota > Gammaproteobacteria > Methylococcales > Methylomonadaceae > JAGXGJ01. Next base: position 2,088 of record JAQTMV010000304.1, read on the forward strand.
CTATAGGTTTAACTCAGGGCGATGAGTTAGTTGGAGTTGCCATTGTTGGACTTCCACTTGCTAGGATGTTGAATGATGGATTTACAGCTGAGGTATTAAGAACTTGTACAAACGATAAAGCAGAAAAGGGTGCCGTGTCTAAGTTATATTCTGCTTGTTGGAGAGCGTGGCGGGCAATGGGTGGAAGAAAACTTGTTACATATACGCTTACAACTGAAAGTGGCGCGAGTTTACGCGGAGCCGGTTGGAGTATTATTGCCGAAACCAAACCTAAAGGTTGGAATGGTGGTACGCGAAACAGGTCGTGGCAACCAATTTACGGGCAAAAAAAGTTCCGATGGGAGGTTACCGTATGACCCGCTTCCTGCTCCTCTGCGCCATATACTATCAGGCCGTAGTTCACGGCGTTGACCCGCAAATAAATAGGAGGAAACATGAAACGATATAACACTATTTTTTGGATCGGGTTCCTATCGGTCATCCTTTGCATTTCAT
>JAQTMV010000305.1 GCA_028714175.1 Methylococcales bacterium
GCGGCATCTGCCGGCATCCAATACTGGGATTCGGTAGAGGTATCTACTGGAATAGTATCTCCCCCTTCGGTGGAAGAGGCAGTGAACTCCCCACATTCCGCCCAACCTAAGATATAAGCACCAGCATCCGGGTTGTTTCCGGAACCGGCAACCTCTATTCTTCGACTGGTATCGAACCAAACAAAATGCCCGCCTGCATCCTTAAATACTTCACTTGCTCCAACAGGAAGCGGAGAGGAGAGGGTTCTTGTTCCCTTCCCGGAATACCCCCACTTAATCCTTGAAATTGTCATTCCTAATGAATTAGCCATTTATGTCTTTCCTCTTATTTGAAATTGTTTATTTGTTTAAGCCCGCAGTTAAATTAATCATTTCTTGTGGAGTTACAAGCCCTCCTAAATCCCTAAGTAACTGCTCTCTTTTGGCTTTTTGAAGCTCGGCGGATTTAGCAAAACACTCCTTCGCCTTTTCCGGAGAAATGTCTAATGTATAAACCCGCTTATCACCCAGAAACTTCTCTCCCTTGACACTAAGAACGTGAATTTTAAACTCTTTCTGTAAAACTTCGGCTTCCTTAATGTCTGTGGTAGAGAATTTTTCGTTTCCTTCTGCTTTTTTTACTGTTTTCTCTCCCATAATTAAAATTCTCCTGTTATTGTTTGTGGTTTGAGGATACCAAATACCTCGGATTACTCTTTTAAAAAGAGATTTTTACCTTTATAAAAGGTCGCTTTTGCCGTATTTTTTCCTTAATTCTTCTTTCTTCTTCCAAACCCGATATGCTCCTTCGGCATCCAGCTTGTTCTGTTCCATTATTTCCCTGACTTCACTGTTCATTACTACACGGGTTCCGCCAGACGAACCCCCGCCTACTGGCAATGTTTCTATTTCCCCTACAATTTTACGCTGTTGTAAAGCGGATTTTTTGCCCTTTTCAGTAGCACTTTTCATAAAAGACTTACGGTTCTTACCGATTATCATCCAAACTGCTGTTTCCACGATTCCTGGAAGTAACGCCGAGTCTAAGCTTAACTTGCGTTCGCTTAACCTGTCTTCTAATTCCGCCACCAATTCTTCGTTTTTAAAAAAATCCTTATATTCCGGGTCTTGCTGTAATCTGTGTCTTTCGCTTTCTATATTAATTCTGGCTCTTTCCTGTGCCGCCTCTATTTGTATTTTTGAAAGATTATCCTGAATTTCCTTTTTAATCTTTCCCTCTAATGCCCGAAGTTGTCTTCCCGTCGTTTCGGTTTCAGGGTCTATCTCATCATCTTTTAGTCCCTGCCGGGCATTTTGTATCTTTGTCAGTTCCTGCTGGAAACTTTCCTCATATCCCCGGAGTTTCTGCTCATAGTCGTTAATTGCTTCTTTTTGTTTTCTCTCTACTTCACGAGTACGGTTATAATACGGTACTCCCTTGTGGTCTAAAACCTTAATATCTCCAATACAATAGTTACCTTCCCCGTCCAGTGTATACTTTACCCCGTCCTTTTCTACGACTTGGGGTTCTGGCTCTGGTTCTGGTGTCGGCTCTGGTGTTGGCTCTGGCTCTGGTGGTTCTGGCTCTGGAGTTGGCTCTGGTTCGGGAGTCGGTTCCAGCTCTGGTTCAGCTCCCAAAGCTATCTGTCCTGCCATTCCAAGCCTATAGTTCCATTTAAGTAATCGTTCTATTAACCTTCTTAAAAAATCTTCCATTTCTATCTCCTTTTTTTACGCTATTTTTACCCTTTAAGCGGTAGGGTTAGAGATTTTATCCTTCTCTTTTTGCTTGTTCTCTAAATATATCTTAAAGTTTTGTGGGGCGTTTTTCATAAATTCCACCTCCCGTATCTGCCCCGAAATAAAAGCTACTGTTTCTGGTTTATAGTTCGGTAAATGCGCCATTTGAAAATACGCATAAGCCAGCGCCTTATCAAAGAGCTTGTTCCACACGTTTAATAATGGCGAATCTTTATAATCATCAAAAACCTGAGCAAACATATCAATCTCTTCAACTGAAAAATCGTTAATATTCAACATTTCTTCCAGAGACTTCTCTTTATCCGCCACCTTGTCCTCCTTGTGGTTTTTCCATTTCAGATATTACCGCCGCTATCTCTTTTTCTTTCTCTTTTTGAGCGGCTAATTGCTCAGCTTGCTGAATTTGAGAGATAAGCAAATCCCTTATTTCGTCTGTCATAAAAGTATCTGCGTCCCGGGCTAAGTTCTCATCCCAATTCCGGATAACATCTTTCCATAAATACCACTGCAAAACCCAGTTCCTCTGCATTAAGGGGCTTTGTCCAACTTGGTTCAACAACCCTAAATAACTCTGGGCTTTTTCACGGGACATTACTGAGTCAATTACACTCTGGCAACTAAAGTAGGTCTTAGCCCTCATTTCCTGCTTGGGTATCTTCTCAAAGCCCACTAAACCCTTAAAACTTAATTCGTTTTCAGTTGTAAACTGGTAATAATTCTCTTGGGTCTGATAAGCTATTTTTACAAATCCACGTGCAATATTCTTGACATATTCACTGGTCGAAACCGAACTTTCAGCCACTAAAAGCTCTGATTTTTTAGC
>JAQTMV010000306.1 GCA_028714175.1 Methylococcales bacterium
GTTCGATTTACGCTAAAGAACAGCATCAGTATTGCTGAGGCTGCAGCAAAGAAGATGAAGCCATTGCGTATTGCCCTGCCGGTATTTTCTCGTGTCCTCTCGTCAACCGGAAGTAATTTTCTTTTGGTAATCCAAGACCAAAGCTCAGGGTAACCGATAAGTAATGTTCCAACCATAAGGGCAATCGCAGCATAGAATGCCTTAACAAAGATAAGTATGATGGTTAATACCAGCGCGGTAATAAAAATAGTCCAAAATATCCCTTTTGTTTTCATGGTAATCCTTATGTATTTCTGCTAAAGTTAATTATTTCTAACGTTATATATTTCTAACACATATTTAGAGATTTGTCAATACCCAGAGGGAAGCTTTTAAAAGAAATTAGTAAAAGAGCTTGTAGTGCGGGCTAGCGCCCGGTCAGCCAGTACCAGATAGCGCGCACGAATTTGAGCTTAATCAGTCCGACCGGTAGTTCCAGCTCTGTTTTTTCACTTACGGGCAGAGCATTTATACGGCCGATTTCCCCCTTCAGGCGGGACAATTCCTCCTGATAATTATCTTTGGATAGTATCTCATCGATGCGGTGCGCCATCTCTGAGGCAGATTGAAGTCGCTTTTCTCCCGCTTCAGCGAGTTCTTTGGGGATGGTACCGTATTTGGCTTTGAGGCGGGTCAGGCGGATTATTGCCTCGTAGCTGATGTCGACAATCTGCTGGCGCGTCATCCATTCCGTTTCGTAATTTAAGGAGTATTTCCAGCTTGGTGATACCAGAGCCTGGCGGTGTTTCTCTAAGGTGCGGAACAGGATGCGGTAGCCGTAGCGCTCAGGGTGCTCGAAGCCGAGGCTGCCGGGGTCGATGAAGGGCGATAGCGGTGCAATGAACAGAGAAAGCCGTTTGCCGACTTTGAACTTATCTAAGAGATAGCCGCAGTAGTCAATATTATCCATTACCGATTGCGGCGTCTGTTTGGGCAATCCGATGAGGAAGAACATATCCAACCGACCGCAGCCAGCATCCAGAGCATCGCCGATGGTTTGCTCCAGAGCTTCGGTGGAGTAATTTCGGCCTGAGGCTTTTCTTATCATGGGGTCGTGGGATTCCGGGGAAATTTCCAGGCAGAAATTAGGGGAGGCAAGGCCCATTTGGCGGAGCAACTCCTTCGGAGCCGGATTGAATAATTCAAAGATGAGCTGGTTCTTCACCCTTTCTTTTTGGAGCAGACGCAGGACTTCATAGGCATAGTCTTCTCCGTTCTGCTGCAAGTCACCAAGGATAAAGATGGGGCCAGAGATGAAGCGACTGATTTGCCTTACATCACGCGCTACCATTTCGGGAGAGCGAAAGGCTGGTTTTTCTCGCTGGTAGAAGCGGCGGAAAGCAGCAGCGGAGCCGCCGCAGATAACGCAATTTTCGGTGCAGCCGCGACAGGTAAGCACGGCGGTGATGGGATAGCGGAGCCAGCCGTGGAAAGGAGTGTAGCTGGCAAGGTCGCGGTATCTGATTACAGAGCGGACAACGTTACCATAGTGACCGAGCATTACGTTACCGAGGTCAGCGGGAATGTTCGAGAAGGAATTTTCCTTTATCTCGCCCTGACTATCTCTCCAGACGAGGTTGGGCACTCCCTCCGGTTCCTTTTTGTTCTTCAGACAATCTACTAGTTGACGGAGGGGTTCTTCTACAGAGTCGCCCCTGAGCACATAATCTATCTCAGGGTACTGGAATAGTTCTTTGTAAAAATAAGAAGAGGAAAAACCGCCAAAGACCAGTTTTGCCTCCGGGTGATGTTTTTTCACCAGCCTTGCTACTTTAATAGCTCCATGAGAGTGCACCATCCAGTGCAGGTCTATGCCAAAGAGCGGTGCTTTCAGGCGCTTGAGCACTGCCTCAGCGTCGAAATTCTTGTCCTTTATCATACGCGCGGCCAGATTGACGATGCGTACGCGAAATCCGGAGCGTTCCAGATATTCCGCCATGCTGGCAAAGCCGAGGGGATACAGCTCAAAAACGGGGGAGGGGGGAACCAAATCACTGACCGGACCGTATAGAATTGTTTTCTTGCGGAAATCATAGACACTGGGTGCGTGCAACAGAATTAGGTCCGGGTTAGACATTTATCGCAAAACTCCTATTTAAGAGCCACAGAAATTCCCACAGTCCCGAAAAAGAGGGGGCGGAAAGATACCTGACGGAAGCCGGCTTCAATCAATATTTTTTTCAGCTCATCTGGAGTACGGAATCTGGCGGCGGACTCCGCCAGATAGTGGTAGGCGAGTTTGTTGCCGGAGAGCAGGTAGCCTACCCTAAAGACAAAATAACTCAGATACAAATGAAACAGTTTTCTTATAAGCCTGGCTTTTGGCTGGCTGGTCTCCACAATGACAAACCTGCCGCCGGGACTCAGCACTCTTAATACTTCAGCGATATGACGCTGTGCCAGCGGATTTTTGTAAGTAAGATTGCGAAAGGCAAAGGAGATGCCGACACAATCAAAAGAAGTGCCAGGGAAAGGTAGATTATCCGCATCGCCGTGCACAAAAGAAAGCCTATCAGATA
>JAQTMV010000307.1 GCA_028714175.1 Methylococcales bacterium
CATAGCTATATTCCCCATGCGCACCCCCATGCTGCCGTAAAGCTCCAGCATTTCATCGAAATAGCGACTTGCAGTATAGGTACGAGCTACATATTCCCTGCCCGCCGACCCCATAGCTGCAATCTCGCCAACCCCCATAGCCGCGAAGCGACGCATCAGTCCAGCAAGTTCGTCGACACTGCCGCTTGCGAAGAGTGCGCCTGTTTCGTTTTCCCGCACCATTTCCGGAATACCACCGATGCATGCGCCGATCACCGGCTTGCCGCAGGCGTAAGCTTCCAGAATACTCATGGGTGCGTTCTCGTACCATTCCGAGGGCAGCACAATCGCACGTGATTCGCGTACCCATTTCCAGAGTGGATCACCACTTACGAATCCCAAAAACTCGATATCACCACCCACATCAGCCGCCAACGCCTGTAATGCATCCTCCTCTGGCCCAGTTCCGGCGATACGCAACTTCACACTCGCCTGGGCGGCGGCGCGAATCAGAGTACCCACCCCCTTTTCCATCGCCAGACGGCCGAAGTAAAAGAAATAATCACCCGGCTCAAAGCCAGGGGTATAAACCGCAGCATGAACATAGTTCGGAATGTAAGCCAATTGCTGCTCAGGCCAACCCCATTCCATCAGTTTCTGTTTGTAGAACAAACTTGGGACAATTACTCGATCAAGATTTTGTCGGTAAAGGCCCAGTGATTTGTGAACTGCCGACTCGACCATGACCAAGGCGCTCACCGCCACGGAGTCTTGAAGGCACCGATTCGCCAGAACATGCAATAGATTTCCTGAAGGACACTTTTCACAGACACCACCACGATTCAGCATCTTGTAGGCCGGACACGCCAATTTCAGATCGTGAGCCGTCATTACCGTTGGAATGCCGCGCTGCTTCAACTCGACCAGAACCGATGGTGACAAATGATGGTAGATACAGTGAGCATGCGCGATGTCAGCAGGAAACTCATCCAGCAAGCGCGCCAACTTGCGCTTGGCCTCGAGCGAATAAATCACCCTCCCGGCCATCGCCAGTTTGTCGAGCAGAGCGTATTCGTGGCCAAACTCAATTTCATCAGCGAAATATTGGCTCCAGCGAGACGGCTCGTTCTTGGGATGATTCATGGTCATTACTGCCGTCTCCCAACCTTGATCGCGAAACATGGCGTCGTGTTCTAGGAACACCACATCCGAGCCACCGCGGCGGTAGTTGTAGCTATTGAGGGAAAGTAGTCTTGCCATAACAAGGTTAGCCTTGGCTGAAATCGTCAACACAGCGTATTGCATCACGCTGTGTCATTTTTCGAAGCATTCGCAAATCATTCAATACGCCGGCGTTGGTAATCCTTAGCATCAGCGGATACAAGGCGCAAATACTGAACAGGCTTATCCGCCAGCCGAGGAAAACCTTGACCACCCCCCCAACAAATGCAGCCAGAACAACGGCCATCAAGATTCGGATAAATGCCGGGAAACCAAAAGGAAAAAGAAATCCATCGTGGGCCAGGCGATGGGTTATCCATATATTGCTTGCTGCCAGACAAAGTACAGCCGCAAATGGTATGGCCTGAGCGCCGATTAGCGGAACACCAACAACGCCTAAAATCAAAGAAGCGGATAAAGCAAGATTGCCGACAACCAGCAAACCGTTACGTTCAACCGTTTGTATAGCCAAGTCAACAAGATACCGACGCGACTCAAGCGCGAGAACTGCAATCAGGCTCAAGAGCAACCAGGCAGACTCGGGACCATATTTTCCTTTGGATACCATTGCCACGAACTCTGGCCCTACTGTCATGAGGACAGCAGCCAGCAACCCCAACAAAATAGTATTGATTCGAAAGACCAGTGATAGCATGTGCTCCACTGCGCCAAAATTCCTGTCCGTAGCAAAACGTGCAACCAATACAGGCCGAATGACTCCTGCGAGCAATTGCGCTGGCAAATAACGTTTCAACATGTCCATAAACGACTGGGCAAAACCAAAGGCTGCAATAGAGGCAACCTCCAGAAACCGCCCGGCCACAAGTCGATTGGGCGAACTACCGTATGGAAGGATCGCCAGATGCTGAATATATCCAGCGAAGCCGTATCGAGTTACGCGATTTGCATTAGCTCCCCACCATTCACTCAGGGCCAACTTGGCACTTTCAGTTTGTGCTTGACGAGCAACCCGGACGACACCAAACACCAGGATAAACAATCCGGCAGCTTCCGCAATTACTTCCATCCAGATCACACTCTCAAGCCCCAGCATACCTGCATAAATTAGCCAGCCAAACAATATCAACTTGGTCAATGTCGCCAGCACGAAAGCCGTCTGACCCAAGCCTTGGTGCAAAGTGGACTCAAGCAGTTGAAAGAGAAAATGCCCGCTGACTCGAAGCCATACCACCAGCAAATAGACCTTGAAAATATATAACCACTCTTGCAATCCAAATAGAAACGCGGCATCGGAAGCTAGAAGGAAGGCAAGAAGAACAGCCAGAGTCAATAGGACGGTTCGCAGTATTACAAGGTATGCAATAAATCCACGAAACGCCCGGCCC